>NZ_ALKF01000170.1:0-68389 GCF_000283315.1 Paenibacillus sp. OSY-SE | reverse complement strand
TTTAGCCGTGTGGAGTGTCAAAATGTCAATACCTGTATGAAATGTTGGCTTGCCACTAAAGGGATGGGTCCTTACGCGTTCCATATGGGCTTGTAACACGATAGCCATATTGGCTCCAATCAAACATTCTTTTCGTTTCTCTTCAGTGACCGTTCAAGTTTGCTTTCCAAAATCCATTAAAATGAAAAATCCTATTGCAGCCATGATACTTACAACGATTTGACTTGTTCCGTAAAGAAATTGCAGTCCAGGTACTACGGCGCTCCCTACACCGGAGAACCAGTTGACTACTTTTGAAACATTTAGCGGTTCACTCAACATACACATCCCCTTTAAATTAAATAGCCCCCACGCTGCCGTGAGGGCATAAAAACCAGCTAATACTTGTCAATATAATTTTGTTGATACAATATAAAGTCGTAAGCTATCCTTAAATTTGGGTATAGCAAATAAACTTCCTATATTTATGGAAGTTTATGTCATTATTGTTTTATCCGTTGTAAGGCTGGCCCCGTGTCAACATGGCGTAGATGTGATGTAGTAACTTGTTGGCGCAAGCAATCACAACTACCTTGTAGGGCTTGCCTTCGCCTCTCTTCTTATCAAAATACTCACGTATTCTAGGATTCCTACTGCCACGTATACCGCATTGTACAGCTAAATATAGAGCCCTTCGTAGGCGTTTGGAGCCCCGTTTTGTAATCCTACTGCTAGTCGCTACAAACTTCCCTGACGAGTATACGCTAGGATCCAACCCTGCAAAGGCTACTAACTGCTTAGCATTGCTAAATTGCTTGGCATCTCCGATCTCAGCTATAATGCTTGCAGCAAGCTTGTCCCCTATTCCTGGCATAGATTTAACTAAGTCTACTGCCGGAATCGATTCTGCGATATCTGTAATCTTTTCTTCCAAGAGTTCCAACTGTTCTTGAAACTGAAGGACTAGCGATACAACGCTTTGTAACGCCACTAGCTGTCCTATGCTCGTTTCCTTTATAGGATTATGGTCAAGTTCCAGTACAAGCCGCTCAGCTTTATCCCTTATCCAAGATACAGATTTGGAATTGCAGACCCCTTCCCCGATCCTCTCTTCAACTTCTCTCATATCGCGTTCGGATGCCCAATTCTCAGACAAGCAAGAGCTTAATACTCGCAGTGAAGCCTTGCAATACAGATGGTAGAATACGTTCGTATAGTTCGGAAACACCTGATCTAACAACGACCGCATGTTTAATTTTTCCTGTACATACATGCCGGTTATGAACTCATGCTGCCTTGTTAAGTGTTGTAAATCCACAAGGTTAGTCTCCTGTGAACGGCTCGGACTCCATTCTTCTCGATAATACATTTCAGCCAAATACCAGGCATCGCGGGCATCTGTTTTGACCTTCCTCAATTGAGTATTTCTAAACTTCTGCGCCTGCAACGGATTAACCACTATGACAGGATAACCTTCTCGTTCTAAATACAACACCAGCACACGGTGATAATGTCCTGTTGCTTCTAAGATGATTGCAGGTGTTTCTCCAGTCTTTTCTTTTAGTTGAATAAGAACCTGACCAAGCCTATCTAATCCCTTCAATGTATGAGATACCTTTTCACTTCTACCAAAAGGCTCTCCTTTGTCCATAAAGGCTTGGATCTGACTTTCACCTTTCGCCACATCAACTCCTACAACAGGGTTCATTATTCTCCCTCCGTTTATGGATTAGCCGGCAACTCCCACGATGGTTCCAACTCCATAGCTTCGCTTGTTATACGAGATCATTTCGTCCCTACCAGCTCAAACATGGTTGTCGGGGGTAGTGGGAGAACAGTTTTAATGTCGGGGTTTGTCCCCTAATAGCGCCACGTTCTCCCGGCTACCGCCATCATACTGGAGCCTATAAAAAATGGCCAACCAAATTAATTGGCTGACCTCATAATACGAAATAGCGCCGTCCGATTTACGGGGCGCTTACTTTGCTGGCTCTTCTTCTTTTTTATCTGACCGTTTCTTCTTTGGTGGTTCCTATGTTTATATTTCCGAAGTCCTCGGATATTTTCGTGGCCACGGTTGCGTCAGTGCCCCCGATATCCACCCCTATTGAAAACTCAATGAACCGTTTATCCTTGATATCATCCCGGGTAATGACGACATCCTTGTATGTGTATCCGGTGTAAATGCGCCCAGTGGCTGTTGTACGCTTTCCCTTGAGGTCTGCTTGATACCATAGAGATGATTTATCATACGTCCGTAATACCGCCCGTAGTCGGTCATCCTGAATAGAAAGATTATCAAAGACGGTGAAATGCTCGTAATTGTATCCAGGGTTCTCCCCGCGTTCTATAGTGCTCCCATTCCTACATCGCTTACCCAGCACAGCTTACGTCATACTCATGTCTCATTGCTTACTGCCGCCGGGGAGCAGCTTGCCGTTATTCAGGAGAGATATGTTGTTTTATGAGTTCTAGTCTATATATACTTATACAAGGAAGTCTTCACCATCCGAGAAGAAATTCACGGCTCATTTTGCAAGATTTGTAGAAACGCTCGGCAACTTGTACGGCAAGCCCATTCTATCGCAAACAGGCGGTATGTTTGAATATACGATACAGGAGTGGATACATATGATCAAACTTAAGGATGTCGGCAGTTTCGATACGCTCCCCGTAATTGCGATGCACATTCATGAAGGAAATGTTCCGGCGCTGCGCGAAGCGCTTGCCAATGGTTGGGATATCGAACAAGGTATCGCGCTAAGCCAGTACACCACATTGAGTCCCTTAGATATTGCACTCCTTTCAGAACAGATGGAAGTCCTGAAGCTGCTAGTCGAGCATGGGGTTCATCTGAATGTCAACAATAATCCCTCCTTCTTGACTGCCGTACGCTATTGCGGAGAAGAGATCGTCCGTTATGTCGCGGCTCACGGAGCTAAGCTGAACGCGCTCAACAATGTCCAATCAGGTGCCTACGAACAGGCCTATTATGGAAACGAAAAGAACATCCCTCTTATTCATGAGCTTGGCTTGGATATTAAAAAGCATGGCGGTAAAACGCTGAGAACAGCGGTTAATAAACATGACTTGAAAACAGTCTCATTCTTTTTGGAGCATGGCGTAGATATTAACTTCAACGAACCGGATATGGTATATCCGTATAAAGCCACTCCCTTAACGGTTGCAGCAAGAAATGGCGATCTTGCGATGGTCAAATACCTGGTTGAACACGGTGCAGATGTCACTATCCCGGAAAAAGATGGAGAACGGGCTTATACGATTGCGATAAGAAGCAAGAACACGGCTATGGCCGAATATTTGAAATCATTGGAGCCGCCTGCATTTCATGATCTGGAAAATAAACGGTATGCGCTGAAAAACTATAAGCTGCCCCAAGACCTCATGACTTTCCTGACGGGAGACAAACTGCGCATTGATTTGCCGGAGAACGATTATGGCATTGAATATGTCGAATTTTTCACGTTTACCGATACGATTGAGATGAAGGCCGGGCGGCAAAAACTGTTGCGGCTGTCTGCGGAAGTGGACAACTACTCGGATATCCTAATTGTCTGGAATCCGAAGCACAAATGTGTAGGCTATTATGATGAGGAGCACAGGGACTATGCGGATCTGTGCAGCTTTGAAGAGTTCCTTGCACATCCTGAAGTGTATCTGGTAAAGATTCTTGAGGGAGAACTTTAGTTATAGGACTATCCCTTCTAGGTCGATTAAAACTTATTATGTATCGAGAGAGCGGCTGAACAAAATGCTAATTTTGTCAGCCGCTCTTCGTTTTTTACGCTGCAAGAAACTTGCCTTGGTGTTAATAAATTTTTAAGGAGTGTACTGAAATTGTTTCGTTGTATTGGGTTTAATAACTAGCGTATATTTAAGATATAAGCAAACATCCATATGATGACAGGAAGGAATGGAGCAAGGTGGTTACAGACAAAAAAAGGAACTTACAGACATTTTGGAAGATACTAAGGCTTGGCCTCATTTTTATCGCGCTGCTCTTTTCGATTGCATATGGGTTCAAGTTCGTCACCGGGCAGGGAAAAGTTTCAAATTTGGTCATTCCGCTTTCTTTGACGTTGTCTGTTGTTTTCAGTTTGAAGGTGTTCGATCGCAGGCCGTTAAGCGATATTGGACTAACAGTAAAAGGTATTATAAATTTGCTGTATGGCGTTGTCCTTGGTTTTGCCTGCACGCTTTTGCTTGGCTTGCAAATGATTCTCACGGGAGAAGTGGAAGCGAGCTTTTTATCAACGATCGATACGTCACTTCTCCTGCCTAATTTGATCCTGTGTATCTTAGTCGGAACGGGCGAGGAAGTGTTATTCAGAGGATATTTGTTTACGACTATCCGGCAGACGAGCAACACTTGGGTTGCCGCTTTCGTCTCTTCAGCATTGTTCATGTGCATGCACTTGGTGAATCCGCAGTATCATTTATTTGCCTTTATTATGGCCTTTGCCGCTGGGTTGATGTTCATCTATATGTTCGTCAGAACAGGCAGCCTCTGGCTTGCTATCGGATTCCATATTTCATGGAATTACTTTCAGACAATTTTCAGTTTCCCCTACACGGGCGGCATGATAGGGAATGTGATCGTTGTCGCGCTGAACTTTTTTATCGTATGGCTGTGTACCAATAAGCTGAATTCTTCCAAGCGTACAGAATTGAATTTATAAATTTATTCATAAGTCACCTATTTAAATCGTTTTGGGGTGGTTTCTGATAACGTTTCAATATTCGCACCCCTCACTGGCTTAAGGCAGCCAATCTGGGGGGGCCGTCAGATTTATTCCATAATTTATTGTTCCTATCTCAACTTGGAAGTTTTCAATTTAATATCCGTAAACGTCGACTTCTGCCCACCTGCGATGAGCATTTTCCCTCCTTGCTTCCGAAATCAATCAGCTTCTTTGCTCCCAAGCGTGAAGACCAACGAAATAACCGAGCGTAATAAAAATCAGGCACCAGGCGAATGCGCCCAGCCCAGAAATCAGCAGATATTTTTTATAGCCCATCCCGGTGATTCCAGAGAAATAGCAAGTCAAATGCCGAACGCCAGGAATAAAATAGCCGAACACAATGGTCCATGGGCCATAACGATGAAACCATTTTTCTACTTTAGCCATTTTGCCTGCGGTGAGAAACACCCATTTCCCGTACCTTTCCAAGAGCGGTTTTCCGACCCTTTTGCCAATGAAATAGCTGACCGTCATTCCCGTCATCGTTCCGACAAAACACACCATAAGGGATGGGATATATTGTAGTACAAATATAGATGACAAGTACCCCACCAATGTCATCAAAATTTCATCCGGCACAGGCAGTCCGACGATGCCAAGGGCCAGAAGCAGATATAATGCTGCATATCCATATTGAGAAATCGCTTCGTAGATCCATTCCGTGGTATTCCACCTCTACTTAGACTTTCACTTAAACCGCAGGAACAGTCCTGCCTGTGTATGGGTTTCTCTGGTAAACTCCTCGGGCGGGCCAAGGAGCCGACAGGCCCCGTGAATAACGGTATTAGCTGAAGGGCCTAACTTCTCGAATTACTTTCAACTTCAAATGTATTTCCAATGATTCATTTCATCTCTTTCAATATTTTGGGAGGTTGTTGAGCTTGCCTGACAAGCTTTCCCCCGTCAAAATGTCTTCCATATTTCTTAATTACTTCTTCGATTTCTATGTCATTAGGAATCTGGTTCGAGATTCTCCATGTTAAAAAATATGCTTGCACTTTACCGCTATAAAACACCCATCCAAAAAATCTCATTGCAAACTTGTGGACACCTTTGCTTTTAAAATAATTCATTGATTTCCCATCTTTCCATACAGTTACGGTCTGACCAATTCCTCCTTGAAGTTCTCCTGAGAGTTCGGCATATAATAAAGATTCATTCTTAGTAAGTTGTTTCTTTACTATTTCATTAATAATTCCATTGATGATTATTCTGAAAATATTGAATTTTTCTCCACGTGTTACTGATATGATTGCAGTTTCCGTCAATTGTACCTCCCTATCCCCTAATGTAAACTTCGCTCCGTACTTATTGTTTGGATCTGGATGTTTTAACCACACCTTCATCGAAAACACCCCCATATATTTCTTCTCAATAGCGTTAAGTGCCACAAGTGTATAACAGTTAAAAGGAAATTGCTCAACAAGACTTGAGTATATCTAAAACGAACGAGATTAATGGGAGAGGATGGAGTGTCTAATAAAAATCCATGAGATGAGAAGAGAAGAAATCTGAAGAAGCAGCCATTGTATTTTCAAACGATATCCTTAATCAAATTAATTCCATATCTTTCTGCGAAGAACATACCTTTGTCGAACGTGAAGAGATCGTATTTTGTATATATTGCTGATGCGATAATTAATGAATCAGGGGCTCTTACGATTCGTTTCATTTCTTTTGTATGCACCACAAAAACAAATATGCCCCGCAGCCGATTGCTCGGCATGCGAGGCACCAATTATGAGAGAGTCCTATATTGGAGAGAAAGCCATTAACTACAGAGCAGCGGCTTGCGGAGCAAACCCGGCCTTATACGGCCTCCTGCTGCCCTTCCTTCGGTTCAGGAGCCATTTTCTTCGCCAAAAATACAGCTACGAAAATCGCCGTAATCCCGCCAACGAGCTTCCCGACAATCATCGGGAAAATCATTTCTTTCGCTACCCCAGCCGTAAAGCCGAGGTGATCGCCGAACACGAATGCAGCGGACACGGCAAAAGCCACGTTGATGACCTTGCCCCGCGCATCCATGTCTTTCATCATGCCGAACATCGGAATGACGTTGGCAAGCGTAGCCACCAAGCCCGCTGCTGCGATTTCGTTCATGCCAAGCATCTTGCCCAGCTTCATGAGCGGCTTGTTGAACACCTTCGTAATGACGAATACCATTGCAAAGGCACCTGCCAACACTATGGAAATATCGCCAACAATTTTAATTCCTTCTTCAATAGGCGCAAGCCCCGGAATGATTGTGATATCCGTTAGCTGCTGCGCGATGCCAACCGCGAGTCCGAGTGTCGCTACGATAACAATGAACTGTCCAAAGATCGTGAAGCCCTTGATCATGCCCTGCGGGAATTTCCACAAGCCCAGTGCGATAAGTACTGCGAACAATATGATCGGCACCAAGTTGGACAAAATCATCGAGATCGAATAACCAGCCACCAATCCCCCGATCAAGCAACCGAGTGGAATCGTGACGATACCAGCCAATACGCCTGTAGCCAAATACTTCTGATCTTCCTTCTTGATAATGCCAAGCGCAACCGGAATGATGAATACAATAGTAGGTCCAAGCATAGCCCCTAGAATCGTACCCGCGAATAAGCCCGCTTCCGGAGTCTGCGCCAACTCCTGTGCCAGTGAGAATCCGCCCATATCATTTGCTAGCAGCGTAGTAGCAAACATGGCAGGGTCAGCTCCCAGCGCGCTGTACAATGGAACGACAATCGGGCTTAACAACTTGGCCAGTACCGGCGATAGGGAGATGATCCCCACCATGGCCAGCGTGAGCGAACCCATGGCCATAATCCCCTCATCGAATTGGTGGCCCAACCCGAACTTGTACCCGATGCACTTGTCGATGGCACCGAGAATCATGAAAATAACCATGCCGTATATGATGATTTCATTAATCTCCACGAACGTGCTCCTCCATTCTTTCACTATGTGATCAAAAGCGAACTTTTTAACTTCCTTCCGGTATAGCGTTCAATAAGGTCGGTTTTCAGCACCAAGAAGGTTGCGAAAACTCGAAGCGTATGCTTCCGAAGCGAGTTTTACTTTGCAAAACTTGTAAGGAGCAGCGCAGTGTAGGCAGAACCTACATGAGCAGCGGACTTCGAGAGTGAACGCAAGATTCGATGCCGAGATACTTCCAGTCTCACTTCGTGATCAAAAGCGAGCTTTTTGAACTACCTATCGGAAGTGTTGTTTGATTTCCTCGGTCGGGGAAGGTATCACGGTATGATGCACAATCCGCTTTTGATCCATGGAGGATACGAACACCTTCATCCCCTGCTCGACATCGCTGACGCTTCCCGTGAACACGGCAAGGAACTTGCCGCCAATCGCCATGCCGAGGTTCATTTTTTTCACATGAATATCACACTGCTTCAAAGCCTCATTCAATGCAAAAATACCGGAAGACACCGTAGATGTCTCCACTATTCCAAGCGCGTCCACAGGCTGAGAAGAATTAGGTCGCTTCAACCCCTCTACGATGTCAGGATGCACGCCGTGCAATTCAAAATCGCTGATTCGGAATTCGCCCGCATCTGCCCTTGCTGCATCCATCGCTGCCTGCACGTCTGCGGTGTCGCCGCTCATCATGATGAGGAACTTGCCCGGGCAAATCGGCTTCATATGATGCACGTTGACTGGAGAAGTCTTCAGCATGCGGTCTGCTGTCTCATATCCTTTGCTTATGCTGCGCAGCTCAACAACACCAATCGCACTAATCATGGGCCACCTCGATGGAATCGACGATGCCGACAATGACTGCGTCAACAGGCACATCCGAATTGGCAAACGATGCTCTGGCAGCGCTTCCTGTCGTCACGAGCACGGTATCTCCAATGCCTGCTCCCGCGTTATCCGCAGCGACGAAGTAGTCGCGTTGAACAGGTTCATCGTTATACGATAACGGCTTGACCACCAGGAAGGTCAGACCGTTCAGCTTGTTGTCTTTGCGGGTAGCCCATAGGCTTCCCGTAACTTGTCCCACGATCATAGCTTCACCCCGCCGTTATCTTCTGTGCACTTGCATCTGCTGCATGCGCAAATAGTCCTGAGCGAGCGGCGTTATAATGCTGTGCCGATCAATTACAATCTCTTTCCCGTTTTGGAGACGGTATTTTTTCAGTTCCGCTTCGGTAATGACTTTACGATTCAACACTTCCGGGTGGAGCGGTGCATCAACAGATTCGCTACTTCTATCAACCTGAGTAACAGCCGTAGCCCGGCCATCCTCCATACAAGTCGTAAGCAATTCCTGTTCTTTGACCACCCGGATGCCGTAGCTGTTCAGCCTGTCCGCAAATTCGTCGTACAGCTTGTACAAAAGGACAGGTGCTGTCGACTTATATTTGCGATAAAGCAGTCCTTCCTCGATGGCAACAACCTTCCGCCCCTTCAACAGCATCGTCAGCACGAACCGTTCACGCGGGCCTGCGCTTATACCGTTAGCGAGGTTGGACAACAGTTGAAGGCACAGCTTCGGAATGATCAACACATCGCAATCTCTAAGCGATTCGTCGTAATAACGCACCTCATAGTGCTGATCCAGCATGCTCTCCAGTTCCGGTACCGGTGACACAGTCAAAAGGACCGCTTGCTTCTTGGGAACGGTCGGTTCGTCCGTCTGTCCCTGCCCCAACCGTTTGATCACTTCAGTCGTAACGGCTTCAATGATCGCAGCCCGATCCAGAGCTTCTATGTTCATTTTTTCACGCTCCTAAACCTAGATGCTCTTCTTCAAAATTTTCCCCTTCGTCCCTTTAGCAAAGCCGCATGCGTTAGCCTCGTCATAGTCGATATGCATATATGTTTCATAATTGGAGCTGACTCGAACCAGCACATCGTCGAAAATGAGAGGTCGCTTGCCGTACACTTTGACCTGTACGATTTCGCCGTTCTTCACGTTGTATTTCTCTGCGTCTTCCGCCTTCACGTGAATATGCCGCTGAGCTGCGATTAATCCTCGCTCCAACCGAATCATATTGCTGCCCGAAGCAATCACGATGCCCGGAGTTCCTTCCAGCTTGCCGCTTTCTTTCACGGGAACAGGTACTCCCAACACGACTGCATCCGTATGCGAAACCTCTACCTGCGATTCCTTGCGTTCAGGACCAAGCACGACGACATTATGCAGAGAGCCTTTAGGCCCGATCAGCGTAACGCGCTCTTTGCATGCATATTGTCCCGGCTGGGAAAGATCCTTTGCTTTCATCAATTGATAGCCTTCGCCAAACAATGCATCAATCGCCTCGCGGTTCAAATGCACATGCTTGCCGGATGCTTCAATCTCGATGCAGGCCTCATCCTGCACTCGCTTGACCACTTCATTGATAATGCTTTCTACCAATTCGTTATCCACTATGCTCACCTCATCAGTTGTACTGTCCAACACGGATGCGGAACATGATAATCCAGAACAAGGAGGACAGTCGGTTCAGCGTCCGAATGATATCTTCGCGCTCTGCTTCTCCGTGTTCTTTTTTGAAGGCTTGGTAAGCCAACAGCTCCGTCTCCCTTGTCAATGTGCGTAACGCATTTATGACAACAACCGCTTCGCCCATATCATAGCTGGGTTGAAAATGTTCCAATCCAAAGTATTTCTTGGGAAAATGGGACTGCTCGCGCAGCTCCTTAGCCGTCATCCCAAGCAAATGAAACTCTTCAATGCTTTCATTCAGCACTTCGCACCGTACGATTCGCCGCACGAATTGCAAGATTTCTTCCAAATCATCGACCAGCTTGGTCATGTTCAGCTTGAAGCAGCTGATTTGTGCTTCCAATAATTTCGTTTCCAATGAATCCAGCTTGCCGCGGAATAATATCCGGGGATGATCTTTAAATACAAGCATATTTCCATACAAATGCGTCATATGCTCCGGTTTCGTTTCCAAAAATCCGCCATATAGCGTACGAAACCGTTTCTTTCCCTCAGATGTGGGTTCAACATCCAGGTTTTTCGTAATTTGAAGCTTGACTTCCTTCTTAGGCGCCGGTGTTTCCACCGTATCTACATCTGCCCCAGGTTCAGGAGCTTTCACATATCGAAGCTCAATCTGATGATCGGTCAAAAAGCTCTTGGCCGATGGCGTCAGAATCGTCCCTGCTGCCGTCTCATAAACGGCAACATCCTTCAAATTCTGATTTCGAAAATGCTTGCGTAGTTCGCTTTCCGTAATCACAGCCATGTTCTCACATCCTTCTAGTACGAATGCGTGTTCAACTACTTCTCGTTGTGCGATCATACTGCCCGCTGCGGCCAAGGTAAATCGCGATAGTCGGGAAGTGGGATGCGGGCCTGAGCCCGCACCCTTCTTCCGTCCTAATCGTTAGGCTTGTTCGGAATCCGTAATTATTCTACTGTTTTTGTCTTAGGCAAGATTGCGTCTACTTCCGAATGTGGTCTTGGAATCACATGTACGGACAACAATTCGCCAACTCGCTCTGCTGCTGCTGCACCTGCATCTGTAGCTGCTTTAACAGCGCCAACGTCGCCGCGAACCATAACGGTTACGAGGCCTGCACCGATTTGCTCTTTACCGATCAATGTAACGTTAGCTGCTTTCACCATTGCGTCTGCTGCTTCGATTGCACCTACCAAACCTTTTGTTTCCACCATTCCCAATGCGTTTGCGTTTGCCATGATAAAATTCCTCCTAGTAATTAGTTAATTTGTTTATGATAAATGTTTGAGTACACGTTGGTTGTGAGACTATGAAACTACGAACTTACATTTTTTCGAGAATACGAGCTACGATCATGCCGATCAACTGTTCTTTGTCTCCAAGATCGATGCTTGCCAATTTATCTTGCGCTGCTGGCTGCTCCTGCTCCACTAAGTCTTCCATTTCTCTTAGTCCATATGCGACTCTGCGAATATTGAGCAAATTGAGTGGGCTGATGTTGTCGGATGTCGAGCTTCCGCCAACCGCGCCGCATCCCAGCGTAAGCGCCGGTGCGATTGCTGTCGTTGCGCCGATGCCGCCAAGTGTACCCGGCGTATTGACCAACAAGCGGGATACAGGTTTTTTCAAAGCGAACTGGCGGACGATCTCTTCATTTTCGGAGTGAATGACCATTGTATGGCCGGCACCCTCTCCATTCAGAATCTCGATGCAGCGCTCGCATGCCGCTTCCCAGCTGTCTTCTGTGTAGAAAGCCAGAATCGGAGCCAGCTTCTCGCGTGAATACGGAACTTTTGGGCCGACACGTGTTTCTTCCGCAATCAGCACGCGCGTACCCGCTGGAATGTCCAGGTTCGCTAGCTTCGCGATATGCTCCACGCTGCGGCCAACGATTTGCGGGTTCATCGTGCCATTGGCCCGCATAATGAATTTGCCAAGCTGTGCAGACTCCTCTGCGGAGAGGAAATACGCTCCCTGCTTCTTGAATTCAGCTACAACCGCATCCTTGCTGCACGCTTCAACCACGACGGACTGTTCTGATGCGCAAATCGTGCCGTTGTCGAACGTCTTGGAATCCATAATGCGCTTGACTGCAAGCGGAATATTCGCGCTCTTCTCGATAAAGGCAGGGCCGTTGCCCGGACCAACGCCGATCGCTGGCGTACCGGATGAATAAGCGGCTTTGACCATCGCCGTTCCGCCGGTAGCGAGAATCAAGGCAACATCGTTGTGCTTCATCAATTGATCCGTTCCTTGAATCGTCGGAACCGTCATGACGCCAATGGCACCCTCTGGACATCCTGCTTGCACAGCTGCTTCACTAATGACCTTCACCGTTTCCAAAATACTCTTAAGCGCATTTGGATGCGGGGAGAATACAATACTGTTCCCAGCCTTAAGCGCAATGAGCGCTTTATAGATAACCGTCGATGTTGGGTTCGTGGAAGGAATCAGGCCCGCAATGACGCCGACAGGCACTGCGACTTCCATCACTTTGTGCACTTTATCCTCGTTCAGAACGCCGACCGTCTTCATATCCTTGACCGACTCATACACTTGCTTTGAAGCAAATGCATTCTTGACGATCTTGTCCTGCCAACGGCCAAAGCCTGTTTCCTCATTGGCCATCTTCGCGAGCTTCTCGCGGTGTTCATATCCGGCATCGGCGACCGCTTTTACGATTGCGTCGATCTGCTCCTGCGTCATCGCGGCCAGCGTGACTTGCGCCTCTTTGGCCTTCTTGATCAGATCACGGACTTCTTGAATGGATCTTAGGTCTTTATCCAATGTTTCCATCAATATTCCTTCTCTCTACTACGTTTTTTACGAGCTTGCTTTTTTCGTCTTCTTGCTTCGCTTCGCTGCCGGTGCAGGCACTGGCTTCACACGCGAATTGTTGTCATTGCCCTGGTTTTTCTGAACACTGGTCGTCTTCTCAGCTGTTGCTGCCGTTGTGACTGCGGCAGGGACGGTACCCGTCTGGCCGGAGGTCGGCTTGACTTCGTCGACTTCCTTGGTTGCCGCAGCTGCTTTTTTTACCTCAGCATTCGAGATTGATCCAGATGCAGCCGATTCCGTAACAGCGGACGCTGCAACTACTTCGATGCCAACCGCGCGCTCTGCGATATCCTCGACAGAGACTAAGATTTCTTTAGAGACTTTTTCAGTGACTTCCTTAGAGGCCCTTTCAGTGACCTTCGCAGTAACTTCCTGCTGCTCCTGACTTCTGGCTGCGCACTCCTCCAACTGACCCTGACTTCCGTCTGTGTCAACTGGACTCGCCACCAAGGCTGCCGTCTCTTCATGCATTCTTGCAATCACATGACGAGTTACCAGTACATCCAATTGCGTAGCCATTTCCGCTCCCGCTTCAACGGCAGCTTGCACGGCTCCGACATCACCATCAAGCTTGACTGTAACCAATCCGCCATTGATGATCTCTACGCCGATGCAGGTAACGCTCGCCGCCTTCAATGCGGCATCCGCCACGGCGACTGCGCCCAAATACCCTCTAACTTCCACCAACCCTAACGCGCTATGTCTCATGGGCTGCTACCTTAATAACTCGTCGGATTATCTGCGACGAATTGGACAGCGTCCGCAAACGCATCACATGCTGCTTTGCAGGCCGATTGACTTCCCGTTAGCAATGCACCACCGAAGTTGGTCTCGGAAGGTGGGCCGAAGAAAGCGGCAATCGTGACATCCGCAGCCTTCAGCGCTGCATCAAGTGCATACATCGCTTCGAGTGGAGGAGCGATTAGATAAGCCAACGCTTCCCCTTCCTTGATGCCCGCAGTCTGGGACAAGTACGTACCTGTGCGGGATACACAGTGGGCGAAATAAGTAATGCTGTTATCCTCATTGGCGCTAACGAAATGAGCGCCGCTTTCGATGAAATCAACGACGGCGTTCAAGCCGCTGCGAACTTCCTCCGGACTTGGCCCAGCCAGAATCCCGATGACCTCGCCCGCCAGCTTCGTCGAAGCATTGGCCGATCCGGCATACATGCTTCTTGCATATACGACATCCACGGCAGATGCTTTCGTCGCTTCATCCATTGCTGCATAAGTTACATCGTCAATGTCAGCAGTAATGATCCCCAAGCTTTTATGGTGCGGCATCAGCTCCAGCTTGCTTGCCATATCCTGGCTTACGTTGGAAATGATTTTTATGCCCAACACCTTTGCATGAATCGGTTCGTTTCTCATACGAGCCTCCTTGAGATTGCTATAATTGCGTGTTCAAAAAGTCGGGTTTTCAGCACCGAGAATGTTGTGAGAACATGAAGGAGGAGCGGAGTGTAGGCAAAACCTACATGAGCACCAGACTTCGAAGGTGAACGCAACATTCGATGTCGAATCGACTTTCAGTCCTGCTTCGTGATCAAAAGACGACTTTTTGAACAACCTCTATAGTTTCAAATCAATCCCCGATGCTTTGCGATCAATCATCGTCTTGATCAGCTCAGCAATATGCGCGCCTGCTTCTACGGCAGGCGTACCGCCTGAGTGAATGTTGGAGATAACGGTACGTCTCGCCTCAGGCATACCTACAGTCGGTTTATAAGCGATGTAGGCACTCATGGATTCTGCCGTTACAAGTCCTGGACGCTCGCCGACCAAAAGACAAACTACATCTGCCTCTGTCACATCGCCAATCACGTCCATCGATGGAACGCGGCAATGCTTGACGAACAATATATTGCCTACTTCAAAGCCATACATCTTGAGACCTTGCGCAATGGCTGGAACGATATCGCGCAGATTCGCTTCAATCGCAGCCGAGCTTAAGCCGTCCCCAACCATAATCTGTACTTTGGCCTGCTTGGTCGTATGCTGCTTGATGTACTCGATTGTCTCCTTGGAGAATTGACGTCCCAAGTCCGGGCGCGTAATGTATTCGTCCTTGTCCCGGCACATCGTTGCAATCGGTACAAGGTTCATTTCCTTCACGAACTCCTCGGACACGTAGGAGAACACGGCATCCTGAGCAGCAGCATGGTCAGCACGGAATCGCAGCGATGTAATCGTCTTGTACCGCGGACCTGCACGCCACACGCCAAGGCGGGCCGGTGTTTTCTCCTTCATTTTCATATACCCTTCACGATCCTCTGGATCGGGAACGAGCAGCAGCTTGCGAAGGTCGATCTCCGTAATATCATCCAGACATTCACCATCGTCCGCTTGCTCTTCCACTGGCATGCTTGCCTGTACAAGCCCACCTACGTTCGGCTCCTCAGCTTGCACGACAGGCGCCTCAGTTGCCTCAGTTTGCGCAGGCTTCGCTGCTACTGTTTCTTGCTCCGCCTTGTTTCCTACCATCTCGTTCAAAATCGATTCAATCATCGATTTCAGATCTTTTTCGTTCATGAGAGTTTCCTCCTTCCCCTACTTGAGAAACACAGATGCGTCCCCGGCTTTTTTGGTCAGCTTGCCATTTTCAATGAAGCCCATCTTCTCCATCCATTGTTCGAACTCCCGAATCGGACGCAGGCCCAACAATTCACGCAGCGTCGCGGTTTCGTGATAACCGGTAGTCTGATAGTTCAGCATGACATCGTCGCCGTGCGGGATGCCCATGAAGAAGTTGCAGCCTGCCACAGATAGCAGAACCGCCAGATTTTCCAAGTCGTTCTGATCGGCCTTCATATGGTTCGTGTAGCAGGCGTCGCATCCCATGGAAATGCCCGTTAACTTGCCCATGAAGTGATCTTCTAGGCCGGCGCGAACCACTTGCTTCGCATCGTACAAATACTCTGGACCAATGAATCCAACAACGGTATTGACGAGGAACGGGTTGTATTTCTTCGCAAAGCCGTAACAGCGCGCTTCCATCGTCACTTGGTCGATCCCGTGATGGGCTTCGGAAGACAACTCCGAGCCTTGGCCTGTTTCGAAATACATCACATCCGGGCCTGCCACCTGTCCGTGCCGCAGCACGAGCTGCTGCGCTTCCTCAATCGTGGCGGCATTGAAGCCGAACGCTGCATTGCCTTTTTCCGAACCTGCGATCGATTGAAAGATGAGTCCTGTCGGAGCGCCGCGTTTAACGGCTTCCATTTGAGTCGTAACATGGGCCAGTACGCAAGTTTGCGTTGGAATTTCCCACTTTTGGCGGAACTCCTCGAACCGCTTTAGAACGCGCGTTACGCTTTCTACGGAATCATCAACCGGATTGAGACCAAGTACGGCGTCCCCGATACCGAAGGTCAAGCCTTCCATAAGGGAAGCCATAATGCCATCTGGATCATCGGTTGGGTGATTCGGCTGCAAACGTGCTGACAAAGTGCCCGGACGGCCGATCGTCGTGTTGGCAGTAGCCGTAATGCGAATCTTCTTCGCCCCGTACATCAGGTCAAGGTTGGACATGATCTTGGCAACCGCAGCAATCATTTCGGCTGTCAGACCGCGGGACACGCGCTTGATGTCGGCTTCGGTTGTGTTCTCGTTCAAGATCCACTCCCGCAGCTCCTCAACCGTCCAGTTCTGAATCTCACTGTAGATGCGCTCATTTACCCCATCCTGAATAATGCGGGTAACCTCATCCACCTCATAGGGAACCGCCGGATTGTCGCGCAAGTCTGACATTTTGATTTGGGACAGTACCACTTTGGCCGCCACGCGTTCTTCCGACGAAGTAGCCCCCAGTCCGGCCAGCATATCCCCTGATTTTTCCTCGTTTGCTTTTGCCATGACTTCCATTAGGCTGCTGAATTGATAAACTCGGCCAAACAGCTTAGTTTTTAAAATCACAAAAGCTCCTCCTTCCAAATGCAACTCGATTTGTTCATGAACAACCTTTATTAGTGCATGTTCAATATTTTAGTTCATGTTCAAAAAGGTCGGTTTTCAGCACCGAGAAGGTTGCGGGAACTCGAAGGGCTTATGCTTCCGTAGCGAGTTTTGCGTTGCAAAACTTGTAAAGAGCAGCGCAGTGTAGGCAAAACTACATGAGCAGCTAAAATGTTTCCGAAGGAAACATGCTTCGAAAGCATACGCTTTTCAAGAGTGAACGCAAGATTCGATGCCGAGTTGCTTCCTGAATCACTTCGTGATCAAAAGCGGACTTTTTGAACAACCTTTAATTAGTTAAACACGAGCGTTTTAATGACGACGGGCAATACCTTGCCTTCCGCAATCGGCTTGCCGATGTCGATATAGTCGCCGTTGTCGACTTGCACGCTGTCGATGCAGACGACATCCTTCTTGTAGCCAAGCAAGGCATATAGCGTCTGTCCCAGCACCTTCGCCATATCGTGATGGACAATCACGATAAGCGGATACTCTCGCTCCAGCAGCTCCGACATCCCTTTGTACAACCCTTGGGCATATTTCTGTACCTCTTGGAAGCTAGGACTCTTCTTCCCTTCCAATGCGATCGCGACCCGCTGCAAATCATTGTTCAGTTTGAACCAATTCAATTTGTCGGCGATGGCCCGCGCTAGCACCTCGTCGCTCCCCGATTCATCCGCCGCTGCGAGCTTCAGAATCGGAATGTTTTTGATCGGAAAGCTCTCTTCCGTATAGGTGATCGTGCTTCCGCTGATCTCGGTCGTATGGGAACCGGCCCCCACGACAGTGGCCCGGATGGTCTCGGCTGATCGCGCCACCGTCATCCGCTGCGTCAACGAGGAGGCGGCAATCGCTCTTCCCAGCAATATCCCGATATCTCCATACTGGAACACATCGCCCGCCGCTTCTTGGTAAATGTAGTCGGCCACCCCTCCGGAGAAGGATATGCACGGAATGGTCCGATCCAGCTTCAATCCTTTGTTCGTGACAATGGTATCGTAGAAATCGCCTGGCGGCCGGAGGCCGACGCTTTCTTCGAGCAGCTTCACCATCTCCCCGATGATCGGCTCCAGATCGGCTGGCGTTGCCTGCTGCCCAAGGGCCAGTTGAAATCCTCTTCGCTCCGCGAGCTGCTTGATCTTCGGCGCGATATAGGTAATCTCGTGCGTCCCCCGGTCGACTTTGATCAGACGGCCTCCGATGTCCAGACATCCCGTATCCAGCAGCTCGCCATCGGCGAACAGCGCCAGATTGCTGGTGCCGCCGCCAATGTCGATATTGACGATGGAAGTGGAATGCTCTTTGGAGTACGTATGGGCGCCCGCGCCTTTGGCGGCAATGATGCTTTCCAGATCCGGGCCTGCGGTAGCGACCACGAAGTCTCCGGCAAATCCGCTTAACGACAGCAGCACTTCATTGGCGTTTTCCTTGCGGGCCGTCTCGCCTGTAATAATGACGGCTCCAGTCTGGATCTCTTCTTTACGGATGCCGGCTTTCCGGTACTGCTCCTGCACGAACGTCTGGATTTGCCCTGCATCAATCCGGTTGTCCGTAAGCACGGGCGTAAAGCAGATATCGCTCCTGTAAACTACTTCTTTGTCCGTAATGACCAGGCGGGGCACCGAAAAGGACGATGCCAGGTTCTGAATATGCAGCTTCGACAGCACGAGTTGGGTCGTCGAGGTTCCCATATCAATGCCAACGCTTAGCAATTGCTCGTTCACTTCTTTCACCCCCATCGCTTGATACCACATATATGCACGCAAAAAGGCTTAAAGTTATATCCCCCCCCCGATTGGCGGGAATTGTTAACCTTAAGCCTCATTGCTTACAGAACTACATCTTTGTAGCCCGATTATTTATTTTTTGAAGGTAAACGCAACGGTCGTGCCATCACAACTGGACGCAATGGCAAGCTTGCCTTTCAGCTTGTCCTTCACATAGCTGCGGACGATGGACAATCCCAAGCTTTTGTGCGAACCGTCTTCAACGGAAAATCCGACTCCGTCATCCGCCACTTCCACGGTGACCAATCCGCCTTCCAGCTGCGCATTCACCGTAATCGTGCCGTCCGTGCAATCTCCAAAAGCATGCTCATAGCTATTATGCAGCAGCTCGCTTACAATCAGCGCAATCGCGACGGTGCGATCGCTGTCCAAGCAGATGCTCTGTGTAGCCGCTATTTCGATATTGACATTTTTGCAATCGACAAAGCAGCGTTGAATATTCGAAGCGATGAGCCGAATGACGTCAAGCAGATCCACCTGCGCTTCGATCTCCGTGGACAACAGTTCGTGGGTCGCCGCGATAGCCAGCACCCGGCTGACACTTTCGTTCAAGCATTTTTTGGCTTCCGGGCTTTCACATTGCCGCGCCTGAATACGGAGCAGAGACGCCACGGTCTGCAAATTGTTTTTCACCCGGTGGTGAATCTCGCGAATGGCCACCGATTTGGAGACAATCTCCGCTTCCTTGTCCTTGATTTCCGTCACATCGTGCAAGATGACGCCTATGCAAAGATCCCGCTCCGCAATAAACAGACGTTTCACCTGATAATAGCGACCGGCCACCTTCACATCTGTCGTCAGTGGACAGGAAGGGGACGTGGAGTGCTCCTTCATCACGTCGGAGAAGACCGTCTGATCCAGCGACAGATTGTCATAATGCAAGCCCTGAATATCCTCCAAATAACCAAGCTGACGATAGTACGCGTCTGCCTTCTTATTTTTCAGCTTCAAAAATCCGTACTTGTTGAACACGAGAACGGCATCCTCCAACTGATTGATGATCGAGTCCTTGAACCGCAGCATGGCGGTCAACATCGAAGACATTTCACCATCTTCGTATTGCGTCCCCGTCACATTGAAGTGGGCTTGAATATTGTCGCTCACATCTTTTTCATAGATGACGACCGCAATGACGCCCTCATGATTTTTGATCGGATATACCGTTTGCCTGACCAGATGATTTTCCTGCGTATTGGCAACGAGTCCCTGTGACATAATTCCGGTTTCCAACGTTCTCAAGACGCCTGGTTCGTTCTCGCGCAGCGCCTTCTCGCCCGCAACCGGACGCCGGTACAGCGATTTGCCGTTACCCGGACGGCGGTGGTACACCACAATCGCCTCATTCGCCACGCTGGACAGAACGTCGATGAACACATCATCCGGCACCTCGGACATTTCGAATGACTCGGCTATCTCGGTCAGCCGCACGATATCCGCGTCCGCCAGTCCCGTATGCCGATTGCACAACCGCACAATCTGTTCTTTGAAATCAATCATAGGAAATGACGATGGTTGTTGCGATTTCTATCATCGGACACCGTCGATCCATGCTAAGTTTGCGTAGGGTTTGATAGGCTTCCTCTTCGGTGCAGCCGTTTTCCTTCATCAAAATCCCTTTCGCCTTTTCGACCGCTTTCCGCTCTTCCATCTTCTGGGACAGCTTCGATAGATTCTGCTCCAGCTTGCGTATTTCCTTGCCTTTGGCAATGGTCACTTCCACCATCGGAATGAACGACTTTTCGTCGAGCGGTTTCACCAGATAAGCAAGCGCACCGATAGAGGATGCTTTTTCAATCGTCTGTTTGTCGCTGAATGCGGTCAAGAGAATAACCCCGCTGGCCAGCTGCTCTGAAATGATTCGTTTACCCGCCTTCAACCCATCCAAAATTGGCATTTGAACATCCATGATGACCAGGTCGGGCAGATGCTTCTTACATAACTCGATGGCCTCAAAGCCATCGGAAGCTTCGCCTACTACATTGTAGTCCGCCTCTTCAAGCATCTCACGAATATCCATTCTTGTAATAGGTTCGTCGTCGACTATTACAATTTTTCCATTCATGTGTCATGCACCTCATTGTCTACCGATATTTGCTTGTATCTTGCGAATCCTCTATCGAATGATAAAGTCGCCTACGCCTCCAAATAAGCCCGAAGCGCTTCCACTCCCACGTTCTCCATGGTTGAAACCTCGAAAATATGCTCTACGCCCGCCGCTTGCAGATAAGCTCTCGCTTGCGCGATATCCTCATCCGCCCGGGCCAGCTCCACCTTGGTCACAATTCCAATCACCGGCTTGGCGAATACCGTCGCAAAGGCCGGCGGAAAATAGCTTTCTTCCTTCGTGCAATCTTGCACAAGCCCGATGACATCCGCATCGACGCTGGAGACAAGCAGCATCTTGTACAAATAACGATTCTCGATGCATTCCCCCGGCGTATCGATCGCTTGCTCGAAAGTCTCCACGGCTTGCGTCTTCTTGTAGGCAATCTCCTGACCGTGCAGCCGTTGGCACAGCGTGGTCTTGCCCGAGCCGGTGCTTCCGGCAAATATGATTTTCTTCATGTCGCTTCCCCTACGTTCTCGTAATCTTCGCACCCGAGAAGCCGAGAATGTTCTGCAAGCCAAGCAGCACTTCACTCACGGCGGAATCCACGGAGGATACATCGCCCGTAATAACGAGCGACCCGCTGAAGCGATCGACGAAGCCGATCTGCACGCCAGCCGCCTTGGTCGCGATGTCCGCCGCAATAATGGAGGCTTCGCTTGGCGTAATAGTCATAATGCCGATGGCATCCTTCGCCTCGGTTCCCAAGCCCAGCTTCTTGTAAATATCCGGGTTGGGATTCGCGATAATATGAGCCAGCGTGACCTGTTTCCCAGGTACGTACTCCTGAATGACGCGTTGTTTTTCGTTGTGTTGTTGGTCCATACCCTCATCCCATCTCATGTAAAAAACCGTGAAATAGCTGTAAAAAAACATAAAGACCCCTTAAAAAGTTCACACGGAATTTTTAAGAAGCCTCTTCGCTTTTATTTGTATGCAACACGCCTTTGTGTTACTTTTACTATATTTTAACCTGCAAACGTTGTCAATATCATTACGGCTGGAATTTAATTGCTATTCAAGATTGAAACATTTTGTTCAAAATTTCAACGACGTCGGATGCGGCAGGAACACGCGGATTCGTGGCCGTGCATCCGTCTTGCAGCGCACCCTCGGCAATCGCCGCGCTCATCTCTTTCACCGTGCCTAGTTCCACGTTGCAGTCCCGCAGCGTCTGCGGCATGCGCAATTGCTTCTGCAGCTGCTTGATCGCCTGCACCAGACTGCGAACGCCGCTCTTCGCATTGGAAGCCGGCAACCCCAAGCTCTTGGAGATTTCGGCGTATCTGGCTGCCGCCGCATTGCTCTCCTCTTTGCCGTAACCCGGCTTGTAATCGGCATTGAATTCAATCACATACGGCAATAGCAGCGAATTCATGCGTCCGTGCGCAATCTTGAATTTGGCTCCGGCCACATGCGCGATGCCATGGTTAAGCCCGAGCGACGCAATATTGAACGCCATACCCGCCAGGCAAGAGGCATTATGCATTTTCTCGCGCGCCTCAAGGTCGTTCCCGTCCTTGTAGGCTCTTGGCAAATACGCAAAAACCAGCTTGATCGCCTTCTCTGCCAAAGCATCGGAAATATCGTTCGCTTTGGTGGATACATACGCTTCGATCGCGTGGGTCAGCACGTCCATTCCCGTATCGGCGGTAATGAAGTCCGGCACGCTCTTGACTAATTCTGGGTCCAAGATGGCTTCTTGTGGCAGCATGTCATCGGACACCAGCGGGTATTTGATGTTCTTCTTCTTGTCGCTGATGACGGAGAACGACGTGACTTCCGAGCCCGTTCCGCTCGTTGTCGGAATCGCCACGAACGGCATATCGCGCTGGTCCAAGATTTTCTGAGCGAAAATCTTCATCGCCTTGGCCGCATCGATCGCGGAACCGCCGCCAATCGCAATCATAAGATCGGCCTGGAACGCTCCGAGCGCTTCCACGCCCTCTGTCACGACTTCGACCGGAGGATCGGGAACAATATTGCTGAAAATGTATTGTTCGTTGCTTTCATGCAGCCGTTCAAACAGCATGTTAATCATCCCCGACTTGACCATGAACGGGTCTGTGACGATGAAGATCCGCTTATTCCGCCATTCCGTCAGGCGATCCAGCGCGCCTTGTCCCATATAGATGTCGGTTTTCATAGAAATTTTGTCCATGTAAGGCACCTCCAAGGAGTAATTGGCAACAAAAAAAGAGACCTTTAAAAGAACGGATTCCTTTAAAAGCCTCTTTGCTTATGATATATGGTGCACGCCATTGTGCAACTCGCAATCATTCAATTGTCTACCACCACTTTACACCGTTATCCGGATACTCGTCAACCGGATCTTGGCAGCCGTTATCCGCACGTGAGCGGCAGATGGTGAAAAAAAAAGGGACATGCACCTCACTGTGCATCTGTTCTTCGGCATTGAAGAACCTCCCGTTTGCTTAGCCATACCTCATTGTACGTGTTCGGCGGCGACCACCCGGCCTTGCCGACAGCAGCGTCGGCAGCCCTCTTGCAACGGAAAAAAAGCCTAGCGAGGCGGTAAACGTCACTAGACTTGTAAACCAGCCACTTTCGCCTCGAAATGACTGGTCAGACAAAGTTACTAGGCAAACGACCTGACTTAAGACCGAGCATTCGATCTATCACAGTGGCGGGACCGCGTTGGATTTGCACCAAACTTCCATTGCCTATAACTTTTTCTATTGTGTATGACGTGAATGGGCGTCCATTCGACATTATTATAGCATAAACAATCGCGTTGGCAATATGTAAGATATGAATTTCAACAGTTTTCCATGTTTGACACATATAACGTAAATGCCAGTATGACGGTGGTAGAGCATCTTTCGAGATACCTCTACTCTGCTGATGCGGGACTTCCTTCATTTTATACAAATTCCCCTATGACCGTAATACCACCACAGATGAACAATTAGTGTAAGTAAACCTGTGTTCATTCTCATGGGTGAAATAAGGGCTTAGGCATTTCATGACCGCCTTCGTAATAAATGGAAATCGTAATTGACATACTACGAGGAAGGGGCCTTCCCAACTCCGACGCGGTAGAGACAACACAAGGGAACGAACAATTGATAAGGAATAAGATGAAGATGGGGCTTACTAAAATGGTTAATAAAATGATGGATTTTATCAAATATAAAGGGGCTGTATGGAAAATCCCATTAGCTGCAGCACTGTCATGGGAGCTCGCGGAGTGGGCCGGATCTAAACATCCTTACTTGGCTCCTCTGACGGTCATTTTGTCCATCCAATTAACAGTTGACAAGTCCATACAATTTGCATGGCAGCGCATCATGGGGACAATTGCCGGCGTTCTTTTCACTGCATCAATAGCGCCCTATGTTGGTTTAAACGGCTGGAGCATAGGCTTCCTCCTTTTTGTAGGGGCTCTAATCGTAACGTGGCTGAAGTTGGATCATGCTATAATGATCCAAGTTGCTCTCAGCATTTTATTGGTAATGTACTTTCAAAGCAAGATGCCCAGCTATTCCCTTGATCGGATACGTGATACCGTTATCGGCGCTGTCATTGCCCTACTGATCCATATGCTGATATTCCCCCCCGATTCCGTTAACAAAGCCAAAAAAAAGATGATCCATTTCACGGACCATCTATCCAATCATTTTATAAACATCGCACTTTGGGTAAAAGAGGGCTGCTCCTCGAGTGAAGCCCAAACATTGCAAACAGAATTGCAAACCTTATTCCGGGAACTTCATCAAGCGACAACCGAGTTGGATAAAGCGGAGCAAAGTGTGCGTTACAATCCGCTAGGCCGCAAAAAACGCGATATCTTAAAAAAATTAAACCAGAAAATGCATCAACTTCGGTCTGGCTATGCCAATTCTGCCGACATGATACGAGTTCTTGCGAAATGGTCCGAAAGCGGCAATTTTGCGAAAGAGGATCAACGGATTTGGGCCGTTCATTTGAATACGTTAGCGGGGTTTGTAAAGGACTGGAAAAGTGTATTGGATGACCCAGCCTCATTCAGCTTGGCTTCCAATGGCTCAGCCCTGCAAATAAAAGCGCCTGCCCATATGGAGAACTATCAGTACCCGCTTGCGTTATATATGAACGCCGAACAAGTCATTCAAGATTTCCAAAATATGGATTTTTCCAATAAAGCCCTGTAATCTTCAGCAGTATCCACATCCATGAACAAGTCCGGGTTTGCGAAATCGATGCAAATTCCCGATTTTTCCTTTCGAATAAGATGTCTGGCTCCCTGATCGCACTGCAATCGCAGGAGATCCGGAAACATTCGATGAGCAAAAATAACCGGCGGTCTTGCTAAACCATCATACCTCGAGGCCGCGAAACCAATGTTGCCGTTCATCTGATGCGTTTGAAAACATAAAAGCAGTTCATTGATCATCTCATTTGTAATTAAAGGTTGATCCGCCAGTACTATCATCAAGGCTGTCGCTTCCATGGCAAGTGCAGCCTGTACACCGCACCGCAGAGAGTGCGCTTGCCCCAAACGAGATTCAGGGCAGTGAATAACGGACCATTTCCGTTTGATCGGATCCCGGTAAAATGTGTGATCCATCCAAGCTGCCGCAACGTCATTTACTATTACCCAAACATAATCCAATCTGGATCTCAAAGCCGCAGCCAACGCATAATTCCCCAAATTCATAGGACCCAACGGAAGTCTAAGTTTATCCGAACCCATTCGGGTACTTTGGCCTGCCGCTAAATAGATGCCAACGATATTATTCCGGCTCATTGACAACAACTTCTTGTGTTCTATTTTTTCTATACGTATATATTATTTCTGCGAGAATGCTCACTGCGATTTCCTCGGGCCCCTCTGCACCAATCGCAAGTCCCACGGGAGAATGAACTTCCATCGGAACCGGCCCGCCTTTTAGCAGGCGTTCCGTTCTATTTTTCGATCCCAGAATGCCAAGGTAACAAAGCTGCCGCTCAGAAAGAAGTCGAACCAGCTGCTGATCCCTCCTAAAATTATGACTCATTACAATTGCATAATCGTAAGGCGAAAAATGAATCATCCCTATCGTTTCCTCTGGAAACCCCAATAAAATAGATTCAGCATCCGGAAAATAACGTCGATTGCAAAAGGCGGGTCTCCAATCGGAGACGGTGACAGAAAAACCGATGATCGCTGCAAATGCGGCAAGTGGTCTGGCGTCCGGTCCCGCACCAAATATCATAAGACGCGGTCTGGGATAATAGGTATGAACGAAAACATCCGATTGCATGGATGAGACAAACTTCATTCCGCTCCTCCACGACTCCTCCGACGACGTCCAATCCAATAATACCTGTGGAAATTCTCCCCTCCACTCCCCGAATAGGTGCCGATCTCTAGTCAAGAAACCATAATCGATCACAGACCCATCCGAGCCGAAGCTTTTAATGAGTATGACCTCGGTTCCATGATCCAAATAATTCTTCAATGTACATAAATGATCCGCAAGCTCATCATTTACCGGTTCCATCGTGACATGAACAACACCGCCGCACCCTAGTTCTTCCCCCCAGGACAGCGGATCCGATGACTGCATGTCGAACACGAAGCTGCGAGAAACGCCTGTCTCCAGAATATCCGGCACGCAGGCCGAAAGATCAGCCTCCAGGCAGCCAGCGCTTAGCATCCCTAATTGTGAACCATCTTCAAGAAACAGCACGCAGGCCCCTTCTTTACGGTAAGCGCTCCCTTCCACATGGGTAATCGTCGCAAGCACGCTCCTTAGGCTGGTACGTTGAATGGTTTCCAAAATGCGATGAATTTCTTCCAAGCTCGCCCCTCCTCAACTCCTAGAGGAAAATGCTTCCCCATCCTCTTTCTTCATAAAGACGTCCTTCACCGCATTGTGAATTTCTTCATAGGACATACACCTGCAAATGTTGGATTCCAGCCATACCCTAATTGTGTCCTCATTCGCATGCGGATGAACATTCCGCAAGCCCTGACAGTTCACAATAAAGCCCGGGGTACAGTAACCGCATTGAAATGCCTGATGTTGTACAAAGGCATGCTGTACCGGTGAGTTCATCAAACCCTCGATCGTTGTAATTTTCTTTCCATCGGCTTCCACGGTGAGCATAAGGCACGATTTCATAGGAAGGCTGTCTACCAATATCGTACACGTGCCGCAGTCTCCGTTATCGCAACCGGATTTACTCCCCGTGAGTCCAAGTTTGTCTCGAATTGTATATAACAGTATATCAGCAGCCCTTACTCGAATTGTTCGCTTCTCACCGTTAACTTGGAATTCAACTGGATAAATAGTGGTATCGCAGGATGACATGCTTCACCTTCTTTCCAATATCTGAACCGCGTCAGCCATCGTTTGTTTAAGCACAAATTTCCGAAAAGAGGCGGATCCTTCCGCATTATCTAGTAATGGAGCAGGAAGTTTGCCGATCGCCTGTTCAATTCTTGCCGCCAACGGTATCGAGGAGTCGTTCAACGCCTGTTCCATTACAAGGGATCGAAAAGGGAATGAGCAAACGCCGCTGTATGCTGTGTGAATCTGTTTATCTTTCTTAATAGCAGCTACTGTCACAAGAGGGTAGCCGACATTGCCAATCTGCCGTTTTTTGTAATGAACGAACGGCAACGATAAATAACCGCGGTCTGTTAGGATTTGTACAAGAAATTCTCCATTCTCCAATCTCAATTGTTGCAGGAAAACATTGTGGATAGAAGTCTCTCTTATCCCTTGTATTCCTGCTATAACCATACGGCTGTTTGCCAACAAAAGCGGAAGCACGGCCTCCCTGTAATAAATTTTGCCGCAAATGTTTCCCCCGAGCGTGATTTTATTCCGGGCTGTTTGGTCGGCTGCTCCCTGTGCTGTTTCAGTGAGCAGCGGGAATGGATTCGCCGCGGATAACACCGATAACGTGACGCAAGCTCCGATAACCAATTTATCCTTCTGCATTTCTATGACGTTGCACTCCGGAATGAACTTCAAATCGATAACAGCTCCCGGTTGAATGGAGTTTGCTCGAGCCCATGTGATGATTTCCGTCCCTCCGGAGTAATACATCGGTTTCTTCCCTTGTTTGTGCAGAGACTGAAACAATTC
Source organism: Paenibacillus sp. OSY-SE (assembly GCF_000283315.1). Classification (NCBI taxonomy): domain Bacteria; kingdom Bacillati; phylum Bacillota; class Bacilli; order Caryophanales; family Paenibacillaceae; genus Paenibacillus; species Paenibacillus sp. OSY-SE. The sequence goes on along the minus strand of NZ_ALKF01000170.1, from coordinate 40,460 downwards.
CACAGCCATCTGAACGGAAGAAGGTTTGTAGTATTCAAAATTAAACGGAATCATGGATCGTCCTCCAGATCATCTCGGGCGTCAGAGGCAAATGATTAAGCTCTACTCCAGCGGCGAGGGTCAGGCTATTCGCCAATGCCGCGGGCATGCCAATCAAGCCATGCTCACCGATTCCGCGCAACCCGTAAGGCGCTTCCAAATGAGGCGTCTCGACGAAATCAACGAAGTACTCCGGCTGTTCTCCATAACGAATCAATTTATAGGTACGCAATTGCGGATTTATTATGGCACCTTTATCATTGAATAGAAAAGCCTCCCGGCTAGCAAAACTTAAGCCCATACTCATACCGCCCGTGATTTGGCTGCGGGCGAATTCCGGATTGATCACCTTGCCGGCATCGATGACCGATGCCGCTTTTACGATTTTATATGTGTATTCTCTTGTATTTAATTCCACTTCTACCGCCTGTGCGCCTACCGTCCACTCTGGACCGGGATTTCCTTTACCTGTTTCTGGATCCAATGATGTTAAATTACGCATCGTATAGCTCCCGCGTCCGATTACTTGACCACCGATCGTATTCCCATTTGGGAATTTGTATCCGTTGGCGATTTTTTCAATTTCTATCCCAATATCGGAGCGATCTTTACGGAAAACCTTGCCCCCTCCGACATCCAAGTCAGTCGGCAAGCATTGCAGCACAATTGAAGCTATGTTTTTTAACTGTACGATGGCATCGTCAGCCGCATGCAGAATCGCATTGCCAACTAGAAATGTACTGCGGCTCGCCACCGTTTTCCAATGATGGGGATCGGTTTCAGTATTTACTTCCGTAGAAATATGTATCATCCGGTCATCCATACGCAACCGTTCCGCCAACAGTTGAGTAAGCGCCGTCCTCGTTCCCTGGCCGATTTCTACTGCACCGCAAAGCAGATTCACGCTTCCGTCGGGATTATATAGAATAACAGCTCCTGCTCCGGCATCTGTTGGCGTATTCGAATTTTTCCAGAAACAGCACACCCCTTTCGCCTTGATGAGATCGCCATCGATTTCAAGTAGGGGGCGGTCGTCCCAATGGATTAATGTTTTCAATTTTGCAATGCACATGGGTAAATCGCCCACATTACTTCTATCCATCAAGGTTTGTGTCGGGGACGTATCCCCTGGTCCTATCGCATTATAAAAACGAAATTCCAAAGGATCCATATCCACTCGATCCGCCAATAAATCCATCGCTCTTTCCATGGCGAATGTCAGTTCCGGATGGCCGAATCCTCGAAATGAAGTGGAATAGGGGTGATTGGTATACATGCATAATGAGTCGCAATGAACGTTATCGATGCGATAAGGCCCCGTGCAATCAACGGCTCCCGCTCGGCTCATGACCGCACCTCGATCCGAATAAGCTCCGCCATCATACAGATACAGAATTTCGGCGGCCATAATTCTCCCTTCATGGGTACAGCCAAGTTTGATTCTGGCATCCAATCCAATATGGACTGGAGAAGAGATCATGTCCAGCTCCCTGGAGTTAACCAATTTTACAGCTCTCCCGCCAACCGCGCTTGAAGCCAAAAAAGCAAGAAATTCCATCTGAATCGCGGCTTTTCCACCAAAGCTTCCTCCGACCAGAGGCGTGTGAACGATGACTTTGTGAAGCGGAATATGAAACGACTGGCTGATTGCCCTTCGGATAATATAGGGTGATTGTGAAGCGGAATGGATGATCACTTTTCCGCCAGGTAAAATCTCTGCCATACAGCATCGCATTTCCATCGCAGCGTGATCCGATTGCGGTAATGTGACCTGGACTTCAATGGTATAATCGCTATTCCTCCATCCTTCCTCCATATTCCCCTTGCGTATTTTTGTTCGGTTCGCGATGTTAGTTCCCGGCTCTGGGTATACCTCTTCGTTCCGCTTGTACGCGGCAAGATGCTCATGAATAAGCGGAGCATCTTTCTGAAAAGCTTCACTTGGAGAAAGGACAACCCGTAAAAGCTCATAATCCACTTTAATTTGGAGAGCCGCCATCTCTGCAATATATTCTTGTTCCGCGACAACAAGGGCGACGGGCTCGCCATAATATCTCACTTTGTCAATTGCGATTGGTGGCCGGTCTGTCAGTGGTGATCCGGTCAAAATCGGGTAATGTTGTCCTGTAATGACCGCTTTTACACCCGGTATTTTCATGGCGTTCGACGAATCAATTGATTTTATGTTGGCGTGAGCATGGGGGCTGATAGCTATTTTGGCATGTAAAAGATCCGGTCTCGAGATATCATTAATATATTTGGTTGACCCTGTGACTTTCTCCCATGTTTCCTTTCTGGGAACGCTTTTTCCAACCGATCGGCCGATCTTGGCCCCCTCCTTTTTCAAATAGCCCTGCAACGCTTTGCATAGTCAGGGTGGACAAGGGTCAAATTCCAAGAGGCTATTCGAATATTTATTTACTAAAGTTCTCCATAGCCTATATATATACATGATTTTTTGTCCGTATTATCTAAATTATATGTTGTAAAGCAATTTCAACGTGACCATCATTTGGTGCAGAACGGTTCATTGCGATAAAGGTATATGAGGAGTTGGGATTGTTGGGGTGAAGGTCAAGCCATCCTTCTTCAGCAGCAAAAATGGGCTGTGGAATATCATTTCCGCTGCCCATTTTTATTTTCGTTTTCACTTAAATGAATTGCTATCTCTCCGCGGCATGAGCTATCCCTTGATATCGGTGAGCAAGGGCTTTGTGATAATACTCTTGTTCGGCATAGTGGAAAAACAATACTGGATTGTTCGCGTTAGCCATTTTCATACGTTCGAAATGCTCCGCCCGTACAAAATATTGACCAGCGAGTTGATTAGGATCGTAAGACGTATGCATATCGCGATAAAAAGCTGTATTTGACAAAATAAACACTCCCTTACTGATTTTCATATATAGTCAATAATACTGTATGGCAAACGCCCAACTATTGTTACATGATGAGATCTCAAGTTCTCCACATATCCCAATTTCCCATCAGACGCCTCTTAGCTGGTTAAAGGATGCTTCTACGTATCAGCAATAAGTTATAATCCATATACCAACTACTTAGTGTTAATAGCTATAATCAATGGTTTTATAAAGGTTGGGAGAACACATGGGACTTAGGACGGAACATCAACTGCGGGAGTTCATCAAGGAGAATATTTTAGTCACAGCTATGGATGGATGCTTAAAACGCATGAAAAGAGTTATTTGCAGAAATGCTTCAGGAGATGCGGCCTAAGAATTGGGATGAACTAGCGAACTTTTTCAAGTATCCCCTCGGAGATCCGTAAGCTCGTCTAACACCACTCACATCATCGAGAGTTATCATCGTCAGTTTCGCAAAGCAACAAAGGGAAAGAGTGTTTTTCCAAACGGCGAAGCGCTGCTTAAGATGCTCTATCTGGTCACTATGGACATGGTCCGCATATGGACAAGCCGTGTTCTAAATTGGGGAGAAATGCTTCTTTAGTTGTCCGCTTTCCGCATATATCAAGGCTTACGATCAAAGCGGACTTCCCGGACTGCAAATGAACCATTCACCGGGCGCACCTTTTCGTTTGAGCGACGAACAGCAGGAACAACTGAAACAGCCCACTCGGCGGCCAGGGCCTTAAGTAGCTGTCGTCCGGCTAGGGGCGCCTGTTCCGGATAATAAATGAGCTATCGTTACGGGGTCGTAATGCAACTGGCACGGCAAATTGCAGGCGAGGCTGCAAATCGCAAGGAGAGCATCTTTTGCTGCTAACTCGCTCATTTGTACCACGGAGAAACACACTGAAATATGGCCGGGGGCATTCTTAAATAAAGCTTCCATGCGGGTGCACCGCTTCGTTGCGATATGCCGGAGTCGGACAGGAGCCAAGAAAAGTAAAATTCGTCCCAAAGTGTACGCAAAACGGGCGGCACCCGCACATTCACCTTGCGAAAGCCTACGAAAATCTTGGGATCTATTTTTGTTTATGGCATGTAGTCTTTTTCTGTTCTATCTATCCACGTTATTCTGTGTTTCAATCCATTTATAGTATAATGGTTACTACTGTATGGGATGGAAAACAGGGAAAAGAGGGAACAGATGCCTACTATACTGGTTGCTGATGACGATGCGAACATTCGCGAACTCGTCTGTTTGTTTCTACGCAACGACGGATTTGCAACAGCCGAAGCCGCAGACGGCAAGGAAGCGCTGACCGTCTATGCCTCGACGCATATTGATCTTGTCGTGCTCGATATTATGATGCCGATTATGGATGGTTGGACGTTATGCAAGGAGCTCCGTAGAGCCAATCCTGATCTTCCGTTACTTATGCTGACTGCGAGAGGCGAAACATGGGAGAAAGTGAAAGGTTTTGAACTGGGGACCGATGATTATTTGACGAAACCATTCGATCCCTTGGAGTTGACGGTTCGTGTTCGGGCATTACTGAAACGATACCGGATTGGCTCCACGCAGACGATCCAGTTCGGCAACGTCACGCTTGATCGACAGACCTATAAGGTGCTGAGAGGGACGGAGTCGCTTACGCTGCCGCTCAAGGAGTTCGAATTGCTGTACAAGCTTGCTGGAACACCTGGACAAGTCTATACACGCGAGCAGTTGATCGATCAGATTTGGGGGATCGATTACGCCGGAGATGATCGAACGGTAGACGTACATATTAAACGCTTGCGCGAACGGTTCGCAACTACATCTGATTTTCGTATCGAGACGGTGCGTGGGCTTGGGTACCGGCTTGAGGTTTACGAATGATCAGATCCTTATATATACGTGTTGTCCTGACATTTTTAGTGTCCGTTATCGCGGGCACGATCATTTCTTTTTTTGTATCAACTTTGATTTTTGAAGGAAAATTAAACGAAAACGCACAAATCAACATTCGTAACTTTGGCCAAGACATTGTCCGGATTTACAAGACTCTTCCGTTAAGTGAAGCGGACTCGTTCGTAAGTGAAATGAAGATGCTCGATTCCTATCATATTCGGATTTACGAAGCAACGGGCCAGTTCCAGTCTTACGGAAAACCTAACGGACACAAACTTACCAATGTGACGAAGGAGCAATTAAAGAAAGTATTAGATGGAGGCGTTGTTCAAGACAATCCGAATGGTATTGCTAAGATCCTCTTAGGGTTGCCTTTGAAAACGGAACTAGGAACAAAAGCGATGTTCTTGGAGATGCTCGCCCCTCCTTCCGCGTCCTTTGTCACTATGTGGGCATCGATCTTTGCAACTTGTTCGTTGATTGCAGGAAGCTTAATAATTCTGGTGGCCTCCATATTTTTGGTAAGACCGATCAAAAAGCTGACAAAGGCGACCAAGCGCATAGCCGCTGGAGATTTCAACGTCAAGCTGAATATTAAGCAAACGGGTGAGCTGGGTACTTTGGCTCGCAGCTTCGAAGAGATGATGCACGATTTGCAACAACTGGAGCAGATGCGCAGGGAATTCGTAACGAATGTGTCGCACGAGGTTCAGTCTCCGCTCACCTCGATATCCGGTTATGCGCTCGCGCTCAAGCAAGTAGACCTGGCAGACCACGAACGAAGCCGTTATCTTGATATTATCATCGCTGAGGCGAAGCGGATGTCCAAGATGAGCGACAGCCTGCTCAAGCTGAGTTTGCTTGAAGCGCAGTCACAGCAGCTTCGTTTGACCACACTTAGCCTTGATGAACAGATCAGACGGGTAATCGTGGCGCTCCAGCCGCAATGGTCTGCCCGCAGCATCCGTTTCGAGCTCAATTTAAAGGCCGTTCGCCTAACAGCTGATCATGATCTATTAAACCAGGTATGGACGAACATAATCGGCAATAGCATCAAATTCTCAGTTGATGGCGGCATTATTGACGTCAGCATCAAACAAGATGCCAAAAATGTGACCGTCCGAATATCCGACACGGGCATTGGTATTTCCTTGGAGGACCAGAAACGTATATTCGAACGGTTTTTTAAGGCAGATCGTTCACACAGTCGTAAGTATGGCGGCAGCGGTATGGGACTTGCCATCGTTAAACAGATTGTATCGCTTCATCAAGGCGACATTCGAGTAGAAAGTGAACCTGATCAAGGAACGACCTTCATTGTCACCTTGCCAATCACTACACCAACAGATTAGTTAGATTCATAGGGTATCCATTGGATTGACTAGACCGCGTTCTCCATGCTGCGGCCCACATGCAAGCTTCCTTGTATGTGGGCCGCAGCATTTTTTACTTGTTCATATTCAGTTCATATTGTCGTCATGGAGAGTACATCTTCATCGTATATGCTTTCCTTAACGACCCGTTAAGGCAGCCCAATATAGAGATAACGATAGGAGAAGGTGTGAGTGAAAATACGAGAGGTGGAGAAAATGAACTTGGACACAACAACAGGCAAAAAACCAGCTAATAAGATGAAAAAATGGCTTATCCTTTTACTTAAAATAGTAGCAGCATTAGTTATAGCAATCGTCGTTTTTCTAGCCATTGTTTTTGTCGTTGATAAGATCAGCAGCAAATCAGAGGAAGGAAAAATAAAACCCTATGGTCAGTCTGTAACAGTAGATGGGAAAAATATGAATGTTTTGATTCAAGGACAAGGCGAAGAAACAGTCGTGCTGCTACCAGGTTTGGGAACAGGAACACCAGCACTTGATTTTAAGCCGCTAGTAGAAGAGTTATCACCATTTTACAAAGTCGTAGTGGTTGAGCCTTTTGGTTATGGATTAAGTGATGGAACGGATAAGGAACGAAGCACAGAAAATATTGTAAGTGAAATTCATGAAGCTTTACAGCGTCTTAACATTGACCGATATATTCTAATGGGTCACTCCATTTCGGGCATTTACGGACTAGATTATGTGAACAAATATGAACACGAAGTGAGTGCATTTGTCGGAATCGATAGCAGTGCTCCAAGGCAATACGGTAATAAGGTTGTTGAATCTCCAATACCATCTTCAATCATTACACTACTCAAAAAATCAGGTTTAGCCAGATTGGTGATGAAACTAAGTGCTGACCCATTTGCTGCACTACCCGTTGATGATGAAACGAAAGAACAAATGAGAATACTTTCTTTCAAAAACTTTAGAAATCCCACCATTGTGAATGAAATAGAAAATAGGATTCCTAATTTTAAAGCGGCTGAAAATTTAACATTCCCAAAAAACCTTCCTGTTATATTCTTTTTACAACCGGATAGTACATCAATTGAAGGATGGTCAACACTACATGAAGAGCAAGTAAAAGATTCTGTACATGGAAAAGTGATGACATTTGAAGGAACACATTATTTACACCATACCAAATCAAAAGAAATCGCTGAAAATTTTAGAACGTTTATGGAAGAAGTAAAAAAAGACAAGTAGATGATTTTTAAAATGAAGATTTTTTGTAACTTGCATGTCAAGTCGTAGCATTTTTTTGATAGTTCATATTCAGTTCATATTGTCGTCATGAGGAGTATATCTTTGTTGGTTAAACTTTCATTAGTCGCACCGTTAAGGTAACTGAACAAACAGATCAGGACAGGAGTAGATGAGAGTGACACAAACAGAGGAAAAGAAAACGGGGAATGGAACGAAATTTAAGAAAGTGCGAAGCATTTTACTTAAAATCATAGCAGCAATCGTTATCGTTATTGTTCTTTTTCTAGGGATTGTTTATATCATGAATGTGATAAGTACGAATTCGGAGAAAAAACAAATAGAGCCCTATGGTCAGCATGTATCTGTAGACGGGAAAAATATGAATGTGCTCATTCAAGGAAAAGGCGAAGAAACGATCGTGCTCCTGCCTGGTTTTGGAACAGCTACACCAGCACTTGATTTCAAGCTGCTCATCGATGAGTTGTCTCCATTTTACAAAGTTGTCGCGGTTGAGCCTTTCGGTTATGGATTAAGTGATGGAACTGAAAAAGAGCGGACCACGGAGAATATCGTAGGTGAAGTTCATGAAGCTTTACAGCAGCTTAATATTAACAGATACATGCTCATGGGCCACTCCATTGCAGGCATTTACGGAATTGATTATGTGAGCAAATATCGAAACGAGATTACCGCATTTGTAGGAATCGACAGCAGTGTTCCAACACAACCGGGTATGGATGTCAAATTACCAATCAAAAAGTTAGAGTTGCTCAAGAAATCAGGTCTCTTAAGAATGATGATGAAACTAGGTGCTGACCCCTATGCTTCATTAGCATTTGATGATAAAACCGTAGAGCAAATGAAAATGATTTCGTATAAAAGCATGAATAATGACACTATCTTGAATGAGATGGGCCATATTTCTTCTAATTTTAAAGGTGCTCATGACTTAACATTCCCTAAAGACCTTCCACTTCTTCTCTTTGTACAAGCGAATAATGAAGGGATAAAAGAATGGATACCTTTGCATGAAGGGCAGGTCAAAGACTCGGTACAGGGAAAAGTAATAACCATGGATGGATCCCATTATTTACACCATACCAAATTCAAAGAAATCGCTGAAAACGTTAGAGCATTTATGAAAGAAGCAAAGTAAGTGTTCGGAGAAAGGTTCATCCACTATTATGCAAATGTTAATAAATGATATGGATAACCGTCCTTTGGGGCGGTTTTTCATTGTGCGTTTGTACATATGAGATGTTATCACATGGTGGACTGGATTGGCTAAGCACTTGTATGTTCTAGGTTACGACAGGCCTGTGCAAGCTTCATTGTATATGACGACGTGGCATTTATTTGCTTGTTCATACTCGGTTCATATTGACGTCATGGGGAGTACATCTTCATTGGTTAAACTTTCATTTGTGGGCCTCTTTAAGGATAGCCCAATAAACAGATAAGGGCAGGAGACGATCAAATGACACAAACAGAGGAAATGAAAACGAGGAATCGAACGAGAACAAATAAAGTACGAAGCATTTTTCTTAAAGTAATCGGGGCAATAATGATAGCCATCGTGCTTTTTCTAGTCATTGTTTATACAGTTAATCTTATATGTAATCAATCGGAGTTAAAAAGAATAGAGCCCTATGGTCAGCACGTATCTGTAGATGGGAAAAATATGAATGTTTTGATTCAAGGAGCAGGCGAAGAAACCGTAGTGCTCCTACCTGGTCTTGGAACAGCGGCACCAGTACTGGATTTTAAGCCGCTAATCGAAGAGCTGTCACCATTTTACAAAGTCGTCGTGGTTGAGCCTTTTGGTTATGGATTAAGTGATCTAACCGAAAAGGAACGAACCACAGAGAATGTTGTTAGTGAAATTCACGAAGCTTTACAGCGTCTTAACATTGATCGATATATTCTAATGGGTCACTCCATTGCAGGTATTTACGGACTAGATTATGTGAACAAGTATGCAGACGAAGTGAGTGCATTTGTCGGGATCGATAGCAGTGTTCCAACACTAAGTGAGAAGGTTACATCTTCACAATTAGAAATGGTTAAATGGCTCAAACAATCAGGTCTCTCCAGATTGGCCATGAAATTGGGTACTGACCCATTGGCTGCACTGCCCTATGATGATAAAACGAAAGAACAAATGAGAATGCTTATGCACAAAAACATGTATAATCCCAACCTATTAAATGAAGTTGAACATATGCAATCAAATTTTAAAGCAGCTGAAGGCGTATCATTCCCGAAAAATCTTCCTATTATTTTCTTTATTCAAGCGAATCATCCAGTAACGGATCGATGGGTACCCGAGCATGAAGAACAAGTAAAAAATTCTGTACATGGAAAAGTGATGCGGTTTGAAGGGGGACATTATTTACACCATACCCGTTCAAAAGAAATCGTTAAAAACTTGAAAACATATATGGAAGGAATAAAACACTGAAAAAGGCCCCCACCAGTTTGTAAATTTGTATAACTGATATGAAAACCGTCCTTTGGGGACGGTTTTTTTCACTGTTTGTACATGTATGATGGTAGCGGTATGGCACTCCCCATCGTTAAACGGATCGTATCGGTTCCTCATGCTAACATTTTTTTATGTTCATACTCCGTTCATATTGCCGTCATAGGCAGTACATCTTTGTCCTATAAGCTTTACTTAGCGGCCAGTTAAGGCAGCCAATAAACAGCTGAGGACAGGAGAAGATGCGAGTGAAACAAAGTGAGGTAATGAAAATGAGGATGGGCATGAGAACAGGGAGAAAACGAACTGCAATGGTCGCTTTAACCCTCGTGCTAACGATGCTTGCACCAATGTCTGCAATGGCTAGCAATAACAGCAGTCATCTTACTTTTGATGCGACTAAGAAAATAGCTGCTGAGAAAGCTAAGCTGCTAACAGAAACTTACGGCACTACAAGCCTGCAATATGCGCTCATTGATGATGGAGAGATTGTCATTTCAGGGCATGCTGGCAAAAACGACATAAAGGGAAATGTACCACTTACTTCCGATACGGTGTACGGCATAGGTTCTGCGAGCAAAATGGTGCTCGCGGCTGCTGTTATGAAGCTTGTAGACGAGGGCAAGGTAGATTTAGATGTGCCCGTTGTAAAATATATACCCGACTTTAAGATGAAAGACAACCGTTACAATCAGATTACACCACGCATGCTGCTGAATCATTCCTCCGGTCTTCATGGATACATGGGCCCAAATTCAACATTGTATGAGGATAATGATACTTATGCACACGATACATTGTTGGAGGAATTGGCAACTCAGGACTTAAAAGCAACTCCAGGTGAGTTCTCGGTATACAATAACGTTGGTTTTTCGTTAGCTGAAATATTGGTAGAGAGAGTTAGCGGCATGGGCTTTACAGCATTTATACACAAGTATTTTACAGTGCCTCTAGAAATGAACAACACAAAAACACCACAGGATCATGTGGATTCAGCGAAACTGGCCGGGACCTATTCCCCTGCTTATGAGGGACAACTTCCCCAAGAGAATTATAACATCATTGCAACAGGAGGCATTTACTCCACAGCTGAAGATATGGTTAAATTCTCACAGATCTTTACAGGAGAAGTCGAAGGTATTCTTTCTACCAAATCGGTAACAGCCATGGAACAAGAAGAGTATAAAAGAGGCATGTGGCCGGAAGAGGGCGATACGTCTCTATCATACGGGTTAGGATGGGATAGTGTAAACTTGTTTCCATTCAACCAATATGGGATCAAGGCAATTACGAAAGGTGGAGATACAATCTCGTATCACTCCTCGCTAGTTGTGCTCCCGGAATACAACATGGCTGCGGCTGTTCTCTCTTCAGGTGGCTCTAGCGCAACAGATCAATTGATAGCAAATGAACTGCTGCTTAGCGCGCTGCAAGAGAAAGGTGATATTAAAGAACGGAAGCCGGAGAAGACGCATGGTGTACCTATAAAGGCAGATATGCCACAGGAATTATCCCAACATGCAGGTATTTATGGTGGAGGTTCAGGTGCGTTAATGAAGGTAGAAATGAATCCTGTGGGCGAATTGTCTGTATCCACGATTACAGCTCCGAACAATCCTGCCCAGAAGTATACGTATACGGCAGATGGTTCTTTTGTAGACGAGGAGGGCACGGAAAAGTACAAATTCGTCGTTGAGAAAAATGGACGCACCTACTTGTGGTCCCGCTCATATATATCCGTACCGGGCCTTGGACAGTTAGCTTTCTCAGAGTATAAAGCAGAGAAGCTTGAAGCCAATGAATTAACTCAAGACATCACTGCCGCATGGAAAGAGCGTGAAAATAAAAAATATTATGTGTTAAGTGAGAAATACTCATCGACTACCTATTTCAACGGTGGGCCAATTTTACAATTTAATATGATTAAGGATGTACCTGGTTATTTGTTAAATAATAAGATTATTGATGCAAACAAAGCAGCCAATAAACTGCAAATCCCTACTATGGCTGGTCGAGATACGATGGAAATCAACTTCTTTAAGAAGAATGGAGTAGAGTATTTTACGCTAGCAGGCAGCTTATTCGCTAGTGAGGAACTTGTAAAACCAATCTATTCGGGTAAACATTCCTCGACAACGATCCAAGCGGATGGTCTTGCTAAATGGTATTCGGTTCCAGCTGCTGCCAAAGGAAAGGTCATGACGGTTAATATGCCTTCGAATGGCTCCTTTGCTGTATATGATCAAGCAGGTATTTGTATGAACCACACTGTGATCAGTGGCAAGAATCAGGTCTTATTACCGGAGAATGGTAGGATCGTATTTGCAGGAGAAGTTGACTCCAAATTTGAGATTTCATTGAATAAATAAATACAGGCTTGTCGAAAAGGCTGTCTCTAAGGTCATTTGACCTTATGTGGCAGTTCTTTTTTTGTGCGGCCCTAGAGCGTAACATCAAGATGATGAATCAAAGATTGAACTAACAATGAAAGCAACCTTACCCACGGCGAAATGGTTCGCGGTCTCTTCCACACTCGTTGCCAGGTTTACACAGTAAACCGCAAGGGATTACAGCGAATGATTTCTCTGAGCAAACCCTAAAAAACATCTCTGAATTCGTTATCAATATAATTGAAGATTTAAATTAAAAGTGTACAGTTACGATAAAAGCTTATACGGTATAACGTATAAAGCCGGATATCGCTTCGATAGGCCGCCTTGCCAGTTCTCTGCGGCGGCATGAGCGGACAAAGGGCTTCCGCAACGGAAACCCTTTGCTCCAGACCGCATCACGGTGTCAATCGATTGCGATCCCGCGGGAAGACGGAAGCTTCCCGCACATTGCCGAGGCCGAGCAGCCGCGAGGTCAGACGCTCCAGCCCGATGGCGAATCCGCCATGCGGCGGCATGCCGTACCGGAACATCTCCAGATAGCTGCCGAAATGATCCGGGTTCAGGCTCCGGCTCCGGATAGATTGGATCAGCTGCTCCAGCTCATGAATCCGTTGGCCTCCGGTCGTAATCTCCAGACCGCCCATCAGCAAGTCGAATGATGCCGTCAAGGCCGGTTCATCCGCCGCCGGCATGGCATAGAACGGACGAATCTCCCGCGGGTAGCGGGTAAGGAAGACGAAGCCCGGCTGCTTGTTCTCCCCGACGTATTGGCAGAGGAGACGTTCCCCTTCGGGATCGAGATCGCCTTTGGGCGAAAGCTTCCCGTATTTTCGTTCCAAAATACGATGCGCCTCGGCAACGGTCATACGCGGAATGTCCGTCGTCAGCACAAGGGGTTCGACTTCGAGCAGCTTGAATTCGTCTTCGCACTGGCGCGCGACGGTATCGAACATATGCTTCAACAGTTCTTGCTCCAGGTCCATCAACTCTTCCTCGGAACGAATAAATCCGATCTCCGCATCAAGCGAAATATACTCGTTCAAGTGACGGGACGTATTATGCTCTTCGGCACGGTAGACCGGTCCTATCTCGAAGACCCGCTCATACCCTGCGCCCACCATCATCTGCTTGTAGAACTGGGGGGACTGGGCGAGATAGGCCGTATGCTCAAAGTAATGGATCGGGAACAAATTGGAACCGCCCTCGGTACCGGAGGCAACGATTTTGGGCGTGAAAATTTGGGTGAATCCGTGTCGGGTCAAGTAAGCCCGGAAAGCGCCCGCAAGCGCGGATTGAATCGTAAAAATCGAATGGGCCCTTCTATGCCTCAATGACAGCACGCGATGATCCAGCATCGTATCCAGTCTGACCTTCAATTGCTTCTTGTTCAGATCGAACGGAAGCGGGGACTCGGCCTGATTGAGCACTTCCACCCGAATCGCATGGATTTCGATGCCGTTCGGCGCCTTGGCCGCTTGGACGACCTCGCCATGGACGGCAACGACCGACTCCATCGTCAAGGACAGGTCAAGCCACTCACCCTCCAGCACACATTGAACGATACCGCTGCGGTCGCGGACATCCATGAACATCACCTGCCCCAGATGACGCACGCCGTGCACCCATCCTTGTATCGTTATTTGCTGTCCTTCGCAGCGGGAGACCGTGGAGCAAAGCACACGGACTTCGGGTTCCTTGTTAATAGACATCGTAACATCCTCCTTATTCGATTGTTCCGTGAGTTGAAGATATTGTTGTCATCATCATCGTCGCCGTCGTCCATGCGATCACCCCCTTTCCCGAAATACAAAAAAACCCCGTCCCGGAAAGGGACGAGGTCTGATTCACGCGGTACCACCCTAATTATCGCACATGGCGATCACTCTTCCCCTATAACGGCGGGAGACCGTCCGCTCCTACTGGCATCAGCGTTCAGGCGGCACTCTCTGGTGTCGTTCACGTGACTGCAACCGCCATCCTTCCAGCCAAGGGATAGCTCTCTGTCGACTCCAGCTTCACACTACTTCTCCAGATCATCGCTTTGAATTTGTTACCCATCATATTACAACACCTCAGACGTTGTCAAATATTAGTTTGCCGTCAGAAAGCGGCGTATAGGCAGATATACGAAGGTGTTAGGGATACCCGAAGTTATGCTACTGCCGATTTTTCAATAAAATGTTAACGATTGTTTCAAGCTGAAGCTCCAGAGAGTACGGATCTTCCATCACAAATTCATCACCAAACTCACCGTACATATAAACCTGACCCTTCTTAACCGCTGGAGCCCCCTTCCATATGGCACTGTTTAAAATCTGGTCCGCATCTTCTTTAGAATTTACATATACAAATACATGATCACCCAGATACTCAGGCAATACCTCCAGAGAGACATTCTCAAATCCTTCTGTCATATTTAACGCTTTCTCTGTAGGCGGTAATTTCAGCATTTGATAGATCGTCGCACTGCCATAATTTCCACCCTTCGCGGCCAACACATACAATGCTTTCGAACCGATTTGAACGACAGAAATCGTTTCTCCTGGTTTAATGATGCCTTCGATTTGTTTTCTGGCCTTATCAACTTTCTGTTCATATTCCGCGATCCACTGCTCCGCTACCTCTTGCTTTCCGAATATTTCGCTGATTCTTTTAAATTTTTCGATCGGACCTGCAGTAGAATAGCTTTCCCAGTAAGGCAGAAAAACGGTAGTCCCAATTTTTTTATATTGTTCAATATTATCTTCTATTGAACCGATAATTAAATCAGGCTCCAAATAAGCCAATTTCTCTGCATTCATCGGAAATCCGCCCAGATCTTCAATTTTGGACAGAATATCTTTGGAAATACCTGCTTTCTCAATCCAAGCTTCTTTCAGCATGTCTTCTCTCACACCTACAGGAATAATCCCCAATTTCAACAGTTGTCCCATATATTGGTCTGATGCCACGCGCTGCGGCTCTGCCGGAATTTCCACGTCACCCTTCAAAGTGGATACGATTCTCGTCTTTGCTTGCGACGCTGCTTCCTGTCCTCCGTTGGAATTGCCAGAATTCGCTTGAACTTCTGCGTTCTTAGCCGGCGCTTGCGAACCTCCGTTTGTATTCGGCGCACTTGAACATGCCCCTAGCAGCAGTGACAGACACAAAAATACTGTCATTGCGGTTAACTTCACACTTCTGTACATAGATATATCCACTTCCCCTTTATACTGATAATGATTTTCAATGTCATTATCACTATAACGCTTCACCTTGTTCGGGAGAATAGCAAATCTTTGTCTGAGTAAGGGCAAATCTTCACCTTGGTCCCCGTACTTCCATTCTGTTTTGAATCGGGCGGGTGATACACCCTTATACCTCTTGAAGCTGCGGCTTAACGAGTGTCCATCAGGATATCCCACGCTCTCAGCTATTTCCTGCAATGTTGCATCGGTCTGCAGCAGCAGCTTTATCGCGTTGTTAACTCGCACCTCACCCAGATAATGAATCGGACTGGTGTTCATTTTTCCTTTGAACAGCTTGGACAGGTAACCGGCGCTGCACTCCAAATCATTAGCCAAGGATTCCAGCGTAATGGGTTCACTGTAACGCTCGCGAATATAGCGAATGACCTGCATTGCCAGATCAGGCTTGAACGGTTCGATCCCCTGAACATGCAGTTGCCGCATGAGCTCATATACGAATTGATAGAACAACGATTTGACATGCAATTTTTCCAACCCGTTTGATCGCTGCCATTCGTTGTTCATCTGATCGATTTTATCAAAGAGGGACAGCGGATAACATGGCGCAAAAACGTATTGATATTGAAATGGATTGTTTTTTTTCATTAATTCTAAAATTTCCTGACGACAAGGCAATGGGACTGTAGCCTTGTACAAAATCATATAGTACTCAAAGCTTTCCTCGACCGCAATATCGAGGAACATTCCCTTTCCCCCATGGAGGATATGAAATCGTTTCGCCATATGTGCATTCCTATCCAGCCACACCCGGGCGCTGCCGCGCACTGCGTATAAGAAAGCACTTGCTGGCAATCGATAGGATTGCAACACTTCTCCCTGCTCCATGATCGTATGACGCACATCCATTACTTTGATGGAAGCATGATTCCACAGCAATATATGATCACTCAGTGTCATCGAGTTATTCCACTCCTTCTGACCTAAAACATTCTCATTCATGATTTTAGCAGAAACCATCACGAATGATAATCATTCTCATAATAAATTTTCTTCTCTGATGACGCTATTGTTGTTGAAGGCTCATTCCATCAATCTCTGGCAAGACTCTTTCTGTCGAAAAATAAAGCTTGTCCGTATCGTACCGGACAAGCTTCTTCAACACCGTACTTCTTTGCATTGGCAATCAACAAATCAATCGCTGTACCTCCCCTTTGCCTTATCCCCACGAAGGATCATACAAGTGCTTGTTGCATAGGCAACGAGTACTTGATTTTCATCATATACACTGCAATCAATCAATCCGACGGTATTTCATGACTCTTTTTATTTATGAAATCTGTTGTTTGATCAAAAGCTTTGCAGCGCTGCGAAAATGGTCAGGGTTATATGAATCCCGCTCCAAGTATGCCGACATGAGAGCGCCATTGAATAACATCATGAATTGAGCGGAAAGCGTTTCGGGCTCTCTCGCTCCGGCTCGCTCGGCGATTTGCAACAGATTATGGCGCATCTCCCTATGGTACATAACTACCGGTTCATGGCTAGGGTGGCTATTATCAGGAAACTCTACAGCCGCATTCAAGAAAGGACATCCGCGGTAACCCGGCTTTTCCATTCTGGCGCCCAGACATTCCACCAAGTAATGAAGCTGTTCGACGGGAGCTTCGGGATACCGTTCCCCCGCCTCGACGAACGGTTTCATAAACAGATGGTAAAACTGTTCCAAATATGCCACGACCAGGTCGTCTTTAGTTGCGAAATTTCGGTAGAAGCTTGCTTTCGCCACTCCGGATTCCTCTATAATCCGATCGATTCCGACAGCTCTCACGCCCTCACGGTAAAATAAATCAGTCGCCGCTCGCAAAATTCGCTCTTTTGCTGTTTCTTTTTTTTCCATGGTATTCACCTCATTCGAATCCTCTCTCATAAAACCATTGACATGGTACAGATCTGTCTGTATGATAATACTGGAAATGAGACAGACCTGTCTCCCTCAATACTACGAGAATGCATGCTTTGTGTCAATGCATCTCCATTGACAGAAAATTTTCGGGAGCAAAGGAGCCTTCTCCGTGTCCAGTTTATGGGTATTGCCTATCTGATTTCAATCACAATTAAATGCTCAATCATACTTGTTCGATGTCGTCAGCTTTAAGGAGGGTAACATGATTTAGAAAAAATTCCTTACGATGAATGATAAGAGCGTTGCTTATATTGAAGGTGGAGATCCCGTAGCCACGCCCATTCTTCTCGTACACGGATTTCCTGAGACGTCACTGATGTGGGAGTCTATTTTACGTTTTCTCTTGATTATCAATGGCATGAACTGGCATAAGCTTTTAGAACTCCGCAAATAGGGGAAGAAACAATAAAACAGTTAGCCGAGAATCATGAGTTGTGGCAAGAACGTATGACTACATTAATGCCTACGATCATACAAGAGCAATTAATTGATTTTTACCGAATTTATGTATCGCCTGCATCAAGAAGCCTTGCCTTAGAATTATACAGATCCGGAGATCTTGAAAAGTTAGCTCCCTATCCAATGAAATTGCGTCAAATGGACTGCCCCGTAACCGTTATTTCAGGAGAAAAAGACAAGTATGTTCCCGTATCATTTGCTTATACATTCCAAGATAGCATCAGACATCATTGCCGAGCATTTTGCAGAACTTTACGTCTAATTAAAAACATACCGTGAAAGCGAGTGAACGATATGAAAGACGAAAACGAAGTAAAACAAGTGGATGTATTGATCATTGGCTCTGGTCCGGGTGGCTACACAGCTGCGAAGCGTGCTGCGGATGGAGGACTGCATGTTGCCATTGTTGAACGTGATCGGATCGGGGGCGTGTGCACCAATGTGGGGTGTATTCCGTCAAAGGCTTTAATTGCCGAAGCGCATCGCTTTGAAATAAGAGCCGAATCAAACGTTGACTTCGCAACGGTTCAATCCTTTAAACAGGCTATCGTTGATAAACAGTCAAACGGTGTGAGTTTCTTATTAAAAAGCAAATACATTATTACACTCCATGGCGAAGCAAGTTTTATTAACGATCATGAAGTGCTGGTTCATGGCACTGAATCGAATACACGTATCCGGTTTCAACATTGTATTATTGCTACAGGTTCTCGGCCCATCGAATTGAAAGCTTTTCCTTTTGGAGGAAGAATTCTTTCTTCTACGGATGCGCTAGAGCTAAATCAGGTGCCTGAGAGCCTCATTGTTATCGGAGGGGGATATATAGGGATTGAGCTTGGTCAAACGTATGCGAAATTCGGATCCAAGGTGACGATATTGGAGGGCTCGAATCAGATTCTCCCTGGGTTCGAACCGGATTTGATCCGTCCGGTTGTTCGGAAGCTGCAAGAAAAGAACGTCGATATCGTTACTGGGGCATCGGCTGATCGAGCGGAACAAAGTCAAGATCAGGTTATCGTTCACTATAAGGAAAACGGAAACGCACGCCAGGTCAAGGCACAGTACGTATTAGTAACGGTTGGACGCCACCCGAATACGGACGGAAATTTGGGACTTGAGCGCATAGGTATTGAACGGACGGAGAGAGGGCTTATCCGGGTAGATGAACAGTGCCGGACGAATATTCCTCATATCTTTGCAATCGGAGATATTATAGCAGGGCCTGCGCTGGCCCACAAAGCATCCTATGAAGCTAAGGTAGTGGCAGAAGTGCTAATGAAGCGCCGCGCCAAGGTGGATTACAAGGTAATCCCGCTTGTGGTATTTTCCGATCCGGAAGTTGCCAGTGTTGGTCTCAGTGAAACCGAAGCGAGAACACAAGCAATAGAGGTCGTTACCGGAAGATCTTCTTTCTCTATCAATGGAAGAGCTTTGGCGCTGCAGGCCGGTGAGGGATACGTGAAAATTGTGGCGGAAAAAGAAACGGAGCGCATCCTCGGTGCTCAAATCGTAGGTGCGGAAGCATCCAATTTAATTGCCGAGCTGACACTGGCCATTGAGATGGGTGCTACTCTGGAAGACGTAGCGCTTACAATTCACGCACACCCGACGTTAGGAGAAATCGTCAGGGAAGCTGCCGAGGCGGCAATTGCGAAAAATCGCGCAAAGACATCATGATTCCAACGGTCAATTCGTATACGATGGCACAGCGGTTGCCGAATGCGCAGCTCATTATTATCCGGATTCCGGTCACGGGTTCCCAGTGAACTTCCTACAGCCTTTGTCTGCGACTGTGACGAGACGGCCTATCATTTAATGGACTTCCTAAAGAAACATAACATTTCTGTCCCAAATGATATATCTATCGTGGGCTTTGATAACTACGTCTATGCAACGCTAACTGAGCCTAACCTAACTACAATTGAAGTTAATATTAAACAGATGGCCAAAGAAACGATAAGCGTTATTCAGCAGAAGATTCAAAACCCAGATTATAGTGAATTGGACAAAAAAACGAGTGATGAAGAAGGCTGCACCCATGGCGAAATGGTTCGTGGCCTTTCCACACTCGTTGTCAGATTCGTTCCCTCAGCGAATCCGCGTTACTTGACAGGGGTATGACCATCTTCCCCATTTTGATCAATTCGATTTCGACAGAAGGTAGAGGAAATAAGGAGTGACGAAGATCGTAATAATGACTCCCGTTGGAATATCCGCGCCCACACTGACCGTACGGGTGAAGGTGTCTGCCACCAAGATAACTAGCGCGCCTATCAGCGCGGCAGTGGGTATCATGAACTTGTGATTGGGGCCTACCAACCTGCGGGCCATGTGAGGACCAATCAATCCCACGAAGAAAAAGTTGCCGCCAAGCGCCACGCTGCCAGATGATAAAGCGACTGCCGCCAACGCCAGACCGATAAACTCCCGTTTGAGCGCGACGCCAAGGCCGGTTGCCGTCTGGTTGCCAAGGTTTAAAGCGTTCAGCGTATTCGATTTATATAGAACATAAAAACCGAGAACGATCACCCAAGGGAACAACACCATAATATATTTCCAGTCGTCCCCCCATAAATTTCCGATCTGCCAACGCAGAGCAAAATCATACTGTTTCTGATCGAGACCGAGCGTAATCACAAGCGACAATGCGCCGTATCCGCTCCCCATGGCCACGCCTGTTAAGATCAAACCTGTAGGCGAAAGCTCCCTTCCTTTTCTGTAGGCAAGCGCAAAAATCAGCATCGCTGCGGTGATTCCGCCAGCAAAGGCCAGCAGCGGCAACAACAGCGGCGATAAGAGCCCATTCGCCGCAAAAACAGTAATATACAGGAGTACAAACAAACCGGAGCCCGAGCTGATTCCCAATGTCCCCGGACTGGCCAAATCATTTTTGAGCAGGCCTTGCATCACACAGCCCGAGATGGACATGCCCATTCCCACTAAAATCGCCAGTGCGATACGTGGCAGACGAAGGTCAAATACGATCAGATTTTGCTTCTCCGTCCCCTGTCCGATGATCACTTGCAGCACCTCGATCGGGGACAAATTTAATCTTCCCACATTCATGCTAATCACCGCCACGATGAACACCAGCACAGATAAAAGCAAAATAACCCCAATCGGCCTTACCAATGCGGAACGCTTACTAACGGGTTGAGTCAACTAAACTCCCTCCTTTGTTTGCGCACGAGATAGAGGAAGTATGGAACTCCGACCAACGCGAAGATAATTCCCAGCGGCGTCTCGTGGGGGCGGCCGATCATCCTGCCGAGCAAATCTGCGCCTACCGTAAACACAGCGCCATACAAAGCCGATGCCGGTATGATAAACCGATAGTCCACACCAATTATAAATCGCACGATATGCGGAATAATCAGCCCGACAAAACCGATAGGACCCACAATAATAACGGAAAGGCCCGTCAATATCAACACAATCACCGTGGAAGAGCCTTTGATCAAATTGACGCGGAGTCCAAGCCCCCCCGCAAGCTCCTCCCCAAAGTTAAGAATCGTTATAGATGGGGAGAGAGTGATCGCCCATATTACCCCCATCACGAACAACGGCGAAACATAAGCCAGCTGCATCCATTCGACGTTGGCTGTCCCCCCGGCCGTCCAATAGGCCAAATCCTGACCAATCTCGTATTTGATGGCGATATATGAGCTGAAAGAGCCAAACAGCATCGAGATCGACATTCCCGCCAGCACCAGACGTTGCGGAGTCATTCCCCGCTTACCGACGGATGCCAAATAGTAAGTGATTGCCGTAGTGATTGCCGCACCCATACAGGAATAGATCATCGTTTCCACATAAGTGCGCCCGGGCAAAAAGGCCATGCACAGCGCAATCGCAAATGTAGAGCCCGAACTGATGCCGAGCAGTCCGGAATCGGCCAGTGGATTACGGGTAGTTCCCTGCATGACTGCTCCACATACAGCCAGGCTGCAGCCAACCATAATATCCGCTACCGTGCGTGGAAGCCGAAAAATACGAATAATATGATGTTCCGTAACCCCCGGATCGAAATTGAATACGGCTCCCCATGCCAATTCAAGGCTCATGTCCGCAGCGCCGAATGAAATCGATGCTGCGGTTGCAAGAACCAGCAGAACCATACCTGCCAACATGAACAAGCTGAACTTCAGCCTTCCCTTGTAGCTCTTGTTTGCATCCATTAACATATTGACACCCTTAGTTCATCCGTAATTTTCATAATTATTTCTTTTCTAGTTCCAGCAATCGATCCACGATATAATCCAACTGCGCTGTCATGCTGGCAATATCGGAATAATAGAACAAGCCGCCATATTCTGCTGGAATTTCTATGATATTTCCATTCTTGACAGCTGGAATACTATCCCAGATTACCGTATTCGCATATTCGGACTCATATCCCTCCTTCAGAAACCAGAGAACGTAGTCCCCAAAATATTGGGAAGCCACTTCATAGGACAGGGAATCGCGCCCTTTTCCTGACTTCTTGACCAATTGCTCCAGCTTTTCCGGCTTACTCAGCCCAAGATATTCATAGAGCAACGTACCTCCCCGTGAGCCCGTCTCATACATAACCCCGTATGATTCTCGACCCCAATCCTGGAGAATACTGAAGGTTTTGTCTTTGAAAATGCCGCTGCTCAGTTTTTCCTTCGCATTTTTTAGCTTCTCCTCGTAAATGGCAATCGCTTCTTTGGCCTCTGCCTCATGACCGGTTGCTTCGCCGAGGAAGGATAACCGCTCGGTTGAGCTTACGTCCCCTTCAGGGACCACAATAACTGGCGCCAGCTTGGAGAAATTCTCGAAATCCTTAGGATCATAAGTAATGATCAAATCGGGTTCGTATCTCAATATTTCTTCGGATTCCCATTTTTCAGTGTTCGGGATCCCCTCAAACTGTTTGTAAAAAGGCATCGCTTTATCAGCACGAGCGTTTACCGCCACAGGCTTGATACCAAGCGCAAATACATCCCCGACATACCAGTTGACAATGACACGCTGAGGATTAGCAGGCACTTCCACTTCCCCCATCACCGTCGATACTTTTCGGGTGCCGGACTTCTCCTCTGTCTGCCCTGCCTTCTCTTTCTCTGCTCCATCTGTCGCAGTGACAGACGATTCAGCAGGCGTCCCGGCCTGCTTATCTTCACCGCTAGATAAAGCCGAGTTGTTGTTTGTATTGCCGCAACCAGCCAGAACCATCATCACGACAACCAGCGCACATACGATAATGCCCGCTTGCTTCTTCATTTTGCTCACCATCTTCTCTTCCCCTTCTTAAGTAGAATAAATGCCTAAGCATGCTTGTCCTATGAAGCCATGCAACATAAAAACTATTATTGATAATGATTATTATTATCAACGATAACAGCTTATCAACTTGCCTATATTTTGTCAATCCGTTCTTTTTGCTATGTTGTTCTTCTGTGATAGTGTTACCGCGATTAGGTTTTACAGTTTTGCACAGAGTTCGCAACAAAAAAAAAGCAGCGCGCAAAGCGGGCTGCTTCAATATTTTATATCAATTCCTATTCGTTTAAATAGATTGTCGTCCGGTTCTGGATCAGCTTCGCTACTTCCTCTGCAGACTTTTGTCCGCTGAAGAATGAGCTCGACTCTTCTCCTACCATGGCAATTACTTTACCGTCCAGCATCGCAAACTGATACGGCGTACGGAGGATTTGTTTGAACTGAGTAAACTCTTCATCCTGCACCTTGGCTGCTTTCCCGTTTGGAAGCTTGTATGTTCCAATGTTAACTTGCTCCTGAATGTCGTTCAGCTTCTTCTCATTCACAGATGTAAGAAGTGAAAATCCTTCTCTCTCTTGCAGGGACTGCACTTCTTCGGATAACAAGAAGGCAATAAACTTCCAAGCTTCCTCTTTAACCGGAGATTTGGCTTGTATTGCGAATTGAGATGTCGGGATGATCCTCATTCCGCCTGTTTGTCCTTCTGCATGCGGCTTGTGCAGCAGCTTCGGATTCGAGAAGAATGTACGCGGTACATCGATAAAGTCTGCTGGCGAGAATAAAACAGCAGAATAGAACAATTGTTTGCCGATTTCAGCCGGTTTTGAAGTCATGACTTCATCATCATACATTTTTTTAGTTTGCTGCATCATGTCCACGTATAAGGGAGAATCGAACTTTGCCTTTTGAGCCGCCCGGTCAACGAACTCCGTGTAACTATCCACAACCATTTCTTGAAGGATGACTTCCGGCGGTTCATTCGCTAAGGCATAGCGGGGTTCCTTGCTGCTCTCCCCCGCTTTTTGCATAAGTTCCTTCGAAACCTCCTTAAACTCCTGCCAGGTCCAGTTCTTATCATCAACGCTCGTGTTCTCAAGAATGTCCCCATCGCCTATGAACGCTCGCAGGAAGAACCCGGAAGGCATAGCATACATACCGCCATTCAACTTGAATGCTTCCAAAGCATTCATTTGCAAATCGCTCTTATTCAACAGGGGGGCTTGTTCCAAATAATCGTCCATGTTCAGGAGAAGCTGTTTGCTCACGTATTCGCCGATAGGCAAGCTGCCCACTTCGATGATATCCGCGCCTTTCCCTGATAGCAGTGCTGTATTCGTCGTTTTTCTATATTTTTCAAAATCGCCCGGCTCCCACTTTTCACCCATTTGCTTGTAAGCTTGGATTTGCAGGTCGATGTCCGGGTACTTATCTTCAAATTTTTTCTCTACCGCTTGGTAGAATGCGTTCGGTTCTTGCAGAGACAAAGTAACGACCATCTTCCCCTCTTTGGTTAACGTTTTCTCCTTGCCTTCCATTTTCCCGCCCTCTCCAGAACCGCATGCGGTCGTTGCCGTCATGATCATACAAATAAATAGAAGCCATAGCCGCTTTTTCATCATCTGATTACCTCTCCTCTATCATTTTATCGCATACATGCTTACCTATTGCAGACGAACACGGTTTCCGTCTTGTAAAGGCTCACTGCTTTCCAGAATAATCAGGTCGTCCTCATAGACGCTATCCGATTGAATCATCGTGTCTTTGTCATTCGTTTCCTTGGAATGAATTCGGACTTTACGCGCAACAAAGACATTGCCTAATGGGCCCCTCTGCTCTTCCATTTTATAAACAAACATGCCTTCACGCTCCTGATGAATCGCCGCATTGGAAATGATCAATCCGTCTTGGCGCGAGCGTTTCTCGAGTGTAATCAACGCCTGCTCACCCCCTTTCAGTTCGGAATCAACCACCTTTACGCGAAGAACCTTTTGCGGGATCGTTATGGTCTTGCCCGCCTCTTCACTGGATGAGCTCTCGGCACGCGGCACTGCATCCGCCAATTCATCAATCGTGCCGTCGATGATACGGGTCTGTTGCTCTAGGACCGTATGCACTTCGACCTCTATCTTCTCTCCGATCGATATCCCGATATCGGACAGCAGCGTTGAATCCGTGGAAATATCAAATTGATAACCCAGGCTGCCATTCGAGATAAAAACGTCCGGTTCTCCCGGTGATGTTAACCCCTCAACGGCATTCAATTTCGTAATAATGCCATCGAACGGAGCCGTCATTTCCTTTTGGCTTGCCAGGCGGTCTCTCAATTCATTAATTTTACGGTTCTGCACCCCTAGAACAAGTTTGCGCGTTTCAATATCGCGCCTTACATTCCGTACTTTGAATTCGTCCCCTTCCGTAGCCGACTGGATGAACTGATCTTGAATATTTTGCAGCTCGATTTTCTGCTTTTCCAAATTGGTTATTTCATCTTGCAATTCTCGTTCGGCTGTTTTGCTATCATAGATGACTAGCTTTTGCCCCTTCTTCACACGTTCTCCTTCTTTCACGAGAATCTGTTTAACCTTCCAGCCGGCAGGGTTCGATAGTTTCGCTTCGGCGAGCGGCCGCAGTATCCCGCTGCCTTCGAGCGTATATACAAGACTTCCGGCAGCCAGCTTTTCCGTTCTCACTTTCGGCAATGTCAGCGACTGCAGCGTGTTGCTGAAAAACGTAAAAAACACTAACACCACCACAAACACAATGAATACGGCTTGAATGTTTCGTTTGCGCCTGCGATCAACCGACTCTTTTTCTAACACCATATCCCGTCTTTCTCCTCCTAAGCGTTTTGCTTAAGCAAAACTTGCATCGTAAGCATCAGCACCGCAAAGCTACCCCTTGATGCCAGACAGTTGAATACCTTCAATGAAATACGTTTCCGCATACAGAAACAGCAGCACCATCGGAGTCATGTAGAGTATGGATGCGGCGAAAGCAACCCCCTGCTCGCCTTCGTTAATCCTGGATAAATAAACGGATAGCGGCTGCTTGAACGGATCATCCAGAAAAATAAGCGGCTGCTCCACCATGTTCCAATAATCGACGAACAAGAGGATCACAAGCGCGGAAAGACCCGGTTTGATCATGGGAATGATTATCGTATGGAAAATCCGCAAGTGACCGGCACCGTCGATCTTAGCCGCTTCGATATAGGCATACGGAATGTGCAGCATGAACTGGCGAAGCATGAACACGCCGAAAGCCGCGAAAATGCCAGGCCATATAATGGCATGCGAACTGTGCAGCAGTCCCAGCTTATCGGCCATTATGTAGTTCGGCACGAGTGTCACTTGGAAAGGCATGAGCATCGACAAGAGATAGACAAGGAACAGCGCATCACGGCCGCGAAAATTCAGCTTGGAGAGAGCATACGCAGCAAGCGCTGCTACAACGGTCTGCCCTGCGATAATCGGCACCACCATAAAGACCGAATTCCAAAACATCATCAGAAATTTCGGGCTGTTCACCAACACCTTGCCATACTGCTCCAAGGACACTTGATCCGGCAGCCATTTTACATTCACAAAAGGAGTTGCTTTCCCTGCATCCGCTTCGTACATCTGCCCTATGGGCCCATAATTGATTCCAATTTCCTGTTCTGTCATGAGCGAATTTGTGAATGTAATCACAATAGGGAATAATAACAATGCCGCAATGGCGCCCGTGACGACCGTTAATCCACTTTTTTGCAATATTTTCACGACTGGCAACAGGCCTTCCCTCCCCCTTATTCCATGAACTGCCGATACCGGCGTTCAAGCGCGAACAAGCCCATGACGATCAACAGAATACAGCCGACCATCAAGGTCGCCGCCGCAGTCAGCTTCTGAATGTCTAACGACGCGAACATATTATTCATATAGTGCTGCAGCATGTATATGCTGTCATGCGGATAATCGCCTGCGATCAAATACGTTTCCCGAAATACTTTGAACGAGTTCATGATCGACATGATGACGACAAAGAACATCGTGGACGTGAGGTAGACAAGCGTAATGCTGCTGAACTGCCGCAAGCGCCCGGCCCCTTCAAGTTGGGCGGTTTCGTAATAATCCTTCGGAATTTGCTGCAGTCCCGCCAAAAATAAAATCACGTTATAGCCAATGTTCTTCCATAAATAAACGACAATCACCACATTTCGGGCCGCATCGGTCTTCATCCAATCCACACGTTCGAATCCGAAGCCGCTCAGCCAAGCGTTCAGGGAGCCGTTCCAATCGAACAGCATCTGCCAGATCATAATAATCGAAGCGACTGGAACGACAAGCGGCAGCACATATGCCGTCCGCAACCATGTTCGAAGATATACATTTTTATTCAACAGCATCGCCACACCTAGCGACAGCGCAAGCATAACCGGAACACTGACCGCGCTGAAATAGAACGTATTGGATGCCGCCTTGCGGAAGGAATCGCTCGCCAGCAGCTCGCGGTAATTATCCAATCCAACAAAATGGCCGTCTACCGCACGGTCCATAAAAGAGTAGAACACGCCCACGGCAAACGGAATCAGGTAGAACAGCGCAAATCCTGCACCGCTCGGCGCGAGAAATATCCATGCCGCCGCTGCATCCTTGCGTAACCATCTTTTTATTTTTGTCTTCATCATGAAGCCATGCCAAAAACCCCACTTCTTCATTCTCAGGTTCCTCCTGCCCTTCATGCATTTTAGAATAGGGCAGACTGTTTAAAAAAGAAGTAGGGTAAATATAAAATTTTTCTTAAATGAACGGCGACAATCGTTAACCGAGGCCTTCGAATGAGAGTTATTGCGGTAAACGGACTTCAAAGAGCGTACGAGTTACACTGCTTTGGACCGAAATGGTGCCTTGATGCTGCACCACAATATTTTTCGCAATGAACAAGCCAAGGCCAGTACTCCCTTCTTGATGAGTTCGCGCTTGATCACCGGTATAAAACATATCGAATACATTCGGCAGCTCTTCCGGGGGAATGCAATCCCCATAATTTACAATTTGAATGACTGCATCTTCTGCATCTAGATAGCCGTGAATATCTATAAACTCGCCTTCGCTTCCATAACGAACGGCGTTAGTCATCAGATTTTCGAATACGCGTGCCAGCAGTTCCCCGTCACCCGATATATTCAAATGCGGAATGACCTGCAATCTGGCCATTAGCTGGTTTTTCTCAAAGATAGGTAATAATTCTTCACATAATTGGTTGAGAAGCTCACTTAGATCGATCGGTTTTTTCTCTATGGTAAGCCTGCCGTAGTTCATTCTCGTGATCTCGAACAGCTCTTCAATAAGCCTTTCTAGACGTTTAGACTTGGTAAAAGCAATACTCGTATAATGTTGGATCTGTTCTGCAGTCAATTGATCGTCCTGAAGAATAAAATCCAAATAACCTAACACAGAAGTCAGCGGCGTACGCAAATCATGAGCCAAATTCATGACCAACTGATCCTTGCTGTTTTCCGCAAAATCTCCTTTCTCCAAAGCTTGCTGCAATTTTTCACTTGCCAGATTAATGTCTCTCGCAATATCCCCGAACTCATCTTTGGATGGAATATCGATTCGACTGTTGAAGTCGCCATTCGCAAGCTGATTAATTCCGTTGGAAATTTGATCAAAATAAGCCGCATACCGTTTGGTGAGAAGAAAGAAAAACAAAATCGAGAGAGGAATAAAAATAAGCAAAAAGAAGTTAATATCCCCAATTTCTCTCATAAAATAACGAACTCTAGTTAATGGATTCTCGAACCTAGTCGTATAATAATAGAGTTGGAGAGCTTTATAGAGCAGATACGTAATCGTGCCGGAAAAAAGCATGCTCAAACCAAATAGCAGAATCATTTTAGACCGAAAGCTTCGGATCATGTTAGCCATTGAATGTATATCCCACTCCCCAGACGGTTTTGATCAGTTTGTTTTTATGCATGTCTTCGCCAAGTTTCTTGCGCAAGGTACGAATATGCACCATGACCGTATTGCCTCCTTCATAGTATGCCTCGCCCCACACCTGATGAAAAATATTTTCCGAGCTGTAGACTTTCTTTGGATAGCTGGCCAGCAGATACAAAATATCAAACTCTTTCGGAGTTAGTTCAATAGGCTTGCCATAAATGGATACGGTGCGCTGTTCGGGATTGATGACCAATCCGCCCGCCTCCAATACAGGTGTGTTCGCTGGCGCCGATTGATTGAACTGCATGGAACGCCTCAACTGAGCATTTACACGGGCAACCAGTTCCATCGGGTTGAACGGTTTGGTCACATAATCATCTGCTCCTCTGACCAGTCCTGCAATCTTATCGAGGTCGGTCGCTTTGGCGCTTAAAAAAATGATTGGCATATGATGCTGCTCTCGAATTTGCCTTGTTACCTCATAACCATCCATCTTCGGCATCATAATATCTAGAATCGCCAAATCAATGGGATGCGTCTTAACCGCAGATATCGCTTCCTGCCCATCCGATACTTTCATGCAGCGGTAACCCTCTTTTTCTAGATGCAGCTCGATCAGATCGGCAATCTCCGCCTCATCATCAGCGATCAGAATCGTGATAGACTTCATTCTTTCCACTCCCTGTATATAGTTAACATTACCTACGATTGTATCAGATTTATTCCCGATTCGTTACAGTATCAGCGTCAGGTTATGATTTCACTTAACGTGCCCGGATCGGCGACGCGACCCGGCCTTAGATAGCTCCTATCTTAGGCCGGGTCGTGTGTTTGTCTGAATAACTTTTGCTTTTACATCTGACACTCAGGACGCGATGTCAGGTGTATTCATTTCATCTAAAATTTCACCAATCGTATATTTTGCATTAGCGGCAACCTCGACATTTTCATCGTGATAAGTGATCAGTGCTTTCCATAATGCCCAACCTCTTGCTCTGTCAATTGTGCCTTTATCTGTGCCGAGTGTTTGAAAGAATACGTTTCTGGTGTCCTTGTCAAAGAAAGTCCACGCCATAGCATAGTCACAGGACGGGTCACCCACACCCATAATTCCAAAATCAATTACAGCGCAAAGCGCTCCGTTTTTAACAAGCAGATTACCGGGTGCAACATCGCCGTGTATCCAAACATTTTTTGATGTCCATTTTGACTGAATGCCTTGCTCCCAGACAGCTTTTAATGTATCGGTGAGCAACTCGTCTTTCAGCTTTTCAAATGCTTTCTCTGTTTCGTCATGATAAACAAATAAGTCACCGCCACGATAAAAGTTATGTTTTCCTGCAAGCGGCGCATCTGTGGTATCAATCGTTTGCAACTCTTTTAGAAACAACGCTAAATCACAGGCGAATTTGTTTACATCGGAAATATTGCTGTGGCTTGCTGTATCGCCATCAATCCAACGGTTTACGGACCACGGAAATGGGTAATCGACACTTGGCTCTCCCTTTGCAATAGGTGATGATATGGGCAGAGAAAGACAAGGCTTTAATTTGGGCAGCCACATAAGTTCCTTTTCAACTTGTGCCACATAATCCTCACCACTTGGAAGTCGAACAGTCATTTCATCGCCCACATGAAAGGTTCTGTTGTCGTGTCCGCTTTTGGCAACAGGCTTTATCGGTAAATTCGCCCACTGGGGAAATTGCTCTTTAATTAGCTTTTCTACTAAGTTTGTATTTATATCAATCATTTTTTATCCTTTTCATTTTTAATTATGACAAAATGTTCTTGGAATGTCTCCCGAACCCTTGATACAAAAAGTGCGGTAAGAATCGTCCACTTCACTTCTATTAGTTAATGTCCTATAATTTTCAAGCCTGTATTAAATAAATAACGTCTCATTCTCATTAATGGATCCCTGCGTATATAGACAATAAAATCTTTATTAGAAGTATGATATACCAAATTTCCAGGCCCAGCTTGAAAAAACTCTCTATTAGCTTCTTGGTCTGAAATAGAGCGAATCGGTGCTACTTCATCTATTATCTTTTTATTGCCTTCCTCTTGATAATCAAGGATGGAAACCAGAACAAATTGGTCGGGGAACAGTTCTCTTACTTCTTGCCATCTCATCCCTTCTTCCTCCTTTAAATCAACATGATCTGTCCAATATTGATCTTATCATATTTACAGCTTTCTTTATGATCAGGAAACATCCTAACATGGTGTGAGCCGTATTGTAATCTCCACATATTAACGAACAATTTTCATATTTACTCAAATGTTCTTTTGCTCTGATGATCGTTTTTGAAGACATGTCAATTCCTGTGAATATTTTGCACCCAATCTTTAATACTTTAAGAGCCAGTCTGCCTGTACCAGCTCCAATTTCCAAAGCATTACTATTATGATTAATGTTAAGTTGACCGATAAATAAGTCTCCATCCCACTTGTCCATATAGTTTTGCAGTATCTCAGGGTCATTAACAGGATCATTATTTTCATCAATCAACAAATCATAATGCTCAGATACTGATATTGTCCCCATTTCTTTTCACCTCACATCATATAAATAACCCTATTTTCCAACAACATTTTATTTGTTAGTCACAGCGTACCGCTATGACAATATACGTCCTACTACTTAAAAAACACGATCCTTCACTGTAAGAAAGATATACACGGTCACTCCCAACGTCAAAAATGAAATGCAAAACCAACACCAGGAGGCTGGGGGCGAGGGACGCCTTTGTGGAGAAGCTGTGTCGCCTAACGTTTCGTGTATTCACGAACCCGAGAACCTAAAGAGATCCAAAGGGCCCGGCCGCGACGCGGTTAGGTTCCCAGATGTATCGTATGAAACCGCCTCCTGAAATACATCTGACGACCGAGGTTTGCGCTAGCGAACCGATACGTTAATACGTTGTTATACGTAGTTGCGAAGCAGGTCTTCTTGAGGAGCTGCGCACACGAATAGAAGCGTATGTGCACCTTTACAATACCTAGCGTTATCAATGGACATTGAAAAAGATGACCCCTGACGAATTCGAATTCAGGAGCCATCTTCTAACTGCATAGAGTATTCTTTTTTAACTGTTCACATTACACTAAAAATTCCTAATTCTAAGCTCTAAATAAATCAAGTCTCTAGTTAAACCATTTAACTCATTACAGATGACTTCCACCAGTTACGTCCATATTATGACCAGTAATAAAACTCGCTTTGTCACTCGCTAAAAACGAAACAACATTTGCAATTTCTTCTGGTTGACCCTCTCTTTTTAAAGCACTCATATTCTTTGCATTTTCTTGACCTTCTTCAGTATGCAGCCAGTTAGCAGTTGAATCCGTATCAATGATTCCAGGCATTACGGAATTGATCGTAATTCCTTTTTCACCCAATTCCTTTGCCAGTGTAAATGTCATTGTATTAATTGCGCCTTTTGTCATACTGTATACCATCATATGAGGAAATGCGATACGTGTCACACCTGATGATAGATTTATTATCCTGCCATTGGATTCTAAAAGTCCGATTAGAGATTGTGTAATAAAATATGGTGCTTTAACATTTGCATTGAATAGCCGATCGAACTCATCATAGTCCACTTCTCCAAATCCATTTGATGTAGCATGTCCAGCATTATGAACGATTGTATGCAGTGATACATTATTATCTTGGATTATCAATTTTTTAGTTTTCTCAATAAATTCTTTAATTCCTTCACTGGAATTGAAGTCACCCTGAATTAACTGTGCTTGTCTGCCAATTGATTCAATTTCCTCTTTGAGCTGATTGGCTTTTTCAATATTTTGATTATAATGTAATAATAAATTGAACCCATCATTTGCAAGTTGGATTGCGATTGCCTTTCCTATCCCTCTAGAAGCTCCTGTTACCAATGCGTAATTATTGTTCTTCATGTGTTAACCCCTCCTTTAAAGAGAGTCTAAAGGTTAACCTAAGGGTAAGGTCAACTACTTAACACTTAGAAGGAAAAATAAATTCCGAAAGGCGCTTGGAGGAATACAGATAATCATCCGGGGTTAATATACGTTCATAAATATATGGTTCGGATAATTCTAATTCGTTATTTTTCATTATTTCATTTATCTTTAATACCGACTCTTCTTGATAAGGATCAATTTCACAGAAAAACTTTTGCGTTTGAAAACCAAAATATCTTGTCACTCCCGATTGATTCAATTCCTGATTTTCTAATGGCAGGGCGATACTAACAGGGTGAATTTTATTATCAGTCATTTTATATTTGATGATTTTTTCATTTTTTTTAACATTAAGTTCATTAATCAATTCCTCTGAATTATTCAGCGCTACACATATATTTTCATTTGGTAATAATTCATATTCATATACGATCAATGATTCTAGATACTCTTCATTGACTTCATTATTTAAAATCGCAATCGCATGATTCAGCTCTTTCAA
Organism: Paenibacillus sp. OSY-SE; assembly: GCF_000283315.1. Lineage (NCBI taxonomy): Bacteria > Bacillati > Bacillota > Bacilli > Caryophanales > Paenibacillaceae > Paenibacillus > Paenibacillus sp. OSY-SE. The sequence continues at coordinate 6,963 of NZ_ALKF01000170.1, read as the reverse complement.
TTTATTTATTGCTTGATTTGCCTCTTTTATCTTATTCATTTCCAGTTGAAGCTTTTCTTCTATCAAGTTATTTATTTCATCATCTGATAACTTTCTATGAATGATTTTACTGATGTCATTTAAGGTGAATCCTGCTTGTTTCAACAAATTTATTCGTTTAGCAGTTAGTAACTGATTCTTATCATAATATCGATAATCATTATCTGGATGAATAAACACAGGGTTCAAAATATTATGTTCATCATAAATATACAAAGCTTTTCGTGATAAGCCAGTTAACTTGCTAAACTCTTTTATCAGAAGCAAATTATTATTCACTGATAAATCACCTACTATCAATTCTATTTAAACTTATAATATACATTACAGGATTTAAGTTCAATTTATAAAACGTGGATCTCCCACTTGAAGAGACGTCTGAATAGATACCGTATATATTCTGAAACGCTTCCCGTTCCTCTTCCTTCTTTGATTTTCTTCTTTATTTGATTAAGCCGTTTCCGTATAGACAAAAAAATCACCTTTTAAGATAACGATATCCTAAAGGTAATTTTCTCACAATTTTTTGTTCACTTTGGAAGGCTCTGTATGTCCTAAAAAATAGGAAGATAGATTGGAGAGTTTACACAGAAGAGTTTACAGACTCTATTGCGATACTCTCCCGAGTTTCTAACTCTGTAATAAACTGTTGCACTTTTTGTTCAATGGTCATTTCGTTCATTTCGTTCCCTCCAAGTCTTTTGATCTATCACAAATCACTTTAGAACACGATGTGCGCTTTATACTTAAAAATTACGCGAACGCCCTATCCGAATCCCCTCTTGATGGCTTATTGCTACCATACCAGCTTGGCTGCTGACAGAAATTGAATTATAGATCACACCATAGGAATACCACCAGGAATATGGAGTCCATTTACGAACCAGCTCTCCAGTGCTGTATTTTCGAAGCTCTGCAGTAGACGTGCTGCTCACCCATAGTTCATCGTGAGCTTCATCCACAGAAAATTCCTTCACGACATAGGGACTGACAATAAACAAGACCTCTTCCTTCGGGTCACCTATTTTCCATCTGGTAATGATCACAGGTTTATAATGGGCATATTTAGCGGCAATAATGTAATCTTTGGAGTCCACATAAAGAGCACAAGTAACATAATTATGCTCAAAGGCAACCGAATGACTCCAGCCTTCACCTAGGAGATCGACCACCGTTAGTTTAGCGTTTTTAGAGGCATATACCAGTTTGTCACTATGCACGGTAAATGCTAAGGTTTGAGTCATGCCTACACAATCTGCAAGCCCTAGCCAGACGAAATCATCGCGTTCTAATATTGTTTTCCGGCATTGTATATCCCACACAACGACTTCTTTACCAAACATTCCAACTGCAATCAACCGCTCATCCGGACTAAACATAATAGCCCCAATTTTTCGTTCTTTATAGCTATGCTCCAATACAACCTCTCCAGTGCTGAAGTCGATCACGTAAAAGGTACCGTAATACAAAGGAATTGGATAGCCGTCATCCCCTTGCGGGTCATAATCCTTAGCAGTAGGAACAATAACCATATATTTTCCAGACGCACTAAACTGCACATATGTATATTCATGATAATAAGCGTTTCGCTCTAATTGCTCCCAATCAAGTCCCGGGTGCAAATGCTCTGCATGCAACTTAAGCTTCTGTACATCATATACTTTCACAATGCCTACACCTAATCCCACTAACAAAAAATGACCATCAGGACTAAACACAAGACTCATATTGGTGGCCTTCTCCTCTTGAAAAAGAGAGACACTATCGGAAAAAGCAGCGATTTCATCCCCATCGGCAGTTCTGGACAATTTTAACCATCCATCCATATACATTACAGCAGTTAAAGAGCCATCTGGACTTAAAGAGGTAGCTCCGACCCATTGCTCACCACGAGCCAGCTCCACAAATAAAGGACGCTTCCCCTTCTTACCCTCCAATAATACGGACTGTGGATTTTCGTATTCTTCTATACTGTCGTTAAGTTCTTGCAATTTACGAATCCAAAAAGGCTCCTTCGTCTCCATTCCCTCTGCCAGCTTGGCTTTTGCATCCACAAAATTACCATCCTGAATATTAGCCAATGCCATATAATAGGTTATTTTAAACTTATGCTCGGGCTTCAATTGCTCCCGTTCCCGCAATGGCCCCAATGTTCGCATGACTTGTTCGGTATTGCCATGAGGCTGAAATAGCAGCAAACTTCCCTCTACCAGCTGAAGTAACACAGACGAAGAATAGATACATCCAAAACGTTTGGTTCCCTCAGTATGCATTTTTTTGTATAAATCCAATTGTGTTTTTTCTACATCCTGCACCTGTCCAATGTAAAGAAGGGCTTCCATATATAGAAAAAATGCCTGCATATGCATCAGCCAGCTTTGCTGTGATGAGGATGACAGCCAATCCTTTTCAGCATATTTTGCAAATATCCTCACTGTATCATGAAATGAACCGGTTGCATTATAATTTAAAGCTTCATCACAATCCTGATTAAGCATTGCTTGGGATAGCGCAAATTTAAATTTGTCCTCGCGTGTGTTAAAGGCCACCCCCTGCGGATGATCAATCAAAGCCAGCGGGTTTACCTCAACCTCCCTGCCCGCTTTTTCATGATAATCCGCAAAAAGCTTGATACTATCTACAGGACTGCTTGAAGCAGAGTAGAGCAGCATTTCCTGTAACTGACTGATAAGCTTACTTTGAGATTGTGGAGAAAAAATAACAGCGTTTCCAGTTAGAACGCTTTGTACCTCATATTGATCAGCCAAATCCGTGACTGTCCAGTCTGGCCAGCACTTTTTCACATGCGTAATGATGTCAGAATCATCACCTGCATACCATATATCCAAGCTTCTACGTCTCGTATCCAAATGAAATCCCTGATCCGGGAAGTCCTCACTCCATTCCGCCACACGAAGCTCTGGCTGCCCCGATGCCGGGCTTATAGCCTGAATAAATGAGGATGGACCTGCTAATAAATATTCATCAAATGTTCCGCTTAGCGGGAATATCCGCAATTCCCCATTTGGAAATACGATGCTGGCAATTATTCGAATGAATCCATCTTTGGGCTCTGGTTCGATTAATGATATTAATTCCGTAGTATATTCAAGCGATCTGACGTGCTCCAGCGGATAATGTAAATACATTGCCATATCAACAATTCCCGCCTTGGCCCATCTTAGTTCCCAACCACTCCATAAAGGCTGCATTAATGCAAACAATTGCCGCCTAAGCGGAATATCATACATGATATCCTCTCCGCCATACCAGAGTAATACCTGATGGTCCATATCCATAATTACTCCGCCTTCTGCCCATCTGTCATCAAGCCATCCCTCTGCAGGCTGCTGTCCCTCAATAAAAGAAAGGGTTTCTTCCGGTCCCCAGAATAAATCCCTTGGTAACGTATTGGCACACCAATGACTATAGTACAACTCATAACTTCCATTTCTAACTAGAATCAAATTCGCTCGCTGACCCACACTTTCCCCTCCTATGATTCGAAACTTTCATCCATATATCTTGTTCATTTTTCAACTCCCTCAAAATGCACGGTTCGATTAGCATACGCCTCTATGATTTCAAGAAACCTCTGTTTACCCACATCCAAGTGTCCCCCACCCTTGAGTCCAATGTTGATCTCGTTACCCCGATAATAAATGAGCCGTTCTCCTTCATATTCCAAATCAAGATAGGTCATAACCGCATCCGCAGTCTGGCTCAGTCCAATAAACCAGCGGTGAATCGAGACGGAATCCCGAAATGAGCAATAATATAATCATCTTTATTTTCACCGTGCTCCTCTACGTATTTCCATAACGCAGCACGATTTTTATCCTTCATCACCACAACAAACTGAAAGTCCAATCCCATCGCCAGTACTCCAATCGTTATGTAGAATTTTAATGGTCGTTACCCCGTAAGGCATCAGCATAATTTAATATAGATTCCTGCTCCAGCAATGCAATCAACAGCATCGTCTGTTCTTCCCACGCCTCTGCCTGATTCTCATCACGCAGCAGTTCAATGAACGGTTCATACAAGCATGGATACTTCATCGCAACAGGGTGCTTCCGATCCAGCAATACCGCCCATTGAAGATAGCTGTCACAAATCCAGTGAGCAAGGGTGCCTTGTACTCTGCGTAATTCAGGGCAAGCTGCAAAAAGCTTGAATACAAGCTGCTGTTCATCAACGGACCGAAATGCAAACTCGGAAGGATCGATCCCGATTTTACGTTCTATGCGAGCAAACGCCACATTCCACATCTCATCGCTTACACGGGACTGAGCGACGTTCTTCTCTGCCCATTTGATCCGTTGAATTTGAGCTATCGCGTGCTCCCAATTCCGCTGTTCCCAAGCTTCAGTGGCCCTCCGATAGATGTCAATGGGCTCTTTGCCAATGAGTAGCTGCCAACTGTGCTGATGGAATGCCCCGCCGCCCACCTCAATAAAACCATGCTCCTTGAGAATATAACCTCCTAGACAATACAACAGCAACAGCGGTTCATATACGCGATAAGCTTGAGAAGCAGCTTCATTTCCTTGCTGCGCACACTTCATATAAAAAAACGCCAACTTGCTAATGGATCGTACATAGGAATGCCTCATTCTTTTTATTACGAAATAATCATTTTCTATATCAAACTCTTCCGGAGCTCTTGCTACATGATAAGGGTAAAAAAATAATGGGTTTACTTTTACCGGTTGCCCTTCCACCACTAAAGACATACGCCGTAAATATTCTTGGTATAACAATCGATCCAGGTTATGTTCTGCCGGTGTTCTTCTATTTCTGTCGTCCGGATGCTTCATATCAGCTAAATAAGAGATTAGCTTTAATATCATTTCATCCCCGCTCTGCCTAGCAAACTCAATCAGGGAAGGATCATAATCATCTATAGGGAGTACAAGATTTGGAAGCTTCAGCAAAAACTCTTCCACGTGATTTTTGACGTGAATATCCTTTTGCCCCGATAGATACAAAGGCACCTCCTTGATTTCCTTCACCTGTTGAATAGTAACTCTGGAATAATTGCAGGTTCTGTATAATCGCTGATTGAAGCAATAGATTTCCTTCGTATTCTCCATTTCAACGGTTTCTTTCTCCGGGTCATAAAAGCAGGAAAAAGGGAATCCCTGGAGTGACAAATTGCTGGAAAGACCATGCTGCTGCAAAACAGCAGCATCCGCAGCATACGCTTTAGCTGCAAAACGTGATCCCGTAACACGATGAATAGATACAAATAATTTGCCATCGTGACTTTGCCACCACGTGGAATCTTCCTGACTTGCCTCTAACAGAGGGATAGGTTTCTGCTCCGCATTGGAGAGCCATGCAGTAACATCGGACTCATAAAGTTCTCTCACCACCCATTGTTTTTGCTTCTGCAATAAACGGTAATAAATCGCATGCTTCTCCAACAATTCCTGTATATTGTTCACGAAAGGATAAGGGTTCTCTGAGTTTAGATAATACAATTTTCCGGCACGGTCCATATAACCGCTTTTATGGACGCCTTCATAGATAAAATGGAGACATTCCACCATATATTGGTCCTTATATTTGAAGACCTTGGGCATGCCGCAGCCCGTTGCAGGATGCCTCATTACATCTAATGTGCAACTGTGGTTCAGCTTTCCTCCAAAGGAATAGTTAATCCCTCCATACTTCTCCTGAAAATCCAGTAAAGCCTGGAAGACAGGAATCCCATTCTGCTTGAGCCATTCTTTTACTATTTCTTTGTCTGTGATCGTTGTTCTTCTATCACATTGCTGAATGAATTCATTCGCTTGCATGGATAATTGGTTTACCTTCATATCGCTGTATTCCCCCTGCTGCTTCTATTAAATATCCCAGCTTGTTTTTACATCGAACTGAACTGAGCTGAGCTTTGGTACACATTGTTCAAACTAAGCTATTTATTGCAGACCCAAATCAATGTTACACTGGAAGCATACAGCATCGACATAGACAGAGATTGGAGCAGAGACCTGACATGAGTTATAACGTTGTATTTTTTGACATCGACGGCACACTGGTTAATGATGAGAAACGAGTGCCGCAAGACACAATCGAGGCGATCGCTGAGCTTAAAGAAAACGGGATTGAACCTGTGATCGCAACGGGACGTGCCCCTTACTTCTTTAAGCCGCTTGCCGAGCTGCTTCATATTGAATCTTTTGTTAGCTTAAATGGAGCCTATGTAGTTTATAAGGGGGAACCTCTATATCAACGCCCTCTTCCGCGCGGCAGTGTAGAGAAGCTTGTTGAATATGCAAGTCGCAACCATCATCCCCTTGTGTTTGAAGGCAATGAGCAGTTTTATGCTAATTCCAAAGCTCATCCATTTGTAGTGGAATCTATAGATTCCCTTCGAGTTGAGCAGCCTGGATTTGATCCTGAGTTCTGGAGTAAAACAGATATCTATCAAGCGTTCCTCCATTGCGAAGCGCAAGATGAGCATTTGTATGACCATGTGTTCGACGACCTTCGATTGATACGCTGGCATCCAAAAGCGATGGACGTAACGATAAAAGGCGGCTCCAAAGCCATCGGAATAGAAGCCATGTTGCGACGATTGAACCTGACTCCAGAGAATGCCGTCGCATTTGGCGACGGACTCAATGACATGGAGATGCTCCAGCAAGTGGGGCTTGGAATCGCGATGGGCAACTCTCATCCACAACTGTTGCCTTATGCTGATTACATCACCTCTTCTGTAGATGAGGGCGGAATCCGCCAAGGGCTTCGGCATGCTGGATTAATTTCATAAGTTTATATGGCAAAAGGGGGTTAGCGGGCTATTGTCCGTTTGACCCCCTTTGTGCGCGGTATGCTTGCTTCTTCGTCGAGATGCTACGATTTTATCGGCTTTATCCGTGCTCAACTTTATACCCGCTTCAACCTTTATTTCCA
>NZ_ALKF01000169.1:0-65923 GCF_000283315.1 Paenibacillus sp. OSY-SE | reverse complement strand
ACCGCCGTATCAGCGGCGACTTTTATAATATATCATGTCTTTCAGTTTAAGTCAATAACTTTTTCAAAGTTTTTTTTCTTCAACTTTCGTTTTCTCTTCTGTCGACAAGTTTTTTTTCAAAACTCGATTTAGAAGGGACGAGAAATAATTTATCATAAATCGGATGCCTAGTCAACACATTTTTCGATATTTTATGCAATCCAGTTTCATTCATATCCTGACGCGCATTTCCACGCTTCGTTCCATTTAGACTTACATGTCAATTACATAGGAATAATGCGATGATTCCGTGCATATTTAGATAGTTCCTTCGGCGAAGCAATGCGAGCATACATCCTGAAGACGGTGCGATACCGTTTGGATATTGCTTGACGAACCTCTGCGTCCAATCGATTATCACTCAAATCAAGCAGCATCTCATCTAATTCTTTCCGTAGCATGTAGCTCAGCTCTTTGCATTCTCTCTCATTAAACAGAAAACCTAACATTACAGCAGCAGCCTCCCTTAACGACAATACAACACCATCGACTCTAACAATCCGGACATTCTTCAGCTTCACGTCGACTTCGCTGCCGGCTTCCAATGAAGCCAAAGAATACCGCTTTACTGTTATGCACAATTTTATGATGTTTTATCACAAGGCCGGTACGTAATCATTTTATTTCATTAACCACAATGTTACAGTGCTCTCAATGACTGCAGCAACTAGCAGCAAGGCGGTCACCCATACCGCACCGGCACCTGTACGCTTGGTCCATTCCGCTAGACTCACCGCTCTTCGCTGTTCCCGCTTCCCGAACCATTTTTTCAACAGCAGCATACCGAATTTCATGCCATAAGCTCCGGCAATCAAAATTGCGGGGATTTCCAAAATACCGTGAGGAAGCAACCCCTTAACAACCAGTTCCGCAATATCCACACCTTTTGACTCCATTACACGCAGCAAGAATCCGATCACCATGCCGTTTACTAGAAGAAATCCAGCTGGGATGAGACCGAACACGATGCCTGCAAACATGATCAACACCGCTTTAATGGCGTTATTATAAAAAATAAACACAAAGAACGACAGCTCCTGATTATCGGACTGCATCAATTGATTGCGAGCCCCTTCAAGACCCTGCAGCTGCTGAAGCACGAATTGCTCCAGCCCGCTCCAATTGTTGCCGAGTACATAGCCAGCCGTAAAGATCACCACAGAGGCAAGCAAATACCAGCGTAATTCTTTCAACGTGTTCCACCATGAAGCTAGACTTAGCATAACTTCTATACCCTCTCTTTTCCCTTGCTCTCCCATATACCATGCGTAGTGAAGCCTGGAGATCACCACGGGATTTATTGGAAAAGCTGCGGTCTTATTTTATTACCCCAAGCATACAGTGTATTAAACAAGCATGACAAGCTGCACGATGGCAGCTTGTTCTTGAGCGTAACTTCCCCCTGTTCAATCTTTTGATCGTTAACGAGAGGAGCGCATTTTGTCATGAATTACTTTTATGTATTTAGCGGTAAAAAAATGAAACGCGTCTTTTTCCTCGTCGTCGCCGCGCTATTCGCTGCTGGTGTCGTTTACGTGGAGAGTGACAACATCACCGTATTTTCAGAAGGGAGTCCTTCTGCCATTTACAATGTGCCCACGGATAAAAAGCTTATCGCGCTCACCTTCGACATTAGCTGGGGGGACAAGCGGACAGAGCCTATTCTTAAGATCCTTGAGGAGAAGGGGGTTAAGAAAGCAACATTCTTTCTCTCCTCCCCTTGGAGCAAAACCCATCCCGATATGGTGAAAAAGATAGTCGATACAGGATTCGAGGTTGGAAGCCACGGGCACAAGCATGTAAACTACAGCAGCCTAAGCGATGAAGAAATCCGCAAGCAGATTGCGACCGCACACCAGATCTTGTCAGATGTAACCGGCAAAGCGCCGAACTTGATTCGGATGCCGAACGGTGATTTCGACAAACGAGTCCTTCGCATCGCTAACCGTCTGAATTATAAGGTTATTCAATGGGATACCGATTCATTGGATTGGAAAAATCCCGGCGTGGACACGATCGTAAATCGTGTCGTTAAGAAAGCGCACCCTGGCGATATCGTGCTGCTGCATGCAAGCGATTCGTGCAAGCAGACCCATCTAGCCCTTCCGGCCATCATCGATCAGCTTCGCGCGCAAGGCTATGAATTCGTCACCGTATCCGAACTCATTCAGCAGACGGAATTGAAAAGTAAAACCATTCAAGACCAATCTACGATGAATCAGCATTTGCACGATGCGGCGGGAATGTAGCCCAACTAAAAAAAGCTGACGGACCTCCGTCAGCTTTCTTTTTTGTCCAGAATGCGGTGCAAGATGAGAATTTGGTACGCATTGCATGCCGCAAGCGGAATATAGACGAACCACGTAGCCATGTTGCCGATGGTAAGCGCTGACAACGTTTCGATAGTCGTAACCGCAATCATGAAGAATACCGTCGGAATGAACGCGGAACGATTCGTCGCCCGTACTTTGTAATAAGCAACGACAAGCGCAACCAGCAGCACGACGATACCGAGAATAATGTCATTTACACCGTTCGTTACAGCGTCACCTGCGAGCAAGGTGCGAAGGAACATTAAGTCCAGCCACACGATAACTGTAAGCAGAACTTGAACGTACGGCCACGCCTTCTTAAAAATACCGAGAGCGATGTAATTCAGCGTCAAATAGGCAAAGAAACCCATCTGCGAATATACGCTGATCATACAACCGCTTAGTATCAGCTGCAGCACATTCAACATAATATCCACTGGACCGTTAAAATTAGAAAACTCTTGTTGGAACACCTGTAAGGAGAGACCAATAATAAGTGTAATCGCTCCACCTAGACATAGTGTCGTCCAGAATAAATAAGACCATTTTTTCAAATTCAAGGCGCTCCACCTCCACAATGTTCATTATTTTACCAATCTTCTCAGCAAAAAACTATCGCTGTCAAACATAATTCATAAATTCCTCTGCCATACTACGCGTGAAGGACGGATTTTGCAGCGGATTTTATCGAACGCGCAGCGTCCATTCAGGACAGAAAGGAGGGCCTATTCCATGAAGTCAAGATTCATTCGTCTTACGCTGGTTGGCGCCATGTTCATCACGCTCCTATCCGCCTGTGGCATGGAACAGCAAGCTTCGAGCAATACAATGGATTATAAGGATCTAAAGACCATGGTGGTGGACATCCTCAAGACAGAAGAAGCGCAAAAAGCCATACAGTCGTCCCCATCCGGCGGCGGGATGCAAATGAAATCCTTAAATATGCAGCAGCAAGAACAAATCCGGACGGCAGTAAAGGACACACTCATTTCACCTGATTATCAGCAAACGGTAGAAAAAGTGATGACTGACCCGAAATTCGCCGGTGAATTCGCGAAAGTCGTTAGTAAAGAAAATAAACAAATTCATAAAGAATTGATTAAGGATCCCGCTTATCAGCAATCCGTCGGAGATATTATTAAATCCCCTGACATGATGAAGTCATATTTAGACATGATGAAGACCCCGGAGTACCGCAAGCAGCTGATGGCGGTCGTCAAGGATTCGATGAGCAGTCCCATCTTCAGGCTCGAAGTTATGGATTTATTAAGTAAAGTTGTAAAGGAAGAGCTGCAGCCGAAGGAAAAAGGCGGTAAGAAAGGAAAAGGCGGAGAACAGAAGGAAGGCGGCAGTAGCGAGGGCAGCGGTGGAGGCGGCGACGATGATGGCGGCAGCGATAGTGGCTCCGGATCCTAGAGCGCTTACAAAACAAGAGGGAGCCGCGATGGCATCCCTCTTCACGCCGTTATGATTTTAATCGATGATCTACACTTCTGGCCAATTCCATGTATTGTGCTCCAATGACGGACTCTTCTTTATATACAGAAGGTGCGAACTCCCGTTCGGAAGGGTGGTTGTCCGTACTTCCAAGCGGAATCTGCGCGAGCAGGTCGACGTGAAGCTCTTCTGCCAGCTTCGCGCCGCCTCCGCGCCCAAATACATACTGCTTCTCGCCGCATTTTCCGCATTCGAGATATGCCATATTCTCGACGATACCTAGAATATCATGCTTTGTATGAATCGCCATCGTCCCTGCTCTTGCAGCAACAAATGCCGCGGTCGCATGAGGTGTAGTGACGATAATTTCCTTGCTCTGGGGTATCATCTGATGGACATCAAGCGCGACATCGCCGGTTCCAGGCGGAAGGTCCAGCAGCACATAGTCAAGTTCGCCCCACTCCACTTCTTGGAAAAAGTTACGGAGCATCTTGCCCAGCATTGGCCCGCGCCATACGACCGGGCTGTTGTCCTCGACAAAGAATCCCATGGACATCACTTTCACGCCAAAGCGCTCCATCGGTATGATGAGATTGTCCATTACTACCGGCCGCTCATCAATGCCCATCATGTCGGGCACACTAAAGCCGTAAATATCGGCATCAATCAATCCGACGCGCTTGCCAAGGCGTGCCAAGGCCACAGCCAAGTTAACCGTTACGGTTGATTTGCCGACGCCGCCTTTTCCACTAGCTACAGCGATAAACTGTACCCCAGAGGTCGGATCAAGAAGCGGATGCTTAACTCCCGCTTGAGGTCCTTTTAGATTTTGGGCTGGTTGTCCTGTCCCCTGAGCTTGACCGGCTTGATCCTGAGCCGGCTTCAATCCGATTGCAGCCTGTTCGTGTTCAGAAGCAAGTCGGATACGAACATGAACATCTTGAATAGACAATGCGGACAAACGGCTCTTAATCTCCTGAGTTAACGCTTCTCTTGTCGCCGCATCCGCAGCCTGAGGGGCGATTACCGCAGTTAACTTCACTTCCCCCGTTCTGACCATCATATCTCGAATCCAGCCTATGCTTGTCATGTCTTGTCCGGTTACCGACTCTTTCAAACCTTGCAGCGCTTGCAGCACTTCCTCTTTCGTAATCAAGATGGCACCTCGTCTCATATCAAGGTCTATTGATAAATGATGAATGATGTACGAATACTATTATAGCACAGCCTTACTTTTTACCAATGTTTTCCCCTGCTATAAATCGCAAAATCCCTTTATACACCGAGGCCGCCACCTTGCGCTGATATTGCTCATCCGCTAACTTGCGCGATTCTTCCGGATTAGATAGGAATCCGACTTCCACGAGTGCGGTCGGCATACTTACCTTATCCATCAAATATAAGCGCCGGTCGACCGGCTTAGCCACCCGCTCTGTATTCTCCAAGTTCCGGCGAATTTCCGATTGAATCCACTTGGCGAGCCGCTCGCTCTCCGGATTGCGCGCCGTATAAAAAGTTTGCGCCCCATTCCAGCGCTGAGAAGGGATGCTGTTCATATGCAAACTGATGAGAAGATCCGCTTTTTTCTCTTCCACAAAGCTGACCCGCTGCTTCAAATCCTCGGCTTTCCGCCTCGCATATCCTTTTGTATCCCCATTGGCAAGGTCATAGTCCCCTTCGCGCGTCATGAAGACAACTGCACCGGCCTGCTGCAAGTAATCGCGCAAATATAAAGCGATAGACAGATTAATGTCCTTCTCGATGACTCCTTGCCGGCTTACCGCTCCACCATCCGGTCCACCGTGTCCCGCATCAATGGCGATCACCTTGCCGGACAAAGGTATTGTCCAATAGGTCCATGTCTTTGTAACTGGCATATCGGCAGTCATAATGACGATGACGATAAGCACAAGACAAATGCTAATGATCCACTGCCGGACATGGCGCAGCGGTATCCACAGGATGGAAGTCTTTCGCTGCTTCTTTTCACTCATAAAATAAGTCCACCTCCGCCCCCATACAGACTCCTAATCATCTATATGGGACAGGGTGGACAAATATACGTCGCTTCAAAGGATATCCTTCTATTCAGTTGGATTCCTCGTCTACACGTCGCTGGAGACAGACTGCGCCATGCCTTCAATAAGAATGCGCGCCACTTCCGGACGCGAGAACTGCGGCGGCGGGCATGTGCCGTCACGAAGTAAAGCCCGCACCTTCGTTCCAGACAGCGCCACATGCTGTTCCTTCGGATGAGGGCACGTCTTGCTGGACGCCATATTGCCGCAGGTGATGCAGAAAAAGCTATGCTCGAAGAAGAGCGGTTGAATCCCCAGTTCCTCAGGGGAGAATAAACGAAAGATTTCTTGCGCTTCATACGTTCCGTAATAGTCTCCTACACCCGCATGATCACGGCCGACGATAAAGTGGGTACAGCCGTAATTTTTACGTACGATAGCATGGAAGATCGCTTCTCTCGGACCCGCATAACGCATCGCAGCAGGAAATACGCCGAGGAATACCCGGTCCTCTGGATAATAATGCTCCAGCAGGCTCACATAGCTGCGCATCCGCACATCTGCAGGCACATCGTCTGATTTCGTCTCCCCGACTAACGGATTCAAAAATAACGCGTCGACGATTTCCATCGCGCTCTTCTGAATATATTCATGCGCCCGATGAACGGGGTTACGGGTCTGGAAGCCTACAACTGTCCGCCAACCCCGCTCTTCGAACAGGCGGCGGGTATCAGCGGGATCAAAGTAATACTGTTCGAATTGCTCAGGCTTTGCACGCTGCAGCACTAGTACGTTTCCGCCAACATACGTATCGGGACGCTCCAGCAGCTTCTGCACTCCCGGATGCTCCGAGTCTGCCGTCTTGAATACTTGTTCGGCTTCCTTTAACTGGTCCACGCTATATATACTTTCAACGTCTATCGTTCCATAGATGATTCCATCCTCTTCCCCGATAAGTGCAGCGGTTGAGCCTATCGTCAACGTCTCGGCGATGTATTCCGGAACGGCAAGCGTGATTGGCAGGCTCCATACTGTACCATCTGCCAAGCGCATTCGTTCTACGACGCTCCTATAGTCATCTGCATTCATAAATCCAGTGAGCGGAGAGAACGCGCCGACACCTATCAAATCCAAATCCGAGAGCGTACGTCGGTTGATGTGTATTTCCGGCAACAATTTAGCTTCGGTGAGCTTCCGTTCAACATCCTGTTCTGGAACGAATCGATTGATGAGTTGTCCGCCATGAGGCAAAATTGAGGTCATAACTGAAGTCTCCCTTCAAGAGGTTGTTCAAAAAGTCTCCTTTTGAACACGCACTTCTATTTGTGTAGTCCACACTCGACTTTTTCGCTTCCTGACCAACGCCCTGCACGAGGGTCCTCTCCTGGCTGTACTGCACGTGTGCAATGAATGCAGCCGATACTAGGATAATTGAGATCATGAAGCGGATTGTAGATGACGTTATGGCTATGAATGTAATTCCAGACATCTTCCCAACTCCATGCCGCTAGCGGGTTGAATTTAATTAATCCGAATTTGGTATCATACTCCACCTTCTTCGCATTGGCACGTGTCGGCGCTTGATCGCGGCGGATGCCCGTAATCCAAGCATCATATTTACTTAATATTCCTGTTAATGGTTCTACTTTACGCAAGTTGCAGCAAAGATTGGAGTTATTCAACCATAATTGATCGCCGTAGGCTTCGGCTTGAGCTTCAGGGGAAAGTTCAGGGGCTACGCGAACAAATTCCAAATCGTAACGTTCAGAGATGCGATTACGGGTGTTATACGTTTCATCGAAATGAAACTCCGTATCCAGATAGAAAATATCGGTTGATGGACTGAGCCGCTGCAGCATATCGACTAAGACGACATCTTCCGCACCAAAGCTGCAAGCAAACGTCAAATTCGGAAAGGCTTGAACAGCCTCAGCAATAACTTCTTCCGGTTCAGCATGTTCGAATTGTTCCTCTTTCTCATTTACGAACGCTTCCTTTTCCAACAGATTCATAATTGCATCCTCCGCATACTCATTTTAATTCATAGTATTTTGGTATGTTTTGTATACTTTATAATTATAGAATGTTTCCTATCTTTGTCAATTTGTTTTTTCTGCATGTTGAACCGACATTACAGCCTATTCCGGGCGATCGCCCTAGGTGAATCAAAATTGGGTATAAAAACACCGATACCTACGTGAGGTATCGGTGTGCTTGTTGAGGAAACCAATATGACAAATGAAACTCATTCATGCAACGCATAATCGATAGAGAATGGCTGCCCAGACCAAGCTTTCTTCGAAGTCCACTCCGCCTCCCCTTGCCAGAACGGATGCGACAGGGACAAGGCGAGCGGCAGAAGCGCAGTCGAGCAAAGATAGAGGCTGCCGGTCGAGATATACGTCTCACCGATGTCCGGTTGATGTCCGCAAAATCCAACCGTCAACCATCCATCTGGTGTATAAGTGCCCGGCGCATCCATCATACGATGCATCACAGCCGTCAAGGCGCATCGCACCTGCGATGGAGTCATTGATTCAGGCAGTTCATCAAGCCATGCGATCTGTGCAAGCGTCTGCAATGCGCCGCAGCGGTAAGCTAACGAACGGCCAACAGGCGGGATCGTTCCTTCCGGAGATATGCTGCGCTCCTGCTGCAACGCATATCGCTGTGCTCGCCTTAACACGCTCGGCTTCATCTTGTTCCAATCCGGATACAGATCGCCAAGCAATCGGAGCATATCGAGCAGCATTGGCTGAATCACGAAGCTGTTGTAATAATCTGCGTGGTACGCTGGTCCGTCACCGTATATTCCGTCACCGACATACCACTGCTCATGCTGCTTCAATGCGTAATCTATCCGCATCGGATCCCAATCCGCTTCGTCAACATGATATAGTGCCGCTTCAATCATTGCGGAGAACAGCAGCCAGTTGTTGAAATGCGGCCTACGAATCCGGGTGCTCTTCCACGCTGTAATGACATTGCGCTTGACCCGTTCGCTTAACGGGTTCCAGAGCGCCTCCGGCGCACGCAGCACACCTTGGCACAGAAACGCCGTATCGACGATCGGTTGGTATCCAGCGGCGAAGTTCATATAGTCTGGTGAATTCGGATCAGTAGCAGCGTCCATAGCTTCCACATACAGCTTGCTCAGTTCCAGCCGGAGCTGCTCCTCTTCCGCAAGACCACCTACCGAACCGAGCCAGGGCGCGATTCCGGCCATCAGCCGCCCGAATGCCTCCAGGTATGTATAGTGCTCCCGATCCACGCCGTTGGACTCGATAGGCATATCAAGCTTCAATCGGCGCTCCGCCAGCGCCATCAATACGGGACGCGCTACCCGATTGAGCACCTCTAGCCAATATTGTCGGTCTACTACTGCTGGCTCGTCTCCATTCCGCTGCTCAGCATATTTTTCCTTGCCATCCGTCTTAATCAACCTGTCCTGACCTTCTCGCTTCATTCTCTTCGCCCCCATCCCTCATATCCCCGAAATAAGCTACCTTCGACGTTTATTATATCGGATGATGGCGCGTTGTGAACATGATATCTGTTATACGCAAAAAAACCCTCTTGCGACCGTAGTCGTAAGAGGGTTGATTCCGTTCGTAATCCAATCTTAACGTTTCGAGAACTGAGGCGCACGACGAGCTGCTTTAAGACCGTATTTTTTACGCTCTTTCATACGTGGATCGCGCGTCAGGAAGCCTGCTTTTTTCAAAGCCGGACGAAGCTCTGGATCAGCTTTCAGCAATGCACGGGAAATACCGTGACGAATTGCGCCAGCTTGACCAGTGATACCGCCGCCATGAGCCAGAACCAACACGTCATATTTGCCGAGTGTTTCTGTAAGGTTCAACGGTTGCTTCACGATAAGCTTCAAAGTTTCCAAACCGAAGTATTCATTAAGGTCGCGTTTGTTGATAACGATGCGGCCTTCGCCCGGTACTAGGCGAACGCGCGCTACCGAATGCTTACGACGACCTGTCCCATAGTATTGTACTTGTGCCATGAAACTGTCCTCCCCTTTCTATTATCCGCGAAGTTCGTAAACTTCAGGTTGTTGTGCTTGATGTGGGTGCTCTACGCCGGCATAAACTTTAACACGAAGTTTCATTTTATTGCCCATGCGCGTTTTTGGCAGCATGCCTTGAACAGCGAGTTCCACCATACGCTCAGGTTTTTTGTTCAACATTTCTTGAGCGCTTGTCACTTTCAAACCACCTGGATAGAAGGAGTGACGGTAGTACATTTTGTTTTGCAATTTCTTGCCAGTCAACACGATTTTGTCAGCGTTAACGATGACAACGAAGTCACCTGTATCAACGTGAGGCGTAAATGTTGTTTTGTGTTTGCCGCGAATCAATGCAGCTGCTTCACTTGCCAGACGACCAAGCGTCTTACCTTCAGCGTCAATAATGTGCCATTTGCGCTCAACTTCAGCTGGCTTGGCCATGTATGTGGTACGCATGAAATATCCTCCTCTGATGACATTTGACGCAACAGTAAGTTGCGTTACAAATTCATTGTTAACGTTCATTCCATTGTTGCATGTCTATATTCGTTCAACTCAATGTTATGTCTTGTTAAAAACTGCTACAAGCAGTGTGATTTCTTTATCGGGGCCGTGGGAAGCCTAAAGAAACACAAATGTTATTTTACAATATTAAAGCGATTTTTGCAAGGGATTTTTTCGATTCACTTGGATGCGTTGTTATCCGTGTGAAACTGTTCTTCTCCATTGTAATCCACGTGCCAGAGTGTAAGTCCGTGGGGTACTGCAGTTGGACCGGCGGCTTTTCGACTCTTGGCTTCCAAAATGCGTGGAATATCAGCCGGAATGAGCTTTCGTTCGCCAACCCGCAAGAGTGTCCCTGCAATGATGCGCACCATATTGTATAGAAATCCGTTTCCGGTCAGTTCCAAATGAAGGCGGCCCCTGCCCTCTTCCCCTGTCTCACTTGGCTCAATATCCAACCGAGCGGTGTAAAGGGTACGCACATTGGACGTTTTCGTCGATTTCGGCGAAACGAAAGAAGTAAAGTCATGCTCTCCAACAAAATAGCGGACTGCCTCTTGCATGGCTGTCATATCAAGAGGTCTGTGATAATGGAATTCATAATTCCGGCGGAACACATCCGGTTGCCGTTCTGCACATATGGAGTAACGATACGTCTTGCGTTTCGCCGAGTAGCGAGCGTGGAATGACTGCGGCGCTTCCCAGGCTTCTCGAATGACGATGTCATCAGGTAATCGTGAATTCAACGCCAGACACCAGCGGTCGACAGGAATCATCGATGCGGTCGTAAAGTTGAACACTTGACCGTACGCATGAACTCCTGCGTCTGTGCGGCCAGATGCCATAATGGACGTCTGTTCGTTGGTCAGCATGTATATCGCGCGTTCGATGCGGCCTTGAACCGTATCCAGCTCCGGCTGAGCTTGAAAACCGCAGTAAGCTGTCCCGTCATAGCTTAATACCATTCCAATGTTACGCATTGGTTGTAACCCTCCCGATAAAAAGAAAAGCTCCTCAGGGGGAGCCTTCCTTCACGCCGCAAAATGCGTCGTTATCGTACGTGTGACATCACCGCGATTACGCGCGGTCAACCAGTTCCAAATACACCATAGGCGCGGAGTCGCCACGGCGAGGACCAAGTTTCAAAATGCGCGTATATCCGCCCGGACGCTCAGCATAACGTGGTGCTAGCTCCGAGAACAGCTTTTGAATTGCGTCTTGTTCGCCATTCAACGTTTCGCGGCGCACGAATGCAGCCACTTGACGACGAGCATGCAAATCACCGCGTTTTGCAGACGTGATTAGTTTTTCAGCGATGGAACGAACTTCCTTCGCTTTCGCTTCTGTCGTTTGAATGCGCTCATACAAGAACAAGTCAGTTACCAAGTCGCGGAACAATGCTTTACGGGCACTGGAATCGCGACCTAACTTTTGGTATGCCATTGCTATTTCCCCTCCTTCTAAGCCAAGTCCCGTTTAGTCTTCCATGCGTAAGCCCAATCCGAGTTCTTCGAGCTTCTCTTGAACTTCCTCCAAAGACTTGCGGCCCAAGTTGCGAACCTTCATCATATCTTCTTCGGTCTTCGTAATCAGCTCTTGAACCGTATTGATGCCTGCACGCTTCAAGCAGTTATAGGAACGAACGGAGAGATCGAGCTCTTCGATAGTCATCTCAAGCACTTTCTCTTTCTTGTCTTCCTCTTTTTCGACCATAATTTCTGCGTCTTTCGCTTCATCCGTCAATCCGACGAAGAGCATCAGATGCTCCGTCAAAATTTTCGCGCCGAGGCTCACCGCTTCTTCTGGTCGAATGCTTCCATCCGTCCACACTTCAAGGGTTAACTTGTCGTAGTTGGTTACTTGACCTACACGCGTATTTTCAACGCTGTAGTTTACACGCGAAATCGGTGTGTAAATCGAATCTACCGGGATAACCCCGATAGGTTGGTCTTCCCGTTTGTTTCGATCCGCAGGAACGTAACCACGTCCACGATTTGCGAAGATTCGCATGTGGAGTCTGGAGCCTTGTGCTAATGTCGCAATGCGGAGATCCGGGTTCAAAATTTCCACATCGCTATCCGCTCGAATATCGCCAGCCGTTACAACCCCGTCGCCTTCCGCATCGATTTCGAGAACTTTCTCTTCATCAGAATGGATTTTCAGCGACAAGGACTTCAAATTCAAGATAATTTCAGTAACGTCTTCATAGACGCCTGGAATCGTCGAGAACTCATGTAAGACGCCGTCGATTTGAACAGACGTCACTGCCGCGCCCGGCAACGAGGAGAGCAGAATACGGCGCAGGGAGTTGCCCAGCGTTGTTCCGTATCCTCGCTCTAATGGTTCTACGACAAATTTGCCGTATGTGCCTTCCTCATTGACGTCAACGGTCTCAATTTTCGGCTTTTCGATCTCAATCACTGTATAACCCTCCTTCAAACGTCGCTGGCGTTTATCAACGTCAAACACCTAAGGTCGGTCGATTCATGCAGTATGCCTAAACAACCATTATTCCCAACAGGCGCTAGCTTAATACTACACGCATCGGTGTGCCATCATTAAACGCGACGACGTTTTGGTGGGCGGCAGCCGTTGTGCGGGATTGGCGTTACATCTTTGATCATGCTAACTTCCAAACCTGCAGCTTGCAAGGAACGGATGGCAGCTTCACGACCTGCGCCTGGTCCTTTAACCATAACTTCAACCGACTTCATGCCATGTTCCATTGCTGCTTTAGCAGCGGACTCAGCAGCCATTTGAGCTGCGAATGGCGTCGATTTACGAGAGCCTTTATAGCCCAAACCGCCGGAACTAGCCCAAGAAATTGCGTTGCCGTGTGGATCCGTGATAGTTACGATCGTGTTGTTAAACGTAGAACGGATGTGTGCCACACCGGTCTCAATATTTTTACGGTCACGACGTTTAGTACGTACGACTTTTTTTGGTTTAGCCATTGCTACTTATCCCCCCTTACTTCTTCTTGTTCGCTACCGTACGACGAGGGCCTTTACGTGTACGAGCATTTGTCTTAGTACGTTGTCCACGAACAGGCAATCCGCGACGATGACGGATACCACGATAGCATCCGATTTCAACCAAACGTTTCACGTTCAGAGAGATCTCACGACGAAGGTCACCCTCAACCTTTACCGTTTTGTCAATCAGCTCACGAATTTTGTTCACTTCGTCTTCCGTCAAATCGCGAACGCGAGTATTAGGGTTAACGCCAGCCTCAGTGATTACTTTTTTAGAAGTTGTTTTACCAATACCAAAAATGTATGTCAAGGCGATCTCAACGCGTTTATCCCGTGGCAAGTCTACACCAGCTATACGAGCCATTTACGCTACACCCCCTTCTTATCCTTGTTTTTGTTTGTGCTTTGGATTCTCACAGATTACCATAACATTGCCCTTGCGTCGAATGACTTTGCATTTTTCGCAAATTGGCTTAACAGAAGGTCTTACCTTCATGCTGAATACCTCCCAGTTCTCAAGTTGCACGTCAAACCGTCTTCTGACGCGTCGAACGGTCTGCAAGTGCATGCAAGCGCTGCTCGGAACGAGCCGAGTGCTACTTCCGATAAGTGATGCGACCTTTGCTCAAATCATATGGCGACAGTTGCACGACCACTTTGTCCCCCGTCAGGATACGGATGAAGTGCATCCGCAGCTTTCCGGAAACGTGGGCAAGAATTTGATGACCGTTCTCCAACTCAACCCGAAACGTCGCATTCGGCAACGGCTCAATGACCGTACCTTCCACTTCAATTACGTCTTCTTTGGCCACCGTCATTCTCCTCTCTGTTCAGCATGCTGAGCGGCTTGTTCCTCGGCAAACTTCGATATAACGTAACGAAGCTTGCTATTGGTTACCCGACCGCTTTCATTTAAACTTTGGACAACTTCATGACTCATTGCGGTTTGCAATTCGAGATGAAGCAAGTTTTTTCGTTTAGGCTGGTCAAACTTACGTTTGTCCCCATCCGCTATCTTGACGTAGCGCGATTCTTCAATGCCAATGATGACTGCATACTTGCTGGCATCACGACCTCGAAGCACCTTGACGAATTGGCCGAGACGTGGTTCTCGCACTTCATTCATGTAAGTTCACCTACTCAACCAGCTTCGTCAAAATTTCGCAACCGTCCGGCGTCACAGCTACTGTATGCTCGAAATGAGCGCACAGCGTCCCGTCCACCGTCACGACCGTCCAGTTATCCGCGAGCGTCTTGACGTGTCGTTCTCCGGCAATGACCATCGGCTCAATCGCCAACGTCATGCCCGGTTTGAGCCGCGGGCCGCGATCCGGGATACCGTAGTTCGGGATTTGCGGCTCTTCATGAAGCTCCGCACCGACCCCGTGCCCGACGTACTCCCGCACGACGGAAAAACCTGCATCTTCGATAACGCGTTGAATCGCGTGGGATATCGTGTACAGACGAACGTCTGGCTTTACCAAAGCGAGTCCCGCAAACAGCGATTGCTCGGTTACGTCAAGCAACTGCTGAGCCGACTCCGAAATGGCACCAACCCCGTAGGTCCAAGCCGAGTCGCCATGATACCCGCGGTATTCCGCACCGATATCGATGCTGATGATGTCGCCTTCGTTTAATTTGCGTTTGCCGGGAATGCCGTGTACCAGTTCTTCGTTAACTGATGCGCAAATGCTGCCAGAAAAACCATTATAGCCCTTGAACGAAGGTGTCGCTCCTTGACTGTGAATGAACGTTTCTGCGATTGAATCGAGTTCACGAGTCGTTATGCCCGGCTCAATCGATTTAGCCAGAAGACGATGCGTTTCCGCTACAATTCGTCCAGCTTCCCTCATGAAGCCTAGTTCCACTTCGGACTTACAAATGATCATTTGGTTTAACCTCGCAGTAAAGATACGATTTCAGATGTCACCGTATCAATTTCCTTCTCCCCGTCAACCTGACGCAACAAACCTTTGTTCTCATAATATTCGAGCAAAGGAGCCGTTTTGTTGATATATTCGTCAAGACGCGTGCCAACCTTCTCTTCGGAATCATCAGAACGCTGGTACAATTCGCCCTGGCATTTATCACAAACGCCCTCTTGTTTTGGCGGGTTAAACATGACATGGTACGTCGCGCCGCAAGATTTGCAAATGCGTCGTCCCGTAAGACGTGCCAGCAGCAAATTGCGGTCAACACTCAGGTCGATGACGTGATTCAGCTTGCGATTCAATTGTTCCAAAATTTCATCCAGAGCTTCGGCTTGCGCCAAAGTACGCGGGAATCCATCCAACAGGAAGCCTTGTTCACAATCCGGCTGCGCGAGACGTTCGCGCACGATGCCGACCGTAACGTCATCTGGAACGAGCAGACCTTGATCAATGTATTCTTTCGCTTTCAATCCGATGGGTGTGCCCTCGCGCATTGCTGCACGGAACGCGTCACCGGTCGAAATGTGTGGAATGCCGAATTGTGTAACGATACGTTCGGCCTGCGTTCCTTTTCCTGCCCCAGGAGGCCCCATGAATAGAATGTTCATCGAATGTCACTCCCTTTACTGTAAGCACAGGCTTAACTTCGTCGGAAGTGGGGTGCTTCGATGCCATTCGTTAAGCCTCTGCCCTACAAGAAACAGCACAATAGGTGCCGATGAGCCGTTCTTGGGCTTCATCAGTACCTATCGCCTATTTGTTGATGAAACCTTTGTAATGGCGTTTAATCAATTGGCTCTCAATTTGCTTCATCGTATCCAGCGCAACGCCGACGATGATGAGAATTGAAGTACCACCGATTTGAACGGAACGCGGCAATCCGGCAAGTGCTCCGAAGAACACAGGCAAGATAGAGATAAGCGCCAGGAACAGTGCACCTGCCAACGTAATGCGGGACATAACCCGAGTCAAATACGTAGCAGTCGCTTTCCCAGGACGAATGCCCGGGATGTATCCGCCGTTCTTTTTCATTTGATCCGCCATTTGTTGCGGGTTCAATTGAACGAACGTGTAGAAGAACGTGAACCCGATAATCAACAGCACGTACAAGACCATGCCAAGCGGCTTGTCATAGTACATGTGGGTGATTACCCATTTGGCCCACGGCTTATCCGCCCAGAACTGCGCAATCGTAATTGGGAACATCAACAGCGATACTGCGAAGATGACCGGAATAACGCCAGCGCCATTTACTTTGAGTGGAATATGCGTGTTCTGCCCGCCGTACATTTTGTTACCAACAACACGTTTTGCGTATTGCACCGGGATTTTGCGGTTACCTTGCTGAATGAAGATAACACCGACCACTATCAACACGATGAACAACGCGATTAGAATCATTTTGACGATGTTCAGGAACATTTGTCCGCTGCCATCGATAAATTGCGAACGATAAATCTCGCCGATATGCGTAGGGACTCCCGCAACGATACCCGCAAAGATTAGGATCGAGATGCCGTTCCCGATGCCCTTCTCTGTGATTTGTTCACCAAGCCACATCAAGAAGGCCGTACCGGCAGTCAGTACAATGGCGATTACAATATAATCCGCAAATGTGGCTCCCGGAACCAATTCCATGCCATACATACGGTTAAATCCAATCGCTGTACCGAATGCTTGAATCAATCCCAAAATAATCGTGCCGTAGCGCGTAATCTGGGCTAGCTTACGTTTGCCGACTTCTCCTTCTTTCGCCCATTCCGCAAACTTTGGAATGACGTCCATGGTTAGAAGCTGCACGATAATGGATGCCGTAATGTACGGCATGATACCGAGCGCAAAGATGGAAAACTTGAACAACGCACCACCGGAGAACGTGTTCAGCAGGCTGAACAGGTCCGTTCCTTGGTTTGCTGAAGCAAAGACCGAAGTATCTACGCCAGGAACCGGAATGAAGGAACCGACGCGATATACGATCAAGACCATGAGTGTAAATAAAATCTTACGTCTCAGATCCTCGACTCGCCATATATTCGATACGGTCTTGAACATTAGATCACCTCGGATTTACCGCCGGCAGCCTCGATCTTCTCTACCGCAGATTGAGAGAACTTATTTGCTTTGACCGTCAATTTAACGGACAATTCACCATTACCCAAAATTTTGATTCCGCTCATTGGGTTTTTCACGATGCCTTGTTCCATCAGCAATTCCGGAGTTACTTCCGTGCCTGCTTCAAAGCGGTTCAATTCCGTCACGTTAATAACCGCATACTCTTTGCGAGTAGGGTTGATGAAACCGCGTTTTGGCAAACGACGGTACAGTGGGTTTTGTCCACCCTCGAAGCCTGGACGAACACCACCGCCGGAACGAGAATTTTGACCTTTATGACCACGGCCAGATGTCTTCCCATTTCCTGTCGCGATACCACGGCCAACGCGCTTACGTACGCTGCGGGAACCAGGTGCCGGAGAAAGTTCATTCAACTTCATCGTTCGACGCACCTCCTTAAATATTTATGCATTCATCATTAATTGTTGTACATGTTTCGAGCAGTTGAATAGAAGCATGCAGTAGAGAACCTTATGCTTCGATTTCTTTTACTTCAACCAGATGTTTCACTTGATTGACCATTCCGCGGATCGCATCGTTGTCATTATGAACAACCGTCTGATTCATTTTGCGCAAGCCCAATGTGTTCACCGTGCTACGTTGAGTTTGCGGGCGACCGATCAGACTGCGAACGAGGGTAATTTGCAATTTCGCCATCTTTGTCCCCTCCTTATCCTAACAGTTCTTCAACGGATTTGCCGCGCAATTTCGCTACTTGTTCTGCCGTCTTAAGACGGGACAGACCTTCAAGCGTTGCGTTAACCATGTTCATAGAGTTCGAGGAACCAAGCGATTTCGTCAAGATATCGCCTACACCTGCCAACTCTAACACGGCGCGAACAGGACCGCCAGCGATAACCCCTGTACCTTCGGAAGCTGGTTTCAAGAGAACTTTACCAGCGCCGAACTGACCCATAACTTGGTGAGGGATTGTCGTGTTAACAAACGGAACATGAATCAGATTTTTCTTTGCGTCTTCGATGCCTTTGCGGATAGCGTCAGGTACTTCGGATGCTTTACCGATTCCTGCGCCGACCCAACCATTGCCATCTCCAACAACTACGAGTGCGCTGAAGCTAAAGCGGCGTCCGCCCTTTACGACTTTAGCTACGCGGTTAATTTGAACAACTTTTTCAGAAAGTTCTAACGTGTTTGGATCAACTCGCAAGTCGTCTACCTCCTTCGATTGAATTCATTAGAATTCAAGGCCAGCTTCGCGTGCTGCGTCAGCCAACGCCTGAATACGTCCGTGATACAAGTAACCGCCGCGATCGAATACGACTGTTTCGTAACCTTGTGCTTTTGCACGTTTCGCGATCAATTCTCCCACTTTGCGTGCCGATTCGACGTCACCGCCGTTTTTGATATCGGCATTAAGCTCTTTGTCCATCGTTGATGCAGATGCGATTGTTACACCTTTAACATCATCGATAAGCTGAGCGTAGATATGTTTAGAGGAACGGAATACGTTCAAACGCGGACGTTCTGTCGTTCCTTCAATTTTCTTACGGACACGAAGGTGTCTTTTCAAACGAGCTTTGTTTTTATCGGCTTTCGTAATCATCTGATTGTTTCACTCCCTTCAGTTTGACCGTCAAGCTACTAAGGTAAGTGAGCTAGGCAAGATTTTATTTCTTCTTGCCTGCTTTACCTTCCTTGCGAATAATACGTTCGCCTTCGTACTTAATCCCTTTACCTTTGTAAGGCTCAGGTTCGCGTACAGAACGAATCTTCGCTGCGTATGCACCAACGCGCTCTTTGTCGATGCCTTTAACGATAATTTTTGTTTGAGCAGGCACTTCGAACTCAATGCCAGCTTCCGGTGTAATTTCAACCGGATGGGAGTATCCAACGTTCAAGACGAGCTTGTCGCCGGACTTGTTCGCACGGTAACCTACACCGACCAACTCCAGAGTTTTGGAGAAACCTTCCGTTACTCCATTCACCATGTTGCTGATAACACTGCGAGTAGTTCCGTGCAACGAACGATGAGTTTTATTATCAGAAGGACGTTCTACGGAAATGAGAGTTTCTTCAACGGACACTTTCATGTCTTTATGAAGTTCACGCGTCAATGTTCCTTTCGGTCCTTTTACAGTAATAACGCTGTTATCCAGAGTGACTGTTACGCCACCTGGCACGTTAATTGGCTTGCGACCAATACGAGACATGTGTTGTTGCACCTCCAATCTTATGCGAATGGTTTACCAAACGTAGCAGATTACCTCGCCACCAGATTTTGCTTGGCGAGCTTCTTTGTCTGTCATAACGCCCTTAGACGTCGAAATAATTGCGATACCGAGACCGCCCAATACGCGTGGAACCTCTGTGGATTTCGTGTACACGCGCAAGCCTGGTTTACTGATGCGCTTCAAGCCTGTAATAACACGCTCGTTGTTTGCACCGTATTTCAGGAAAACGCGGATCATACCTTGTTTGTTGTCATCGATATATTCTGCATCGCGGATAAAACCTTCACGCTTCAAGATTTCAGCAATTTGCTTCTTCATCGTCGAAGCTGGCATTTCCACCGTTTCATGACGTACTGTGTTTGCATTGCGAATGCGTGTAAGCATATCTGCAATCGGATCGGACATAACCATTAGTGTAAACCTCCTTCCCGCAACAGGGTTGATTACCAGCTAGCTTTTTTAACGCCAGGAATCTGGCCTTTGTATGCCAATTCGCGGAAACAAATTCTGCAAATTTTGAACTTACGTAATACAGAGTGCGGACGACCACAGCGCTCACAGCGCGTATATGCCCGTACTTCAAACTTCGGTTTGCGTTGTTGCTTGATTTTCATCGAAGTTTTTGCCACGTAGTTGACACCTCCTAGAGATTTGTGTCGATGTATTCGGAACGAATGCTCTCCGTCCGTTTCACAATCTTAACCGTCCTGCGCGAATTACTTCACGAAAGGCATGCCGAGTTGCGTCAACAGTTCGCGGGACTCTTCATCCGTATTCGCCGTCGTTACGATGACGATATCCATACCGCGCACTTTATCTACTTTATCGTACTCGATCTCAGGGAAGATAATTTGCTCCTTCAGACCAAGTGTGTAGTTGCCGCGGCCGTCAAACGCTTTGTTCGAGATACCGCGGAAGTCGCGGACACGAGGGAGCGTGACATTGAACAATTTGTCCAAGAAGTGATACATACGCTCACCGCGCAGTGTCACTTTCACACCAATCGGCATTCCTTCACGAAGTTTAAAGCCTGCGATAGACTTCTTCGCGCGTGTGATAACTGGTTTTTGACCAGCGATTTGTTGCAGTTCAGCAACCGCTGTATCCAATACTTTGGAGTTCTGAACAGCCTCACCCATACCCATGTTGATGACGACTTTCTCCACTTTTGGAACTTTCATAACAGATGTATAGTTGAACTTCTGCATCAACGCAGGAGTAATTTCGTTTAAATAACGTTCTTTCAAACGAGCTGCCATGTAAAAAGGACCTCCTTTCCGTAAGCGTTAGTCGATGATTTCGCCGGAGCGTTTCGCTACGCGCACTTTTTTGTCGTTCACTACTTTGTAACCGATGCGCGTTACTTTACCCGACTTCGGATCCACGTGCATAACGTTCGATGCATGAATTGGCGCTTCTTGCTCGAGAATGCCGCCTTGTGGGTTCATAGCGTTAGGCTTCTGATGCTTCTTCACCATGTTTACGCCTTCTACAAGAACGCGGTTCTCACGAGGGTAAGCTGCGATAACGCGGCCTTTTTTGCCTTTGTCTTTACCCGTGATGACGATAACCGTGTCGTCTTTTTTCACGTGCAATTTATTGTTATGCGACTCGAGAATTTTCTTCAATCGTGGCATGTGTCACACCTCCTGAGTCTTGCCTGGCGGGCAAGTTGATTAAATAACTTCCGGAGCCAGGGAAACGATTTTCATGAAATCTTTTTCGCGAAGCTCGCGAGCAACAGGTCCGAAAATACGAGTCCCGCGAGGGCCCTTGTCTTCTTTCACGATAACCGCTGCGTTCTCGTCAAATGCGATATAAGAACCGTCTTTACGACGAACAGCGCGCTTTGTACGAACAATAACCGCTTTTACAACGTCACCTTTTTTGACAACGCCGCCTGGTGTTGCTTGTTTTACGGAGCATACGATCAAATCACCAACGTGAGCTGCTTTACGTCCAGTACCGCCCAACACGCGAATGCACATCAGTTCCTTCGCACCAGAGTTGTCTGCTACCGCCAAGCGTGAAAATGGCTGAATCATTCGATTGTCCTCCTTTCGGTGAAACTATCCGTCCATTAAACGAGTACTGCTTTTTCTACGACTTCAACGAGTCTCCAGCGCTTGTCTTTCGACAACGGACGCGTCTCCATGATTTTAACTGTATCGCCGATCTTTGCTTCGTTATTCTCGTCATGCGCTTTGAACTTCTTCGTATATTTGATGCGTTTGTGGTACAGGTTATGCTTCTTGTACGTCTCAACCGCAACTACGATTGTTTTGTCCATTTTGTCGCTAACGACTTTTCCGATCTGCACTTTACGAGCGTTACGTTCTTCACTCATGAGTGTAAAGCCTCCTTCCTGGATACAGGATGTCTATATTCCGAAATTGACATCAAGGTCAATTAACTGGTAATCCCAAGTTCTCTTTCACGAACAACCGTTTTTGCACGGGCAATCGCTTTACGTACGTCACGGATGCGAGTTGGGTTGTCAAGCTGTCCGGTAGCCAATTGGAAACGGAGGTTGAAGAGTTCTTCCTTGAATCCGGCAATCTTTTGTTCAAGTTCAGCAGTGGTCAAGTTGCGGAATTCACTAGCTTTCATTTGCTTCACCACCCATTTCTTCGCGTTTCACAAACTTCGTCTTGATCGGCAGCTTATGAGCAGCAAGACGCATTGCTTCGCGTGCTACATCCTCAGGGACACCAGAAAGTTCAAACATGATCTTACCTGGCTTAACTACAGCCACCCATTTCTCGACGTTACCTTTACCGCTACCCATCCGAACCTCAAGCGGCTTCGCCGTTACTGGTTTGTCAGGGAAAATTTTAATCCATACTTTACCGCCACGTTTGATGTAACGAGTCATCGCAATACGGGCAGCTTCGATTTGACGGTTCGTAATCCATGTAGGTTCCATAGCTTGTAAACCGTATTCACCGAAGTTCAACGTCGTGCCACCCTTAGCTTGACCTTTCATGCGGCCTTTTTGATGCTTACGGTGTTTGACACGTTTAGGTACCAACATGATTAGTTGCCTCCTTCCTCAACAGCCTTTTTCTTAGCCGCAGGAAGTACCTCTCCACGATAGATCCATACTTTTACGCCGATGCGGCCGTAAGTTGTATGAGCTTCAGCTGTGCCGTAGTCTATGTCGGCGCGAAGCGTATGAAGTGGCACTGTCCCTTCGCTATATCCTTCCGAACGAGCGATTTCAGCACCGCCCAGACGACCGCTAACTGCAGTTTTAATCCCTTTTGCGCCTGCACGCATGGAACGTTGAATTGCTTGTTTCAATGCACGACGGAATGAAACACGGCGTTCCAACTGTTGTGCAATGCTTTCAGCAACCAGAATAGCGTCCAAATCTGGAGTTTTAATTTCCGAAATGTTGATGTGCACTTTCTTACCGCCAGCAATTTTCGTTACTTCACGGCGAAGAGCTTCAACCTCGGAACCACCTTTACCGATGACCATGCCCGGCTTAGCAGTGTGGATTGTGACGTTAACGCGGTTAGCCGCGCGTTCAATCTCAATCTTGGAAACGGCTGAATCTTTCAATCTATTTTTAAGGAATTCACGAATTTTAACATCTTCGATCAGTAATGCGCCGAAGTCTTTCTCAGCATACCACTTGGATTCCCAGTCACGGATAATACCAACTCGAAGTCCGACTGGATTTACCTTTTGGCCCACACGTTATCCCTCCTTATTTCTCAGATACCACGATTGTAATGTGGCTAGTTCTCTTGTTGATGCGGCTTGCACGTCCCATAGCGCGTGGGCGGAAACGTTTCATCGTTGGCCCTTGGTTCGCATACACTTGCGCAATAACAAGTTTGTTCACGTCCATTTGGTAGTTATGTTCTGCATTGGCAATTGCCGAGTTCAACAATTTCTCCACCACTGGGGACGCCGATTTCGGCGTGTGGCGCAAAATTGCGATTGCTTCGCCCACTTCTTTACCGCGAATCAAGTCGATAACGAGCTTGACTTTGCGTGGAGCAATGCGAACATTATTCGCATGTGCTTTCGCTTGCATGGAAGTACCTCCCCTCAAATGCTATATCTCAAAATTATCGTCTGCCCGTTTTCTTATCGTCATCATGACCTTTGTACGTACGCGTTGGCGCGAATTCGCCAAGCTTGTGTCCGACCATATCTTCCGTTACGTACACAGGCACGTGTTTACGGCCGTCATAGACTCCGAATGTGTGGCCGATGAATTGAGGAAAAATAGTAGAACGACGGGACCAAGTCTTAACAACAACTTTCTTGCTGGACTCGTTCAACTCTTCAACTTTCTTCATCAGATGACCATCGACGAATGGTCCTTTTTTCAAACTGCGACCCATGTGTGAATCCTCCCTTCACGAGACCTTATACTTGCGCATGTTACGCCACTTCGTATTCAATCCGTGAAATATTATTTCGTGCGGTGACGAACAATATATTTATCGGAATGCTTACCTTTTTTACGCGTTTTGTAACCAAGTGTCGGTTTACCCCATGGAGACATAGGAGACTTACGACCGATCGGCGCGCGACCTTCACCACCACCGTGTGGGTGATCAACTGGGTTCATGACGACACCGCGAACGACTGGGCGTTTACCCAACCAACGGCTGCGTCCTGCTTTACCGACTTTGATAAGCTCATGGTCACCGTTACCAACGGAACCAATTGTCGCACGGCAAGTTCTCAAAACTTTACGAACTTCACCAGAAGACAAACGAACCGTTACATACTTTTCTTCTTTACCGAGCAATTGGGCTTCCGTACCAGCGGCGCGAACCAGCTGACCACCTTTACCCGGTTGCAACTCGATATTGTGGATAACTGTACCCACTGGAATGTTCTCAAGCGGCAATGCATTACCGATTTTGATGTCCGAACCCGAACCCGATTCGATAACGTCGCCTACTTTCAAGCCTTTCGGTGCGATGATGTAACGCTTCTCACCGTCAGCATAGTTGATCAAAGCGATGTTGGAAGTACGGTTTGGATCATACTCAACTGTAGCAACGCGGCCTGGAATGCCATCCTTGTTGCGTTTGAAGTCGATAATACGGTATTTACGTTTGTGTCCTCCGCCTTGATGGCGAACCGTAATTTTACCTTGGTTGTTCCGGCCTGCTTGCTTGCTCAAAGGTGCAAGCAACGATTTCTCCGGTGTGCTTGTCGTAATTTCTTCGAACGTAGACACGCTCATACCACGACGAGCCGGGGATGTCGGTTTGTACTTTTTGATTGGCACTAGTTTTCCCTCCTTACTTTACAAGTCGTGTATTTATACCGTTTCGAAGAACTCGAGCGGCTTGCTGTCTTTCGTCAACGTTACGAATGCTTTCTTCCATTCGGAAGTATAACCAGAGTAGCGGCCATAGCGCTTAGGCTTTGCTGGCACGCGAAGCGTGTTCACGTTCGCTACTTTCACTTTGAAAATCTGCTCAACAGCTTGTTTGATTTCCGTCTTATTCGCACGGATATCAACCTCAAATACGTATTTCAGGTCGTTCATCATGTCAGCTGTGCGCTCAGTGATAATGGGACGCTTAATGATATCGCGAGGGTCTTTCATTACGCGAACACCTCCTCTACCTTCTGAACCGCATCTTTCGTAATGATGAGCTTCTCATGGCGAAGAACATCATATACGTTAACACCGTCTGCTGCAACCAACTTCACCGAAGGAATGTTGCGAGCGGAGAGTGCCACGCTGTCATTGTACTCAGGGAGCACAACAAGCGCTTTGCGATCCACTTTCAGATTGTTCAAGATCGCCGCAAATTCTTTAGTCTTCGGCGCGTTCATAGCCAATGCATCCAATACGATGATTTGCTCTGCCAATACTTTAGAAGACAATGCGGATTTAATCGCCAGACGGCGTACTTTCTTAGGAAGCTTAAAGGCATAACTGCGTGGCGTTGGTCCAAATACGACTCCGCCGCCTTTCCATTGTGGCGAACGAATAGAACCTTGACGCGCACGGCCTGTTCCTTTTTGTTTCCAAGGTTTACGACCGCCGCCGCGAACTTCGGAACGGGTTTTAACTTTGTGCGTACCTTGACGCATCGATGCAAGCTGCATAACAACCGCATCATGAAGCACGTGTTTATTCGGTTCGATACCGAATACTGTGTCGGCCAATTCAATCTCGCCGACTTGCGCGCCGCTAATGTTGTATACTGCTACTTTAGGCATTCTGAGCTCCTCCTTTCCTCACCAATTACTTTTTAACTGCTTGTTTCACGTTAACGAAGCTGTTTTTAGGACCTGGAATGGAACCTTTAACGAGGATGATATTACGTTCTGCATCCACTTTAACAACTTCGAGATTTTGAATTGTAACCGTATCTGTACCCATGTGACCTGGAAGGCGTTTGCCTTTAGGTACGCGGTTCGCTTGAATGGAACCCATGGAACCTGGTCCGCGGTGGTAACGGGAACCGTGAGTCATTGGACCGCGGTGTTGTCCCCAACGTTTGATAACGCCGGCGAATCCCTTACCTTTGGAAATACCAGTAACGTCTACGAATTCACCTTCTGCAAAGATGTCGGCTTTCAACTCCTGGCCAACTTCATATTGAGAAAGCTCCACACCACGAAGTTCTTTTACGTAGCGCTTAGGCGTTGCATTTGCTTTTTTAGCGTGACCGATCTCTGGCTTCGTCGAACGCTTTTCCTTCTTATCAGCATAGCCGATTTGGATAGCTTCGTAGCCATCGTTCTCAACGTCTTTCTTCTGAAGAACGACGCAAGGACCAGCTTCGATAACAGTTACCGGCACTACATTACCTTCAGCGGTAAAGATTTGAGTCATGCCGAGCTTTTTACCTAAGATACCTTTCATGTTGACACCTCTTTTCCATCCTTAATCCGTTCATTCTAATAGAAATCAGTTATTCAGTTGTGGATAACTGTTCTCCAATAAAGTTTATAGCTTGATTTCAATATCTACACCGGACGGCAAGTCCAGACGCATCAGCGCATCCACCGTTTGCGGCGTTGGATTCACGATGTCGATCAAGCGCTTATGTGTGCGCATTTCGAACTGCTCGCGGGAATCCTTGTACTTGTGCACCGCACGAAGCACGGTGATGATTTGCTTCTCCGTTGGCAACGGGATTGGCCCGGATACTCCTGCACCGGAACGTTTTGCCGTTTCAACAATTTTCTCAGCGGATTGATCAAGAATTCTGTGATCGTATGCTTTCAAGCGGATACGAATTTTTTGCTTTGCCATTTTAGTCCCTCCTTTTATCGCCCAATTTTGCATCGGACATACTCCGTGAAAATTTTCCTCGCACCGCCATGGCAAAGGGGCCAGGTGTGTCGGTAACCTCTCACTTCATCGCAACGTCGACGAACAACATTCATTATTATATATAAATGTCCCGGTGATTGCAAGTTTTTTTCACAACGATTTTCATCGGCTGCTTGCATCCTACTAGGACATTGTATAATCCGACTCTAGCAAATCTGCTATATGAGTTTAACATGAATACCGCACATATTGTAAGATGCAGGTTTTGGATATGAATTCATCATTCAGTGACTATAAAAGTTGCAGGGCTGCAGGCTTGCCGTCCCCCTATTGTCTGTCCCATCTTACAATGCATGAAAACAGTAGCTATGCCTCTTTAGGGCAGATTTCATTGGAATATGCAGCAGGATGATAGAACGAACTATTTTCATTCTTGGTGGTGGTAACGGAACGTCGACGGGGCGGTTTGTCCAATGTTTTGGTCGCTTGTACCGCAGAAATCACTGAAATAGAGCCCGATCCACTGTACGATATCCAGTCCACATTCTATTCTGTCGACCAATCGATACATTTGACTGTATATTCTACAACTAGGCTCACATCGATTGCAGAAACTTCTACTTATATATAAGCAGCATCGTAATCCGTTTCATCATTATTTTCATCTTAATCCTCCTGCTCTCTATATATGAAGTATGACGATTGCAATCGTATCATGTCCTATGTTCGAAACACAGAAAAAGACTGGCGTAATAGCTCAGCCTTTTCCAATAAAGATATGCCCACCGTTCTCTCAGCGGCTTCCCTCTCTATAAATGCAGCGTCGCTTCATTCAACCGTTCCGCCGAAACGGCAACTTCGTCAGTTGATTGGCCGATGCCTGTAATGATCTGCAGCAGCGTCTTCATTTCATCCTGCATGTGCTCCATGTCCGTCGTGCTCTGCTCCACCTGTTCTACGATGTGGCGGAACGTGTCACCCGTCGCATCCGCTTGTTCTCTGACGGTGCTTACATTGCCCTTCACCTGCGTAATGATATGGACAACCGCATTCGTGACCAGCGTGGAATTCCCAATCAACTCTTCAATATCCGTAACCGTATCCTTTGTATGCGCAGCCAGCTTGTTCACTTCTTTGGCAACGATCGCAAAACCTGCCCCATGCTCGCCGGCACGCGCAGCCTCGATTGAAGCATTGAGCGATAACAAATTCGTCTGGTCCGCAATTTCTTTTACAGCCCCTACAATCGAACGGATACGCAAAGATGTATTTTTCAATTCGTCAATGCTGGATTTCATTTGATGTGTATGCGCAACGATTTGCTGCATACTGCCCGTAAATTGCATTATGAGCCGTTCTCCGTCTTCCGCTCTGGCCTGTGTATGACGGGCTGAATCGCTCGTTTGCACGACCTTTTCATTCAAATTCATACCGCGCGCGATTAAGCTTTGTATCGTCTCATTCGTACTAGCGGTAAGCTCTGCCAAGCGACTGCTTAACTCCGCAATATTACGTTTCAGCTCATCCTTTACCTCTTGATACTGTTGTTCTCGTTCTATACGATGTCGCTCCTCGTAAGATTCCAACACAATTTGCTGTTCCAGATTCATGATCTTCATAATGGCCATCATCATCCGTATTTGCAGCTGCGAGTCACCGATGTGCTGATGAATGATGTCGATTAACCCATGCTGCACATTTTGAAAGGCACCCATGTACCATTTGGAATCCAAGCCGATACGATGGTGCACTTCCGCAATCTTAAAGCGCTTCTTCAAAAAAGCCTCATCGATGACTCCGTCAAATATTTCCGAAATATGCTGTTCCAACGTCTTCTTCAGACGTTCTATTGTACTGTGACTTTGAATCATTTCACTGAGGCTCGCTACATCAAGGATAGTGGCATAAAAAACGTCCGTTATGGAGGCGATATGAGGAAGAAGATGAGGCTTTATCGCTCTAAGCAATGATAAATCGCTATCAGTTATTCCTATCATACCTATTTGCTTATGTATGGGATGACTCTCTGGCAGTCGAATTCCTTGTTCCATCATGAATTCCGTATCGATATCCCAATACTTCACGTGACTTGGTTGGGCAACAGCTCCACCATCGCTCTGTGTCTTTCCAGCTGTATCTCTCCACCGTTTAAGCCATTGCTTTACACGCATGTTTTGCTTCCTTTCTGCTAGTACATTCTAACAACATTCGACACAAAACAGGTCTATAAGCCTATTTAAATTTCAATGAATGCATGATTTAAGCTTTATTATACAAGTCTTGCGTAAAAAACAAAGAGAGAACGATGAACGAACTGTGAATTTCCAATGATGGTTATGTAAAAAAATAATATAAAAAACCCCCTGTCCCGAAGGACAAGGGGTTCTATGAAGCGCCGACTACTGCCGGCGGCTTACATTATTTGATGATGGATGCAACCGCACCAGCACCTACTGTACGGCCACCTTCGCGGATAGCGAAGCGAGTACCTTCTTCAATCGCGATTGGATTGATCAGGTTAACAGTAACTGTGATGTTGTCACCAGGCATAACCATTTCAGTGCCTTCTGGCAAATCGATTACACCAGTTACGTCCGTTGTACGGAAGTAGAACTGTGGACGGTAGCCAGTGAAGAAAGGCTTGTGACGGCCACCTTCTTCTTTAGTCAACACGTACACTTGTGCAGTAAACTCAGTGTGTGGTTTAACCGAAGCTGGTTTAGCCAATACTTGACCGCGCTCGATGTCTTTACGGTCAACACCACGGAGCAATGCGCCGATGTTGTCGCCCGCTTGAGCGGAATCAAGAAGTTTACGGAACATTTCAACGCCCGTAACAACACATTTACGAGTTTCTTCTTGAATACCAACGATTTCAATCTCGTCGCCGACTTTAACTGTACCACGCTCTACACGGCCAGTAGCAACTGTACCGCGGCCTGTGATGGAGAATACGTCCTCGACAGGCATCAAGAAAGGCTTATCAGTGTCGCGCTCTGGAGTTGGGATGTACTCGTCAACTTGGTTGAACAATTCGACGATTTTTTCAGCCCATTCTCCTTCTGGGTTTTGAAGAGCTTCACGAGCAGAACCGCGAATGATTGGAGTATCGTCGCCAGGGAATTCATATTCGCTAAGAAGATCACGAATTTCCATTTCAACCAATTCCAACAACTCTTCATCTTCAACCATGTCGCATTTGTTCATGAATACGACGATGTAAGGTACGCCTACTTGGCGGGAAAGCAAGATGTGCTCACGAGTTTGCGGCATTGGGCCGTCAGCTGCGGATACAACGAGAATCGCGCCGTCCATTTGAGCAGCACCCGTAATCATATTCTTAACGTAGTCGGCGTGACCTGGGCAGTCAACGTGAGCATAGTGACGGTTATCCGTCTCATACTCAACGTGGGAAGTGGAAATTGTGATACCGCGTTCGCGCTCTTCTGGAGCTTTATCGATTTGATCGAATGCGATAGCGGATCCACCGCCGTATTTTTTTGCCAGAACTGTAGTGATTGCAGCAGTCAAAGTTGTTTTACCATGGTCAACGTGACCGATCGTACCGATATTAACGTGCGGTTTCGTACGTTCAAACTTAGCCTTTGCCATTTGAACTAGTTCCTCCTTAATAAGTGGAATGTATGGTTTAATGGCTGGAAGCACATGGGCAAGCCATGCGCTCAGCCGATTGAAAACATTTCAAGGACGAATTACTCGCCTTTGTTCTTAGCAATAATCTCTTCCGAGATGTTGCGTGGAACTTCTTCATAGTGAGAAATCTCCATCGAGAACACACCGCGGCCTTGTGTACCGGAACGAAGTGTTGTCGAGTAACCGAACATTTCTGCAAGAGGCACTTTAGCACGGATAATTTGTGCGCCTGCACGAGAATCCATACCTTCGATGCGACCGCGGCGAGAGTTCAGCATACCCATAACGTCGCCCATGTACTCTTCAGGCACAGTGACTTCGACTTTCATGATTGGCTCGAGCAAGCAAGGATTACACTTCTCTTTTGCTGCTTTAAGCGCCATAGAACCGGCAATCTTAAACGCCATTTCACTGGAGTCGACATCGTGGTAAGAACCATCGAAAATTGTCGCTTTAATATCAACGAGCGGGAAGCCGGCCAAGACACCGTTCTTCATCGACTCTTCGATACCGGCTTGTACCGGTGCGATGTATTCACGCGGAACGACACCACCGACAATTTTGTTCTCGAAGGTAAAGCCAACACCTGGCTCTTGCGGTGCGAATTCGATCCATACGTGCCCGTATTGACCACGGCCACCGGACTGACGTACGAACTTACCTTCAACCTTAGCAGCTGTACGGAATGTTTCACGATAAGCAACCTGAGGTTTACCTACGTTTGTTTCCACTTTGAACTCACGACGCATACGGTCAACGATGACATCAAGGTGAAGCTCACCCATACCGCCAAGAATCGTTTGTCCCGTTTCTTCATCCGTGTGGGCACGCAGTGTTGGATCCTCTTCCGTAAGCTTGGACAAAGCTACACCAAGTTTGTCTTGGTCTGCTTTTGTCTTCGGCTCAACGGCAATGTGGATAACCGGATCAGGGAAGTTCATGGACTCCAAGATTATCGGATTTTTTTCGTCGCACAGCGTGTCGCCTGTACCTGTATCTTTCAAGCCAACTGCAGCCGCAATGTCACCGGAGAAAACTACGGCAATTTCTTCACGGCTGTTCGCGTGCATTTGAAGGATACGACCGATACGCTCGCGCTTGTTCTTCGTTGCATTCAGTACGTAAGAACCGGAGTTCAGTACGCCAGAGTATACGCGGAAGAATGTCAGCTTACCAACATAAGGGTCAGTCATAATCTTGAACGCGAGGGCCGAGAACGGCTCTTCGTCCGAAGAATGACGAATGGCTTCCGTACCATCTTCGAGATGACCTTGAATATCAGGCACATCCAATGGAGACGGCAGGTAGTCAACAACAGCGTCGATCATCATCTGAACGCCTTTGTTGCGGTAGGAAGATCCGCATACAACAGGGAAGATTTGAACGCTGCATACCCCTTTGCGAAGAGCTGCTTTCAGTTCAGGAACTGTAATCTCTTCGCCTTCAAGGTATTTCATCATCAAGTCTTCGTCGAGTTCTGCAATCTTCTCAACCATTTCCATGCGAAGCTCTTCAACTTTGTCTTTCAACTCAGCTGGAACTTCAGCTTCATCTACTTCTTTACCGAGGTCATCTTTAAAGATGTACGCTTTTTCCGTCATCAAATCGATGATACCTACGAAATCATTCTCTGCGCCAATCGGCAATTGAATTGCTACAGCGTTCGCTTTCAAACGATCTTTCATGGAATCAATAACGCCGAGGTAATCAGCGCCGATGATATCCATTTTGTTCACGTAAGCAATACGAGGCACGCCATAACGGTCAGCTTGACGCCATACCGTTTCGGATTGCGGCTCAACGCCTTCTTTTGCAGAGAAAACGCCTACGGCTCCGTCCAATACGCGAAGGGAACGCTCAACCTCTACCGTAAAGTCAACGTGGCCCGGAGTATCGATAATGTTAACGCGGTGACCTTTCCATTGTGCGGTTGTTGCCGCAGATGTAATGGTGATACCACGCTCTTGTTCTTGTTCCATCCAGTCCATTGTTGCAGAACCTTCATGAGTTTCACCGATCTTATGAGTACGACCAGTGTAGAACAAAATACGCTCCGTTGTCGTTGTTTTACCGGCATCGATGTGAGCCATGATCCCGATGTTACGCGTATTTGCCAAGGAGAACTGTCTTGCCATGGAGTGATCTCCCTTCAAAATGGGTTTGGTGACTCGATATTCGAGACCCGAATAGCTTTATTCTACCAACGGTAGTGAGCAAACGCTTTGTTTGCTTCAGCCATTTTATGCGTATCTTCACGTTTCTTAACAGCTGCGCCAGTGTTGTTGGAAGCATCGATAATCTCTGCTGCCAAACGCTCTTGCATTGTTTTTTCACCGCGGTTGCGCGAGTAGTTAACCAACCAGCGCAATCCCAAGGATGTGCGGCGCTCAGGTTTAACCTCGATAGGTACTTGATAGTTAGAACCACCTACACGGCGAGCTTTAACTTCAAGGACCGGCATAATATTTTTCAATGCTGCTTCAAACACTTCCATAGGATCATTCCCTGTACGTTCACGAACGACTTCAAATGCATCGTACAGAATTGTTTGAGCAACACCACGTTTACCGTCGATCATGATGCGATTAATCAGGCGAGTAACCAACTTGCTGTTATACACCGGATCCGGCAACACGTCGCGCTTAGGAACTGGACCTTTGCGTGGCATGTGAATCCCCCTTTCCAAATGACTTCATAAACGCGAACAATTACTTCTTCGCTTTTGGACGCTTCGTACCGTATTTGGAACGAGCTTGCATACGGTTGTTCACACCCGCAGTGTCCAATGCACCGCGAACGACGTGATAACGAACACCCGGAAGGTCTTTAACACGGCCGCCGCGCACAAGCACGACACTGTGCTCTTGCAGGTTATGACCGATACCGCCGATATAAGCATTCACTTCAACTCGGTTCGTCAAACGAACACGTGCATATTTACGAAGCGCGGAGTTCGGTTTCTTCGGAGTCAATGTACCTACACGAGTGCAGACACCGCGTTTTTGAGGCGCGCTCAAATCCGTTTCTTCGCGTTTCAACGCGTTGAACCCTTTTTGCAATGCTGGGGATTTGGATTTTTTGAT
This sequence comes from Paenibacillus sp. OSY-SE, assembly GCF_000283315.1. Taxonomy (NCBI): domain Bacteria; kingdom Bacillati; phylum Bacillota; class Bacilli; order Caryophanales; family Paenibacillaceae; genus Paenibacillus; species Paenibacillus sp. OSY-SE. Next base: position 32,375 of record NZ_ALKF01000169.1, on the reverse strand, counting down.
TTTAGCTTCGCGGCCTTTACGTACCAATTGATTAATTGTTGGCATGTTGCCACCCCCTTCCCATAAAATTAAACACCTTTACAACTCATTCATTTAAGCCCACAGATCCAGGTGGTTCATAAATGAACAAATGAAAAGTTTTTGCCGTAGGACTTCACCCTTAACAAAAACATAGGTTTCCTTATTCATCGCCATCGACGACAGCCACCATGGCAGCGCCCACTTCAATGCCGCATGCTTTGCCGAGATCGCGCATCGTGCTTACATATGTAAGCTTAACGCCCTTCTTCTCGCACAGCGCAATGACCTTGGACGTTACACGCGAGTCTGCGTCTTCTGCAACATACACTTCAATGGCCTTGTCATACTCAACCATCTTTAACGTTTGTTTCGTCCCAATTCTTACATTGCTATCCTGTAACCCTTTATCATTAGACATGAAACATGTTCCTCCAAAAGTACAGGTCATTGTCTCGGGCACACTACGATATAGTAGCACTTCAAAAACCGAGTGTCAAGCAGTTTTTTTACTTTTTATTCAAACTATCACTTCAAAAAAGAAAAAAACGAAGGAAGAGGCTCATACCACAACTGCAGCAAGAATCCTCTGCGCTCGTGAAACAGAAAGCCAGTTGGCACCCTATCTTGCCGGGGTGCCAACTGACACATTCCGCTATCCATTGTACAGCTAAGTTAAGCTTACTCCGAAGCGCCTACACCAGCAGGGTCCAGAGCGTCTTCCGTCACTTCTTCTTCCAGCGGATTGATTAGCTTCACGCTGCGGTAACGGTTCATACCAGTACCTGCAGGAATCAGCTTACCGATAATGACGTTCTCTTTCAAGCCGAGCAATTGGTCGACTTTGCCTTTGATCGCCGCATCGGTCAACACGCGCGTCGTTTCTTGGAACGATGCTGCCGACAGGAAGGAATCTGTCTCAAGAGACGCTTTGGTGATACCGAGCAAAATTGGTTTCGCCACAGCAGGTTCTTTTCCAGCAAGAATCGCATCTTTGTTGGCTGCTTCATATTCATGCATATCTACAAATGATCCTGGCAGAAGAATCGTGTCTCCCGCATCAACAATGCGGATTTTGCGCAGCATCTGCTTGATCATGACTTCAACGTGCTTGTCGTTGATTTCTACCCCTTGGTTCCGGTAAACGCGCTGAACTTCCTGTAAAATATAGTTCTGCACGCCGCGGATACCTTTGATTCGGAGCATTTCTTTCGGATCGATCGAACCATCTGTAATCTCGTCTCCGGCTTCGATCTGCGTGCCTTCGGTTACACGAATACGGGAACCATAGGTGACCGGGTACACTTTCGTCTCGGCTTCACCTTGGACTTCCACTTCACGACGGTCTTTAGCTTCACGAATCTCTTTGACGACACCGTCGATCTCGGAGATAATCGCTTGACCTTTCGGATTCCGCGCTTCGAAGAGTTCTTGGATACGCGGCAAACCTTGTGTAATATCGTCTCCAGCAACCCCACCGGTATGGAACGTACGCATCGTGAGCTGCGTTCCTGGTTCACCGATGGATTGCGCCGCGATAATACCGACGGCTTCCCCGATTTCCACGTGTTTGCCTGTTGCCAAGTTGCGGCCATAACATATCTTACATACGCCATGACGGGCACGGCAGCTAAGCACAGAGCGAATTTGCAGCTTTTTAACACCGGCATTGACAATGGCTTCCGCCTTATCAGTGTCGATCAAATCGTTACGGTGAACGATAATCTCACCTGTTTCCGGATGACGAATCGTTTCAAAGGAATAACGGCCTTCAATTCGGTCGTACAAGCCTTCGATGACTTCTTTACCATCGGAGATATTGCTGACCATGAAGCCCTTGTCCGTACCGCAGTCGTCCTCGCGGACGATAACATCCTGCGCAACGTCAACAAGACGACGGGTCAAGTAACCCGAGTCCGCTGTACGGAGCGCCGTATCTGCGAGACCTTTCCGCGCACCGTGAGTGGAAATAAAGTATTCCAAGACCGTAAGGCCTTCACGGAAATTCGATTTGATTGGCAATTCGATAATCCGACCAGATGGGTTCGCCATCAGACCCCGCATACCGCCGAGCTGAGTAATCTGCGATTTGTTACCCCGTGCTTTCGAGTCTACCATGAGCATGATGTTGTTATAACGATCCATCGACTTCATGAGAATCTCGGTAATTTTATCCTTCGTCATGGACCAGACTTCAATAACACGGTCATAACGCTCGTCATTCGTAATCAGACCACGACGATATTGATTCGTAATGACTTTAACCTTCTCTTCGGATTCCTTCAGGATATCCACTTTCTCCGGAGGTACGATAACATCCGACACCGCAATCGTAATTCCGGCGCGTGTGGAGTACGTAAATCCGATTTGCTTGATACGGTCCAAAATGACCGACGTCTTCGTCGTATGGAATATATCGAAGCAACGGGCAATGATTTGACCGAGATAGTCTTTACCGACTGCCCCGGATTGCGGAATATTCTGAATAATTTCATGAATATTCGCGCCTTTTTCATAAATAAAGTAATGATCCGGAGTTCCCTCGAACAAGTTGCGCTTCGTCGCTTCGTTGATGTACGGGAAATCTTCCGGGAAGATTTCATTGAAAATAATGCGTCCTACCGTCGTAACGATAAACGCCTCTTGTTGCTTATCTGTAAACGATGTCTTCTTCAAAGCTTTCGCCGGAATTGCGACACGCGCGTGCAAGGATGCCGTACCGCGTTGGTATGCGGACACTGCTTCATTGGCAGTAGCGAAAATCATGCCCGAGCCTTCTGCTTCTTTGTTGTCCATCGTCAAGTAGAACGATCCGAGAACCATATCCTGAGATGGCGTAACGACCGGTTTACCGTCTTTCGGGTTCAAGATGTTACCGGATGCCAACATAAGCAAGCGTGCTTCTGCTTGCGCTTCTGCCGACAACGGAACGTGAACAGCCATCTGGTCACCGTCAAAGTCCGCGTTGTACGCCGTACAAACGAGCGGGTGAAGACGGATCGCACGGCCTTCGACCAAGATTGGTTCGAACGCTTGGATACCGAGACGGTGAAGCGTCGGCGCACGGTTCAACAGAACCGGATGCTCGCGGATGACTTCTTCGAGAACGTCCCATACTTCTGGGCTGACGCGCTCCACTTTGCGTTTTGCGCTCTTGATGTTATGTGCCAAACCTTTATTCACGAGCTCTTTCATGACAAAAGGTTTGAACAGCTCAAGCGCCATTTCTTTAGGCAAACCACATTGGTACATCTTCAAGTACGGACCTACAACGATAACGGAACGACCGGAATAGTCAACCCGTTTTCCAAGCAAGTTCTGACGGAAGCGGCCTTGTTTCCCTTTCAGCATATGGCTAAGCGATTTGAGCGGACGGTTCCCTGGTCCGGTTACCGGACGGCCGCGACGGCCATTATCAATCAGGGCGTCTACCGCTTCTTGAAGCATCCGTTTCTCATTCTGTACGATGATATCCGGTGCACCCAAGTCGAGCAAACGCTTCAAACGGTTGTTCCGGTTAATGACACGACGATATAGATCGTTCAAGTCGGACGTAGCAAAACGGCCGCCATCGAGCTGTACCATCGGACGAAGTTCCGGAGGAATGACCGGCAGCACATCAAGAATCATCCAATCCGGACTATTGCCGGAGTTGCGGAATGCCTCGATGACTTCCAGGCGTTTGATAGCCCGGTTACGGCGTTGGCCTTGAGCGGTACGCAGCTCTTCTTTGAGCATATCCAGCTCTTTGTCCAAATCCAAATCTTGAAGCAGCTTCTTTACAGCCTCTGCACCCATACCAGCCTGGAACGCATGACCATATTTCTCACGGTAGCTGCGATATTCTTTTTCAGACAGCAATTGTTTCCTCTCAAGCGGCGTATCTCCTGGGTCCGTTACGACATAGGAAGCGAAGTAAATAATCTCCTCCAATGAACGCGGGGACATATCCAGCGCTAAGCCCATACGGCTCGGAATTCCTTTAAAGTACCAAATGTGCGATACCGGAGCGGCCAATTCAATATGCCCCATCCGTTCACGTCGTACTTTTTGGCGAGTTACTTCAACGCCGCATCGATCACAGACGACGCCTTTATAACGTACACGTTTGTATTTACCGCAATGACACTCCCAATCCTTCGTCGGCCCGAAAATCTTCTCGCAGAACAAGCCCTCTTTCTCCGGCTTCAGCGTGCGATAGTTAATCGTTTCTGGCTTCTTGACTTCGCCGCGAGACCACGAGCGAATTTTGTCGGGAGAGGCAAGCCCGATTTTCATAAATTCAAAATTGTTGACGTCCATCAAGGAGCGACCCTCCTTAATCTGTACTTGAGTTCACCGCTTTTGTTTTCACACAGGAAGCGGTCTTCTGTGTTCGAATCTATATGGATTGACGATGGCCGGAACGGCAAAGGAGCCGCCGACCATCGTCCGAACCAACAACGCTATCCTATTTGGGGAATTGTTACTCTACCACGTATTCGCCTTCCGCACCAAGATTCAACTTGTCTTGGGAGGCATCGTCGTCTTCGTCCAATTCACGCATTTCAATTTCTTCTTCGTTCTCTGTCAAAATCTTGACGTCCATACCTAAGCTTTGCAACTCTTTGATCAAGACTTTGAATGACTCTGGAACGCCCGGCTCCGGTACATTTTCGCCTTTGACAATCGATTCGTACGTCTTCACGCGGCCGACAACATCGTCAGACTTGACGGTAAGAATCTCTTGCAAGGTGTATGCCGCACCGTAAGCCTCGAGTGCCCATACTTCCATCTCACCGAAACGCTGACCACCGAACTGTGCTTTACCACCGAGCGGCTGCTGCGTAACGAGGGAGTAAGGACCCGTGGAACGGGCATGAATTTTGTCGTCGACCATGTGCGCGAGCTTAATCATGTACATGACGCCGACCGTTACTTCACGTTCAAACTGTTCGCCCGTACGGCCGTCATACAACCGCGTCTTACCGTTGCGCTGCATACCAGCTTCTTCCATCGTATCGAACACGTCATACTCGGTCGCACCGTCAAATACCGGGGTTGACATATGCATGCCGAGATAGCGCGCTGCCATACCCAAGTGAACTTCAAGCACCTGACCGATATTCATCCGAGATGGAACGCCGAGTGGGTTCAAGACGACCTGAACCGGCGTGCCGTCCGGCAAGAATGGCATATCTTCTTCCGGGAGGATACGTGCGATGACACCCTTGTTACCGTGGCGCCCCGCCATTTTGTCACCCTCGGAAATTTTGCGTTTTTGGGCAATATATACTCGAACGAGCTGATTGACGCCTGGTGGAAGCTCATCGCCATTCTCTCGCGTGAACACCTTAACGTCAACGACGATACCGTCGGTACCATGCGGTACGCGCAGGGACGTGTCACGAACTTCACGAGCTTTCTCACCGAAGATGGCGTGCAGCAAGCGTTCCTCTGCCGTCAATTCCGTAACCCCTTTTGGCGTTACTTTACCGACCAGAATGTCACCTGCTTTAATCTCAGCACCGACGCGGATAATGCCGCGCTCGTCAAGGTTCTTGAGCGCTTCTTCGCCGACGTTCGGAATGTCACGAGTAATTTCTTCCGGTCCGAGCTTCGTATCACGTGCTTCGGATTCGTATTCTTCAATGTGAATGGACGTGTAGACGTCCTCTTTCACCAACTTCTCGGACAACAGAATCGCATCCTCGTAGTTGTAACCTTCCCACGTCATAAACGCAACGACGACGTTGCGTCCGAGGGCCAACTCGCCCACTTCGGTGGAAGGGCCGTCCGCCAAGATATCGCCTTTTTTGACGATTTCGCCTTTTCTGGCAAGCGGACGTTGGTTAATGCATGTTCCTTGGTTGGAACGCATAAACTTCTGCAATTTATATTTCACGAGGTCGCCTTTGACCTCTTTGCCGTCCACTACTTCGACGCGACGCACTTGCACTTCATTAGCCGTTACGCGTTCAACGTAGCCGTCTACTTTGGATACGATACATACGCCGGAATCCTTCGCGGACTTATGTTCCATTCCCGTACCGACAAACGGCGCCTCCGGAATAAGCAAAGGCACAGCCTGCCGCTGCATGTTCGAACCCATGAGCGCACGGTTGGAGTCATCGTTTTCCAAGAACGGAATGAGCGCAGTCGCTACCGACACAACCTGCTTCGGCGAGACGTCCATGTAGTCCACACGTTCGCTCGGCATCGTCAAGATGTTGTCAGATTGCTTGTTGTAACGAACAATGATCATATCGTCCTGGAACGATCCATCATCATTCAACAGCGCATTCGCTTGGGCAATGACGTAATTGTCCTCTTCGTCCGCTGTCATGTAATCGATCTGTTCGGATACTTTGCCTGTCTTCGGATCCACCCAACGGTATGGCGCTTCAATGAAGCCGTACTCGTTGACACGGGCGAATGTAGACAAGGAGTTGATCAAACCGATATTCGGTCCCTCCGGCGTCTCAATTGGACACATACGGCCATAGTGAGAGTGGTGAACGTCTCGAACTTCAAAGCCCGCACGTTCACGTGTCAAACCACCGGGTCCGAGTGCAGACAAGCGGCGCTTATGCGTCAGCTCTGCAAGCGGGTTCGTCTGGTCCATAAACTGCGACAACTGTGAACTACCGAAGAACTCTTTAATCGATGCAATAACAGGTCGGATGTTAATCAGAGCCTGTGGTGTAATGACATTCGCGTCTTGTATCGACATCCGCTCACGAACAACACGCTCCATACGGGACAAGCCGATACGGAACTGGTTCTGAAGCAGTTCACCTACCGAACGCAGACGACGGTTGCCCAAATGGTCGATGTCATCCGTGCTGCCAATGCCATGCAGCAAGTTCATAAAGTAGTTGATAGACGAGATAATGTCCGCCGGCGTAATATTTTTAACGGTTTTGTCGATGATACCATTGGCGATGACTTTGATGACCTTGCCCTCTTCAATCGGCGAGAACACCTCAATCACCTGCATCGGAATATCGTCGCTTTCCAATACGCCACCCGCAACATGATAGGTTTTAAATCCAACGTTGCTTTCGAGACGAGGCAAAATTTCATCTAATAGACGACGGTCAATCATTTGACCTGCTTCTGCGATAATCTCACCCGTATCCGGATCGACCAGCGTCTCAGCCAAGCGGTGGTTAAACAAGCGGTTCTTAATGTGAAGCTTCTTATTCATCTTATAGCGACCAACATTCGCTAAATCATAGCGTTTAGGATCGAAGAAACGTGCGATCAGCAAGCTTCTCGCATTATCCAATGTCGGCGGCTCACCCGGACGCAAGCGTTCATAAATTTCAATCAGCGCTTTCTCCGTCGAATCTGTATTGTCTTTATCCAGCGTGTTGCGGATATATTCGTCATGACCAAGCAAGTCTAAGATTTGTTCATCGGTACCAAAGCCCAAGGCACGAAGCAATACCGTCACCGGAATCTTCCGTGTACGGTCGATACGAACGTAAATAATATCTTTTGCGTCCGTCTCCAGTTCCAACCATGCCCCACGGTTCGGAATGACCGTCGCCGTGTAGGTTTTCTTCCCGTTCTTGTCAACTTTAGTACTAAAATAGACACTTGGGGATCGAACCAACTGGCTGACAATAACGCGTTCCGCACCATTGATGATGAACGTACCCGTTTCGGTCATAAGCGGGAAATCACCCATGAACACTTCCTGCTCTTTGACTTCTCCGGTCTCTTTGTTGAGTAGACGCACCTTTACCCGAAGCGGCGCCGCGTATGTTACATCGCGTTCCTTTGAATCATCGACCGAGTATTTTGGTTCGCCCAAGCTGTAATCAATAAATTCCAGAACTAAATTGCCTGTGAAATCCTGAATTGGCGAAATGTCTTGGAACATTTCACGCAATCCCTCGTCCAAAAACCATTCGTACGATTTCTGTTGGATTTCAATCAAGTTCGGAACTTCGAGTACCTCTTTGATTCGCGCGTAGCTGCGCCGAGTGCGTCGTCCATACTGAACAAGATGTCCTGCCAACTTTAACTCACCCCTCATGTCTACTACAAAAATGGATTGCGAATCCTTTTCGGTATCCTTTATAATAAAGTCCACGAAAGAGACTCTGAAACAAGTTGAAAATGTAGAAAATAAAGCAAAAAGAAAAACGCACGTTCACGGCAAAAATGCGAATTGCGATGGACGCCGTTTCCCCGTGCCGCCGTTTCATGTTGTCGTTTGTCCTTCATATCGATAGACTTGCCCAAAATGTAAACATTATACGTCAATTCCTAAAAAAGTATGCACTGTTTTAAAAAAAGACTTGACATTTTGGTCATGTAAAGACATGAAGGCCATCCTAATACTGACATTTTATAATAATATCACATTGGGCATATGAAGTCAACTTGGAAATTGTGTTATCGTCTATTATCGTTTCGTTGCCCGATAGACGCGATATCCTTTATCCTTCGTTACCAACTCCACATTCTCTTCTCCGAACAACGTGTGCAGCTTCGCCTCAGCTGACGGCGCCCCCTGCTTCTTCTGAATCACGATCCAGAGTGCTCCTTGTTCGTTTAATTGTTCATAGGACTGTTCGAAAATGCGATGGACGACTTCTTTGCCGGCCCGGATCGGAGGATTGGTCAAAATGACATCAAAACGCTCGCCGGCAAGTGCGGCCAAGCCGTCACTTTCTTGAACCGTGACATTATGAATGCCGTTTTGCGCGGCATTTTCCTGTGCCAGCTGCAAGGCGCGTTCATTGACGTCCACCATCTTAACACATCCCTGCTGTGCCAAGCGAGCAGCCGTTAAACCAATAGGACCGTACCCGCAACCAACGTCAAGCACTTGTGCTCGTACGGGAATATTCATGCTATCAATCAATACGCGGCTTCCGTAGTCAACTCCGCCCTTCGAGAATACGCCTGCATCAGAAACGAACTGGAAGTTCATCCCGCGAAGCATCGCCCGCCACTGCTGACGGTCATGCGACGCATCCGGCTGTTTGCTGTAATAGTGTCCGTTCATTCCCTTACCTCCTAGCGAGTTACGCTCCAGCAGGTCAAAATCGCTGCCGTTCATTGGCTAAGATGCGCACCGAGGTCGTATCCTAGACAACAAACCCCTTGAATGGTCTTCAAGGGGTTCGCACTTCACAGAGCTGAAATTACTTCACTTCTACAGATGCGCCTGCTTCTTCGAGCTTCGCTTTCACAGCTTCTGCTTCTTCTTTGCTTACTTTTTCTTTCAATGGTTTCGGGCAGTTGTCTACCAAGTCTTTCGCTTCTTTCAGGCCAAGACCTGTGATTTCGCGAACTACTTTGATAACGTTGATTTTGGCAGCGCCAGGGCCGTTCAAAATTACGTCGAATTCTGTTTGCTCAGCTGCACCAGCATCGCCAGCGCCACCAGCCATAACTGCTACAGGAGCTGCAGCTGTTACGCCGAATTCTTCTTCGATTGCTTTAACAAGGTCGTTCAGTTCCAATACGGACATGCCTTTAATGGCTTCCAAGATTTGATCTTTGCTCATTGTTAAACCTCCATATTCGTGATTAATTATTAGATACTCGCGCAATACCCCATCTCGGGAACGCGATCATGATTACGCTTCGGCTTCGTTCTTCTCTGCGACTGCTTTGACAGCAAGTGCGAAGTTGCGCATTGGCGCTTGAAGCACGCTGAGCAACATGGACAGCAAACCTTCGCGGGATGGCAATTCTGCCAACGCTTTGATTTGAGCCACATCGACGACGCGGCCTTCTACCACGCCACCTTTGATCTCAAGAGCTTCGTTCTTCTTCGCAAAGTCGTTCAAAATCTTCGCAGGAGCTACTGCGTCTTCGCGGCTGAATGCGATTGCCGTTGGACCGGACAATACTTCGTCAAGTTCCGACAATTCCGCTGCTGCTGTCGCACGGCGAACCAATGTATTTTTCAATACTTGGAATTCAATGCCTGCTTCACGCAGTTGTTTGCGGAGCTCGGTAACTTGAGACACGTTCAAGCCACGGTAGTCGGCAACAACCGTTGTTGCGCTGCCACGCAATTTCTCAGCGATCACTTGCACTTCTTGCTGCTTCGCTTCGATTATTTTTGCGTTTGCCACTCAATCCACCTCCTACAAGTATCATTACTAACCGCATCCCGACCGTTCTGTTCTACCTACTTCAGCATAAGAAAAGCCTCTGCAGTTTACTACAGAGGCATCACGAAAAGGTCAGGTGCGCAGCCGCGTCAACGACGCACACCTTCGCACTCATTCTATTTCGAACACCTCGGTAGGAGATTAAGCCTTCCGGCACCTACTGTCTACGGTACGATTATTCAAATTTAGTTGCACACTGTCTCTCAGCAACTCTATCAGGATAGCACGAACGGTCGAATCATGTCAACCTCTTCCGTTACTTTCCAACAGAGGCCAGATTCTTCCCCTGAGGGAATCTATCTTAGCGGAATGTTGCAGTTTCAACGCGTGCTGCAGGTCCCATCGTCGAAGAAACAGCGATGTTTTTCATGTATACGCCTTTTGCCGCTGCCGGCTTAGCACGATTCAATGCATCGATGAGAGCTTTAAAGTTATCATGCAACTTATCTGCATCGAAGGACACTTTACCGATTGGCGCATGAATTTGGCCTGCTTTGTCCAGACGGTATTCGATTTTACCCGCTTTGATCTCTTGGATCGCTTTAGATACATCGAATGTAACCGTACCGGCTTTAGGGTTAGGCATCAGACCTTTACCACCGAGGATACGGCCCAATTTACCGACTTCGCTCATCATGTCTGGTGTTGCTACGCAGACATCGAATTCGAACCAGCCTTGTTGAATTTTGTTGATCATATCTTGATCGCCTACAAAATCAGCGCCAGCTGCTTCTGCTTCTTTCGCTTTTTCGCCTTTTGCAAAGACGAGAACGCGTTTAGTCTTACCTGTACCGTGAGGAAGTACAACAACCCCACGAACGTTTTGGTCTTGTTTACGAGGGTCTACGCCCAGGCGAACAGCCACTTCAATCGTTTCGTCAAATTTAGCCGTAGCCGATTTTTTCACTAACTCAATAGCTTCCATCGGCTGGTAAGTTGTGTCTTTATCGAACAACTTAGCGGCTTCAACGTATTTCTTGCCACGTTTTGCCATGTTATGTTTCCTCCTTTGTGGTATTAACGGTTAAACCTCCCACATGCGTCCAGAAAACTTGAATTAGTCTTCTACGACGATACCCATGCTGCGAGCCGTACCTTCAACCATACGCATAGCTGATTCAACAGATGCTGCGTTCAGGTCAGGCATTTTTTGTTCTGCGATTTGACGAACAACGTCGCGTTTTACAGTCGCAACTTTGTTCTTGTTCGGTTCGCCAGAACCTTTTTCTACTTTCGTCGCTACTTTCAACAATACAGCAGCCGGCGGCGTCTTCGTAATGAACGTAAAGGAACGATCTTCGAACACAGTGATTTCGACAGGAATGATAAGACCTGCTTGGTCAGCTGTCTTCGCGTTGAACTCTTTACAGAACGCCATGATGTTAACCCCTGCTTGACCCAAAGCTGGACCTACCGGAGGCGCAGGATTTGCCTTTCCCGCTGGTATTTGCAACTTAACGATTTTAATGACTTTTTTCGCCACGTAGTACACCTCCTTGCGCTAATATGTGAGTTCAAAGCTTGCGCCCTCCCTCACAGCAGAAACCTGAAAAGATGTATTAAATCTTCTCCACTTGGTGGTAATCCAACTCAAGCGGGGTTTCTCTTCCAAACATGTTAACATGGACCTTCAACTTCTGCTTGTCCGTAATGATTTCTTCAACCGTACCGACAAAGTTAGCAAAAGGTCCGACCTTAATACGCACCGATTCCTTCAAGTCGAAATCGACTTTTGGCTTCGGCGCTTCCATTCCCATTGTCTTCAAGATTTGTTCAACCTCATCAGGCAACAGCGGGATAGGCTTTGAACCAGAACCAGTAGAACCGACAAAACCAGTGACCCCTGGCGTATTGCGAACAACATACCAAGACTCATCCGTCTGGATCATCTCTACCAAAACATAGCCAGGGTAAACCTTGCGCATGACGATCTTTTTCTTGCCGTCTTTGTTTACCACTTCTTCTTCCATTGGAACAAGAACTCGGAAAATTTTGTCTTCCATGCCCATGGATTCGACGCGCTTTTCCAAATTGGCCTTAACTTTGTTTTCATACCCCGAATAGGTATGAACAACGTACCATCTCTTTTCCATAACCAAGCCACCTTGGGACTTTATTAAATAATCGCTTCGACGATCGCGCTAATTCCGATGTCAAGGACCCAAAAATAAAGCGTCATAAAGACAACCGTGGCTAATACGACGATCGTATAGCTTGTCAATTCTTTACGATTGGGCCAGCGAACTTTTTTCAATTCGCCCCAGCTGTCGGCAAAGAAGGAAAACATTGAACCGAAACTACGTTTCAGATTCCCGAAGAAAGCCACGGACTACACCTCCATCTGACTTATCTTGTTTCGCGATGAGAAGTATGCTCGTTGCAGAACTTGCAGAATTTCTTCAACTCAATGCGGTCTGGGTGATTGCGTTTGTTCTTTGTTGTCGTGTAGTTGCGTTGTTTGCAGTTCGTGCAAGCCATCGTAACGATTACCCGCATATAGTACACCTCCTGAAGACACCTTAATGATAAGAAGCGTCGAATTTATCCCAAGGGGAAACAGTTTGTTCCCAATCCATAAGGAATAAAAACCGCCTCTCGAGCTGAATAAGACAGACTTATTCAGTAAAAACGTACGCATATTTAGGGCTACCTAAAACACTTTATCATAAGGGTCAAATCATGTCAACGAAAAGTATTGACGCTAGGGGGGTTACGACCTCCACTCTATCATAACCGACAGCTGCATGCAAAAGGAATAATCTCGAATGTCGAAGTCTATACCAGTATGGTAGATTTTCAATCAATCTAAACCTGCGCCCTATCATCACCTTTTCACGATCGCGGCATTCCCACTCCTTCACCAGTCAGAACCATTCCTTAATAGTAAAAAAAGCTTATTCCCTCACTCGTGAGGTGGATAAGCTCTTCATGGCATCTCTCTATCGTTCGCTATTCCTCATGTGCGCCATCGCGCAATTCCAAATACCGCTCCAGCTTGCGCTTCACACGCTGCAGAGCATTATCAATGGATTTGACATGACGATCTAGATCGACGGCAATCTCCTGATAGGATCGTCCGTCCAAATAAAGCATTAACACTTTGCGTTCCAAATCGCTCAGTATCTCGGACATCTTGTCTTCAAGTCCGACAAACTCTTCTTGATTAATAATGAGCTCTTCCGGGTCCGATACACGCGAACCCCCGATAATGTCCAGCAACGTCCGGTCCGAATCTTCATCGTAAATCGGCTTGTCCAAGGAAACGTATGAATTTAAAGGGATATGTTTCTGACGCGTCGCGGTCTTGATCGCGGTAATGATCTGTCTTGTGATGCACAGTTCGGCAAACGCCTTGAATGAAGCCAACTTGTCACCTTTAAAATCCCGAATCGACTTGTATAGGCCGATCATACCCTCTTGTACAATATCTTCACGGTCAGCCCCGATCAAAAAATAAGAGCGTGCCTTCGCCCGTACGAAATTGCGGTATTTGTTAATTAAGTATTCAAGCGCTTCACTGTCCCCATCACGAACCGCGTCGACTAGCTGTTCATCCGTCAACCGATCGTATGAGGAGGCGCTTAATACTCTGAGGTCAACACTCACTAGCAATCCCTCCGGCCTGCAACGCAATCCACTGTTACATCACAAATGATAGATTCAGTATATATGAATCTATCTAACACCGTCAACCAAGTGAAGCCTTATCCAGAGCGGAATCCAAGGTATTTCACAAATAAAGAGACAATCGCTTGGAAAAAAGATACCAAAATCCGTACTGGGCGAACATCTCTTCTCTCGATTCTAGCGCGTGTTCAAAAAAACTGCTTTTCAACCTCTGCTAGTCTTTCTCGCCGCGGCGCATCCGTTCCAGCTTCAACAGTTGATCCAGACTCAGCTTCCCTTCCAACGGATTACGTTTGATCGGCTGCGATGCATGCTCCCGAATACGAGACTGCACTTCTTGTCTTGCCTGCTCAATGATGAGCCGAAGCTCCCGCGCAGAGACACGAAGCGCACCCTGCCCGAAGGTGACGCGCTGCTCCGTCATGTCGGAGGTGGCAACATAGATTTGACGGCGGCGATGCGTCAGTTCCTTTACGAGACGTTCAATGCATTCATCCGCCGTTTCTTTTTCTTTTGTAAAATAAACCGTCATATTCCCCTGCTTGTATTTCATCCCGAGACCGGGAACGCGATACGCGTCGAACACGGCAATGACTTTTCGCCCCGAATAAGCTTGATAATCCGCAAGCATGTGCAGCAGCCGATCCCGCGCTTCTTCCAATCGGTTATCCGCAAGCTGCGACAATTCCGGCCATGCCCCAATCATATTGTAACCATCGACCAAGAGCACATCGCGCCAATCCTGCCGTTCCATGTTCCGCAGCCTCAGCCGCGGCGCCGGCGCACAACCTCATACATAAAGATGCCAGCGGCTACCGACGCGTTTAGCGAATTGATTTGCCCTGCCATTGGCAATGTACAGAGAACATCACACGTTTCACGGATAAGACGACCCATGCCTTTGTTCTCGTTGCCAATTACAAGCGCAACCGGAAGTGTGAACACATCCGCATCGTATATTTCCTGCGTCGCCGATACGTCTGTACCGACAATCCACACGCCGCGCTCTTTCAGCTGTTCCATTGTCTGTGTCAAGTTCGTGACGCGGGCAACCGGCACATATTCGACTGCCCCTGCCGATGTCTTCGATACCGTAGCGGTAAGTCCAACCGAGCGACGCTTCGGAATGATAACACCGTGAACTCCCGTACAATCCGCCGTACGCAAAATCGAGCCCAAGTTATGCGGGTCTTCGATTTCGTCCAGCAACAGCAAAAAAGGAACTTCCCCTTTGGCCTCGGCCCGGGCGAGAATATCTTCCACTTCCACATAATCATAAGCAGCGACTTGTGCGACAACACCTTGATGCTGTACGCCTTCGACCATCTGGTCCAGCTTACGCTTGTCCACCGTCTGAATGACGACTCCCACTTTCTTCGCCTCGGCGATGATAGGCAGGGTCAAATGCTTCTGCGCATTATCCGCAATCCATATCTTGTTGATGGTGCGCCCAGATTTGAGCGCTTCGGTAACCGAGTGCTTCCCGGCGATAAATTCTTCATGCATGCGTGTAATGGCCTCCCGTTATGTGTAGCTTCGTGTATTGCATCCGTGCTCCACCCGTTATTTATTGTCGTGCTCCGCTTCATGGACGTGAACGATCATATTCACCAGTTGGCGCATGCGATCATGCTGCCCGCTGAAATATAAATAGCCGAACAACGCTTCCAGCGCTGTTGCCTGTCGGTATTCGCTCACATCGGCACTTTTCGGCACGCTCGACTTCGTATTCCGCCCTTGGCGCACGACATCGGCTTCCTCTTCCGTCAAGAAGGAGGCGATGCTGCCGAGAAAGCGAGCCTGTGCTTTCGCAGACACATAGCTTATTACTTCTCGGTGCAAATGATTAGGGCGATGATTCGGCTTCGATATTAAATATTGACGTATCGCTGCTTCGTAGATGGCATCGCCCATATAAGCGAGCACGATCGGGTTCAAATGCTTCGCTTGCTTGGATGGAGCGAAGGGGAAGAGCAAATGTTGCGGCTCCCCTTGTCCCGTGCTCGCTTCGTCTATCTCATGCCGTGCTTGTTCATCCTTGTTCATGGCGCTGTTATTCGCTCCTTTGCCTCCGGACGCCGGTTGTTCGTCTCTCTTCATTTGCGACGCCAACGTACGCCTTGCGGCGTGTCCTCCAGCAATATTCCTTGAGCTGTCAGCAAATCGCGAATCTCATCGGCGCGCGCCCAGTTTTTAGCTTTGCGCGCATCATTGCGTTCTTGAATGAGTTGGTCCACTTCTTCGTCAAGCAGCTCATCCTCCTGATCCATCACGAGGCCGAGCACATCATTCATCGCTTCGAACGCATCGAGCAGCGCTTGCAAATTGCCGGTCTGCTGCGCTCCTTGGGCACCCTGCTGCAAGTAGGTGTTAGCCTCGCTTGCCCATTCGAACATGGCCGTAATGGCATCAGCCGTGTTGAAGTCATCCCGCAGCTTCGCATCGAACGTGTCAAGGATGCCGGCCAGCTTCGCCTGCAGCGTGTCATCGGGCTCCTGTTCATGCACCGCTTCCGCACCCGCTCCGTTCGTCACCATCTGCAGAGCATGCTGCACATTCGCCATCGCATTGGCAATCCGGCTCACGCTCTTCTCCGCCTGCACCATTGCCTCTTCGCTGAAGTTAAGCGGATTGCGATAGTGCGTCGCCAGCATGAAATAGCGGAGCGCCGCCGGTTGATACTGCTTGCGCAAATCTTTGACAAGCACGCCGTTGCCGAGCGACTTCGACATTTTCTCATTATTAATATGAATATACCCGTTATGCATCCATACATTCGCCAGTGGCTTGCCGGTGATGGACTCCGATTGCGCCACCTCGCACTCGTGGTGCGGGAATTGTAAATCCTGGCCCCCGCCGTGTATATCCAGCGTCTCACCCAAATATTTGCGCGCCATCGCGGAGCATTCGATATGCCAGCCTGGACGGCCATCGCCCCACGGACTCGGCCAGGAGATTTCTCCAGGCTTTGCCGCCTTCCAGAGTACGAAATCTTCAGGGTTCTCTTTGCGCTCATCCACTTCAATTCGAATGCCGAGTTGAAGTTCTTCAATATTTTGATGAGACAGCTTCCCATAATCATGAAATTTCTTCGTGTGGAAATAGACGTCTCCGCCGGATTCATATGCGAAGCCACGCTCCACCAATTCAGCGATGTAGGCGGTGATTTCCGACATATTGTCCATTACGCGAGGGTTCTGCGAAGCACGGCGGACGCCAATCCCGTCGATATCTTCATAAAAGGCTTGGATAAAGCGATCAGCGACCTCCGGCACGGTAGATCCAAGTTCCGCCGCTTTGCGAATTAGCCTATCGTCCACATCCGTGAAGTTGACGACATAGTTCACATTATAGCCAAGCGTCTCCAAATAACGACGGACCACGTCAAAGAAAATCTGCGGACGCGCATTGCCGATATGAATATAATCGTATACGGTCGGACCGCATACATACATGTTCACCTTATCCGGGTGTATCGAGATGAACGGCTCTTTGCGGCGCGTCATCGTATTATAAATGTGCAGCGTCATGGGTGCGCTAACCTCCTACATTAATCTCGTTTCGCTTTATTTTTTGATTACATTGGCTTCAACAAGCCGTTCCGCGGCGTCTTCGTTTTCTTTTGGCTGTTTACTGGCTGCGTCCGGGTCTCCTGCTTGATCATCGACTTGATCACCAGCAATATTTCTTGGCTTGGAAGGCTTGCATAGTTGCAATTCGGCTTTCAGCACATCGATCTCGCCTTGCAAGCTGCGCAGCATATCGATGACTGGGTCAGGCAATTGGGCATGATTCAGACGGTCAATGCGAATGCCGTCCTGCTTCACGATTCGCCCTGGTATACCGACTACGGTACAGTTCGGCGGAACTTCCCGCAATACGACTGAATTGGCCCCAATGCTGGAATTGTCTCCAACCTTGAACGAGCCGAGCACCTTGGCACCGGAAGAAATGACTACGTTGTTCCCGATCGTGGGGTGCCGCTTTCCTTTTTCTTTCCCTGTCCCTCCAAGGGTAACCCCTTGGTAGATGACGACATCGTCTCCGATTTCACACGTTTCACCGATTACGACCCCCATCCCATGGTCGATGAACAGACGGTCCCCTATGCGGGCACCTGGATGTATCTCAATTCCGGTCACAAAGCGGCTCGCCTGCGAAATGATACGGGCCACCGTAAACCAACGGTACCGGTACAACCAATGAGCGATTAGATGCGCCCATATCGCATGCAGTCCAGAATAAGTGAAAATGACTTCAAACCGGCTTCTTGCCGCAGGGTCGTTATCGAACACCGCTCGCACATCAGATTGCATTCGTCGAATGATACGCCACATGACCCGTCCCCCCCGGAACTTCCTAAAAGTGGTGAACCTCTAAAATAAAAACGCCTCTGCAGCATGATGCTGCAGAGGCGCGGTGCGCGGTTCCACTCTGCTTGGATAACGTTACATCCAGACCAGACAGCCTCATTCCCTCGAATTCACCTGGAATCTGGCCGCAATCGCGGTCTGTAAACTGTAACAGCTATCCCACTCAACGTTCAGTAACGCGAACGACACGTCATCTCCTACCCATACTCTTCAAGCACGCTCAGAGACAAAGCTTCCGGGTGCAACGCATCAGCATCGAACCGGAACGACTCTCAGCCTGCAAGAACATGATGCGCATGTCCTTGACCGTTCGTTCTCTCTGTACGCTTCTTAATTGCCAATGCTTTCCCGTTCAACGCTTTTCCTTACTCGTATTATATCGTCTAGTATAGCGGATGTGCAGCGCAGCTGACAATAAGGGCTTCTCGTCCGATGTTGCCAGACTGCTACGCCAGCTGACGCAGACGTTTGAATACTTTGGCTTGGCCAAGCAGGACAATCGTCTCGTTCAGGTCGCGGCCATGCATTTGGCCCGATACCGCCACACGGACAGGCATGAACAATCCTTTGCCTTTGGCGCCCGTTTCTTTCTGAACTTCCTTCATCGCCGCTTTGACCGTATCGAC
Source organism: Paenibacillus sp. OSY-SE (assembly GCF_000283315.1). Classification (NCBI taxonomy): domain Bacteria; kingdom Bacillati; phylum Bacillota; class Bacilli; order Caryophanales; family Paenibacillaceae; genus Paenibacillus; species Paenibacillus sp. OSY-SE. Next base: position 13,607 of record NZ_ALKF01000169.1, on the reverse strand, counting down.
ATCCCATGATGCGGCGGCTTCCAGCTTCTGAAGCAAAGCGCTCAGCACGGCGGGAACTTGCGGTTCTTCCAGGACTGGCTTCGCTTCTTCGTCGACGACAAGCTCGTCACGGAAGAACAGTTCAGACAGTTCCACGATGTCGGAAGCGCAGTTCATCTGCTCTTGATACAGCTTGATAAGGGATGTCGCCCACGCGAGCTGCTCTTCGTTCAAGCTCTCCGGCAGTCGACCCGCTTGCTGCAGATGCGGTATAGAGAGTGCCGCGATGCGCTCTATGTCTGCTGTCTTCATATACATATTATTGATATGCGTCAATTTATTCGTATCGAATACCGCAGGACTCTTCGATAAGCGATTCGCATCAAAAATCGAAATCAGCTCATCGAGCGAGAACAGCTCTTCTTCACCTTTCGGAGACCAGCCGAGAAGTGCAATGAAGTTGCAGATGGCTTCCGGCAGATAGCCGAGCTGCTCGTACTGTTCGATAAACTGGATAATCGACTCGTCGCGCTTGCTGAGCTTCTTGTGGTTCTCATTGACGATAAGCGTCATATGACCAAATACCGGCGCTTCCCAGCCGAACGCCTCGTAAACCATCAGTTGGCGCAATGTATTCGTAATATGATCTTCACCGCGCAGGACGTGCGATATACGCATTAAATAATCGTCGAGCACGACCGCGAAGTTGTACGTCGGAATACCGTCCTTCTTCACGATGACCCAATCACCCGTCGTGTCGGACTCGAAGGTAATATCGCCCTTTACAAGGTCGTCAAACGTATAAGAGCGGCCTTCCGGAACGCGGAAACGAATGCTCGCTTGGCGGCCTTCCGCTTCAAGACGCGCATGGTCCTCTGCGGATAATCCACAGCATTTGCCCGAATATTTCGGTGTTTCCCCGCGGGCGGTTTGCGCCTCCCGCTCCGCTTCAAGCTCCTGCTCCGTGCAGTAACAGCGATAAGCCCAATCGCGTTCAAGCAGCTCATTCACATATTTATTGTATATATCCAGACGCTCGGTCTGACGATATGGGCCGTAATCGCCACCCACATCGATGCTTTCATCCCAATCCATGCCAAGCCATTTCATGTACTTGAATTGATTCTCTTCTCCGCCTTCCACGTTGCGCTTCACGTCCGTGTCTTCGATACGAACGATGAATTTCCCGCCATGGTGACGTGCGAACAAATAATTGAACAGTGCTGTACGTGCATTTCCGATATGTAAGTGTCCCGTTGGACTTGGTGCATAACGAACACGAATGTCTTTATTCATGATAGCTTCCCTCACACCGATTATTTTAGTCTACCTTTTAGAGGTGGTTCAAAAATTCCCCTTTTGAATACTCACTTTTAGTTATACCATATCTTTAAAGAGGCAGACAACCGCCTGAGCGGCAATTCCCTCGCTTCTTCCCGTAAAGCCAAGCTGTTCCGTCGTTGTCGCTTTCACGTTCACCTGCGACTCATCCGCTTCCAATATGCGTGCGATATTCGCAACCATGGCCGGTATGTGCGGCAGCATCTTCGGCTTCTGCGCAATAATGGTGCAATCCACGTTGCCAAGCCGGTAGCCCCGCTCCTTCGCGAACGCCCAGACATGTTCCATCAGCTTCACGCTGTCCGCGTCTTTGTATGCCGGATCCGTGTCTGGGAAATGCTTCCCAATGTCGCCGAGACCCAAGGCTCCGAGGACGGCGTCACTTACCGTATGCAGAAGCACGTCGGCGTCCGAATGCCCCAACAGACCTTTTTCATATGGAATATGTACGCCGCCGATGATGCACGGACGTCCTTCCACCAATTGATGCACATCGAATCCCTGTCCTACTCGTATCACGAATTCTCCCTCTCCCTTACCGTGTTATTGATTCCGCAACATCCACCAGGCCGCCCAATCCAGATCGTCCGGTGTCGTAAGCTTGATGTTCGTGTAATCCCCTTCCACGACATGAACTGGAACGCCCATGCGCTCCACGAGCATCGCGTCGTCCGTCCCGATGAATCCCTCTAGCTCCGCCTGCTCATGGGCGGACATACATATGGAAAGACGAAAAGCCTGTGGGGTCTGAATCGCCCACAAGCTGCGTCGGTCCGGCGTTGCCGTTATGACGCCATCCCCATTCACCTGCTTTATCGTATCTTTCACCGGTACGGCCAATACGCACGCCTCATGCTCCCGGGCCGTGGTAAAGCATGCCTTCACCTTGCCTGGGTCCACAAAAGGCCGTACGCCATCGTGAATCAATACATAATCCAAGCCGCGTGCCTGCAGCGCCTGCAGCCCTGCATACACCGAGTGCTGCCGTTCCTTGCCGCCGGCTACGATATCGCGGACTTTATCCAGTCCATATTCACGTACCCAATCTTCACAGCGGGGCATGTCCTGCGCTGACGTCACCCAAGCGATCGTCTCGCATTCAGGCATCGCTTGAAACCGCTCCACCGTATGTACAATTACCGGCTTGTCCAGCAGCCGTAAATATTGCTTACTCTCCTCGGTGCCCATACGCGTGCCTTTGCCGGCAGCCACGATCACCACTCCAAAGCCTTGTTCCATCCCTGTTAACCCTCCATGATGGTGCTACCCCCATCATACCTGTTTATTGGGCTTTTTCCAACAGTTTTGGCTTGGCAAAAATCATGCGTCCCGCTGACGTCTGCAGCACGCTCGTTACGAGCACTTCCATCGTCATGCCGATGTAGTCGCGCCCGCCCTCAACCACGATCATCGTACCATCATCCAGATAGGCGACACCCTGACCGTGTTCCTTGCCGTCTTTGATTACTTGCACGACAATCTCTTCGCCAGGCAGTACGACCGGCTTCACCGCATTGGCAAGGTCGTTAATGTTCAACACAGACACGCCCTGCAGCTCGCACACTTTATTCAAGTTGAAGTCATTGGTGACGACTTTGCCCTTCAACAGCTTGGCAAGCTTGACGAGCTTGCTGTCCACTTCGGAGATCTCATCGAAGTCACCTTCATAAATCAGCACCTTGACCTCAAGTTCCTTCTGAATCTTATTTAAAATATCCAATCCCCGACGTCCGCGATTTCGTTTTAACAAATCCGAAGAGTCCGCGATATGCTGAAGCTCTTCAAGCACGAATTCTGGAATGACAATCGTCCCTTCGATAAATCCCGTCTTGCAAATATCCGCTATACGGCCGTCAATAATGACGCTCGTGTCCAATATTTTGTGTTCCTCATAACGGTATTCAGATTCTTCTTCACTGCTGCGTTCCAACCATTTGAACGAAGAGAGCCACAATCCCATATCTTCCTGTTTGAGCAGCGCAATTTGCATGCCTGCACACCCGCTCGCTATCGCGATAATAACCGATGCCATATGCCCCACGCTCCCGAATTGCCCCAAGAGTGGTGTGATGAGCGAAGCAAAACATAGACCGAGCAGTGTACCTGCTGCACCCGTCACCAATATTCCCGTGGACATCTCCGCAATTCGTTCTCGCCCTGTATTCCAAATACGTGACAATGGCATAAAGAGTGCACGACCTACTACATAAAAGCAAAATGCCCCGCCAAACGCCCATAACAAGCGGACAGAAGAGAACCCTTGATTCATTACCGCGGCAAATTCCATCGTCTGTGTATACCAATAATGTTGCAGCTCCAACCCGCTCCAAGCGCCAATCAGTCCAGCCAATCCTAGAAATATTCGTTTAAACACAAACGTCCACCTCCTTACTCTATTTGGATTTCCTTACAATTATGGCCCAACGAAATGGCTCCTAATCCTCGAATTCTGAATTTTATCGCGGTGCCGAGTTGATAAATGGGAATTCCTAGTCGTATAATGTTCTTGAAAACGTTATGCGTAACAAGCGTTCTCGTGCGACGCTTGCACCGTTGCACTATTCCAAGAATAGAGGTGGATGGAAATGAGCACTCCCAGTTTGCAAGCGCTTCAAGATCAGGTAGCTGATTTACTGCTAAGACACCGGAGCCTATTGGACATTCTCTCCAAATACGGTCAGTCCGACGCCTCGGTGAACCGCGCCGTGACCAAAGCCATTACCGAATGCGGATGCTTGGAGCTGCATGCCACGCGGCAGCCATATTGCGCTGATATGGATGTTGATCAAGCGAAGCAGAGCATGGAAAGCCACGTCCAAGGATATTTGTGCGACAATTGCAAAGACGTCGTGAAGAGCGAGCTTGGTAAGCACCTTTTCTACATGTCCGCCCTTTGCAACCTGCTCGACATCGAGCTGGATGATGTCGTGAAGCAGGAATCGAGCAAATGCTCTACGCTTGGTATTTTTAATTTGTCTTAACGTCAGGGGGCAACAATACTTGCTACTAAGCTATTATAGAGCCGAGGGCGGGTATCTGCGCTGCACACAGGGCAGCTTGGATAACCGTTCTCGGCTTTTTTATGCCAAAAAGCCGGTATCCCTGTTGGATACCGGCTCAGTATAAACAACAACAGCACTTGACGCTAAAGGGATACTGTCCCTTTAGCGTTAAGTGCTGTATCGTTAATTAGGTTAAGAATGTTTCGATTGGTACCATTCTTCCGCATCTCTTTGCTTCTTGCGACGTCTATTCAGCATTCTAACGTTTTTTTTTAAGCCAAGGAGAGCATATAGCACCAAGGGAACAAATATGAGCTTCGGTGTCTGCTCTGGCTTCCAAAATGCAATCGCAGCGGATCCCGCGATGACGATAGGCGTAATCCAAATCGCTTTCTTCGGAATGCCAACCTTCTTGAAATTCGGATATTTCACAGTGCTTACCATCAAATAAGACAAAAGGAGCATGGCGATAATCAAGTAAGCTCCGGGAATGGTCTCATGAAATAGCGCAAGCGTACAAGCAACGCCGCCTGCAGCCGGAATAGGCAAACCGATGAAATAGCCCGGAATCCCATCCTTAACGTTAAATCGAGCCAAGCGAAGCGCACCGCAAATTGGAAATATGGCCGTTACAATCCAGGCAAGCGCCGAGTTCATTTCGCTAAATGCCACCACATACATAATGAATGCCGGGGCCACGCCGAACGAAATAACGTCGGACAAAGAGTCCAGCTCTTTGCCGAATTCACTCTGCGCATTCAATGCCCGTGCTACCCGACCATCAAGACCGTCAAGCAGCATGGCGATAATAACCATAAGAGCGGCTTTGCTGTAGTCGTCGTGAAACGCAAGCATAATGGATATAATTCCGAGAAACAAGTTGCCGATCGTAAACAAGCTCGGAATAGACTTTATAATCATAGGTTCACCTCTAATTTTACTATGCCCAACGTTCGTGTTTTCATTGTTGGAAAATCAAATCTGCCTGTCAATGAAAACCTGCTCTTGAATGCGTTTAAGTCCTTCCTTAATAGTGCGTGCACGCACTTCACCGATGCCGTCCACTTCATCCAGTTCCTCAATGGTAGCCATCATGACGTGCGGCAGGAACTCGAATGTCTCCACTAAGTTATGAGTGATGACGTTCGGGAGTCTCGGGATTTTACTTAAGACGCGATAGCCGCGCGGTGAAATGGACTCATCTTGAATCGCGCTTGTCGTCGGATACCCCAACACGCGAATCAGGTGATGGGTATCGAGCAGTTCATCCGCGGTGCATTTTTTCAGTTGGGCAAAAATTTCGCGGATCTTCTCATCACTCTCATCCCGGGCGTAATCCTTCACGAGCAGCCAAGCATCTTCTTCGGTGTTGCTTACCAGTTCCTCCAGCTGCATGCTAATGAGACGTCCTTCGGTACCCAATTCATTGATGTAACGCTTTATCTCCATTTTAATACGTAATACCATTTCAATACGTTGCACAACGTTAACAACATCGGCCAAAGTCACCAGTTCTTCGAACTCGGAAGCCGTCAAATTGGTCATGCCTTGTACGAGTACCGCCTTATATTTCTCCAGCGTCTGAATCGCTTGGTTCGCTTTCGTCAATATGACGCCAATCTCCTTCAGCGCATAGCGAAGGCTGCCTTGGTATAGCGTAATGATGTTGCGGCGCTGGGAGATAGACACGACGAGCTTACCGGTCTGCTTCGCAACACGCTCCGCGGTACGGTGCCGAATCCCCGTCTCTGTCGACGGTATGGATGAATCCGGAATGAGCTGTGTATTTGCATAAAGGATTCGCTTAATGTCCTCGCTTAAAATGATGGCGCCGTCCATCTTGGCAAGCTCATACAAATAGCTGGGCGAAAAATCGCAATTAATTGAAAATCCGCCATCAACGACTTCCATTACTTCTGGACTGTAGCCGACGACAATAAGAGCGCCTGTCTTTGCACGCAATACGTTCTCTAACCCTTCACGGAATGGGGTCCCCGGCGCAACCATCCGCAGTAGGTCATTCATTATATCTAGCTGGCTTTCCTTCATTCTTTGTCTATGCCCCCTAACCTAGCGCCGCAGTTAATGCTTCAGCAACCGTATTTACACCGATAATATCAATATGATCAGGCGGTTTCCACCCCCGCAAACTACTCTCTGGTAAAATAATTCGCTTAAATCCGAGTTTCTCTGCTTCTTTCACCCTTTGTTCCGCGCGCGAGACGGCGCGCACTTCTCCTGTCAAGCCAACTTCACCGAATACGACATCATACGGCTGTGTCGGCATATCGCGAAAGCTTGAAGCAATGGCGACGGCCATAGCCAAATCCACCGCCGGCTCATCCAGCTTCAAGCCACCCGCTACATTCACATATGCATCTTGATTCTGCAAAAACATTCCCATGCGCTTCTCCAGCACCGCAATGATAAGCGACAGCCGCTGATGATCAATCCCCGTCGACATGCGACGCGGGGAAGGGAAATTGGTAGCTGATACGAGAGCCTGCATCTCCACCAGCACCGGCCGCGTCCCCTCCAAGCTGGCCACGACCGTAGAGCCGGCTACACCGAGCGGCCGTTCCTGCAGGAACATTTCGGAAGGATTCTTCACTTCCACCAATCCGCCTTCGGTCATCTCGAATATGCCGATTTCATTCGTGGAGCCGAACCGATTCTTGACCGCACGCAATATACGATAAGAATGGTGCCGCTCCCCTTCAAAGTAGAGCACGCAATCCACCATATGCTCCAGAAGGCGAGGGCCTGCAATAGCCCCTTCCTTCGTCACGTGGCCGACCAGCACCGTTGCAATTCCTCTACCTTTAGCGATGCGCATAAAAGTGCTTGTGCATTCGCGCACTTGTGCCACGCTGCCCGGAGCGGATTCAACTGACGGCTGAAACACCGTCTGAATCGAGTCGATGACGAGAAAGTCGGGCTTCATTGTGTCAATCGCTTCTTCGATATATTGTAGATTCGTCTCGCTTAAGACGAACAAACGCTCAGACAGCACACCTAACCGATCTGCTCTAAGCTTCGTCTGCCGCATCGATTCCTCGCCAGACACGTACAATACCTTCAGCCCGCTGGTCGCGAGCGCATTTGAGGTCTGCAAGAGCAGTGTGGATTTCCCGATACCCGGGTCCCCGCCGACTAAGATAAGGGAACCCGGAACGACTCCGCCGCCCAAGACACGATTCAGTTCGCTTAGTGTCGTCGTTAATCGAGGTTCGCGTCCACTCTCTATATGTATGATCGATTGCGGCTTTTCTTTCGTTTGAATCAAGGAAGTATGGACTCCTGCAGTCTTCACGACGGTTTCACGTTCCTCGACCATCGTATTCCACTCGCTGCAGCCCGGACACTTCCCCATCCACTTTGGAGACTCATAGCCGCACTCGCTACAATAAAATTTCGTTTTTACTTTGGCCATGTCAGCCGACACTCCTAATTGATAATCACGGACTCAATCCATGGTCTACTAAAGTTCGTTGTTGATACTCATTGTATCGGAGTAAACCAATTGATTTATTACCCACCTCGTTCAAGTTTACCATTTTTAAGGAGCGGGATAAAGGGATTTAGCAATTGAGGTAGGAAAGATGAGGAAAATGTACGAATAGCCTGAGTATTCACTCTTGTTAACGTGGTTCCCCCCTTTATGAGGCGACATATTATCCCATAAGAAAACCAGACCATGAAGCGGAAGCCTGACATCATGTTCTTTGTCTAAGAACAAAACCGCATAAAAAAACGCACCCCTTGCTTATCGCAAGAGATGCGCCTGTGGCATTACCGATTATGCATTCGTTGTTGCAGCCGGAGTTTCCGTATTGCGCAGTACAACAAGTTCGCCGTCCTTCTCGTCTATAAGCACTGCATCGCCCTTGATGATTTGACCTCTCAGCAGCTCCTCGGACAATCTGTCCTCAATGTGCTTCTGAATGGCACGGCGCAGCGGACGCGCTCCATAAGCCGGGTCGTAGCCCTCTTTTGCCAAGAATGCTTTGGCGTTGTCAGTAAGTTGAAAATCGATGTCTTGTTCCTTCAGACGCTTGCGCAGTTCATCTGCCATCAGTGTGACGATTTCGGCAATGTGCTTCTCATCAAGCGAATGGAAGACGATAATTTCGTCGATCCGGTTCAAAAATTCCGGACGGAAGCTCTTCTTCAATTCCGCCATCACTTTATCTTTCATGTTGTTGTAATCACGGCTCGTGTCGTTCGCAGCTGTGAATCCGAGCGTTGAATTGCGCTTAATTGCTTCGGCGCCGACGTTCGACGTCAATATAATGAGTGTGTTGCGGAAGTCCACCACGCGTCCTTTGGAATCGGTCAGACGGCCGTCTTCCAACACTTGCAGCAAAATATTGAACACTTCTGGGTGAGCCTTCTCAATCTCATCCAACAGGACGACCGAGTATGGCTTACGGCGTACTTTCTCAGTCAGCTGGCCGCCTTCCTCGTAGCCGACGTATCCTGGAGGCGCCCCTACCAGACGCGCTGTTGAGTGTTTCTCCATATATTCGGACATATCGATGCGGATAACCGCATTATCATCACCGAAGAGCGATTCCGCAAGCGCACGCGCCAGCTCCGTCTTCCCTACCCCAGTAGGGCCGAGGAAGATGAAGGAGCCCATTGGACGCTTCGGATCTTTCAGACCTGCACGAGCGCGGCGAATAGCACGGCTGACCGCCTTGACTGCTTCGTCTTGCCCGATAACACGTTCATGCAATATTTCTTCCATATTGAGCAGGCGTTCGCTTTCCTCCTCTTTCAGCTTCAACACCGGTATGCCGGTCCAGCTGGCTACGATCTGAGCGATGTCTTCCGGCGTAACCTCGGAGTCCATGCGTCCCTGCTTCTCTTTCCATTGATTGCGTACCGTCTCCAGCTCTTCGCGCATCTTCTGCTCTGTATCGCGCAGCGCGGCTGCTTTCTCGAATTCCTGGCTCTGAACAGACGCATCCTTCTCTTTGCGGATGTCCTCCAAGCGGGCTTCGAGCTCTTTCAAGTTAGGCGGTACCGTGTATGAATGAAGGCGTACTTTCGAACTGGCCTCATCAATCAGGTCAATCGCTTTATCCGGCAGGAAGCGGTCGGTAATGTAGCGGTCTGACAGCTTCACTGCTTGGTCAATCGCTTCGTCCGTAATTTTGACGCGATGGTGCGCTTCGTAACGATCGCGCAGCCCTTTTAGAATTTGAACCGTTTCTTCCGGCGTCGGCTGATCAACCGTAATTGGCTGGAAGCGGCGTTCTAAGGCAGCATCTTTTTCAATATATTTGCGGTATTCATCCAACGTCGTCGCACCGATACATTGCAGCTCCCCTCGTGCCAGCGCCGGCTTCAAGATGTTTGAAGCGTCAATTGCTCCTTCGGCACCGCCAGCGCCAATCAGCGTATGCAGTTCATCAATGAACAGGATGATATTCCCGGCTTGGCGAATTTCGTCCATAATCTTTTTCAGCCGATCCTCGAACTCACCACGGTATTTCGTGCCAGCGACGACCGAGCCCATATCAAGTGTCATGACGCGCTTGTCACGGAGCGTCTCTGGAATTTCATTATTAATAATCTTCTGGGCCAAGCCTTCGGCAACGGCCGTCTTCCCGACGCCTGGTTCTCCGATTAATACCGGATTATTCTTCGTCCGGCGGCTTAGCACTTGAATGACGCGTTCAATCTCCTTGCTGCGGCCAATGACCGGGTCTAGGTTGCCTTCCTTCGCAATCGCCGTCAAATCGCGTGCCAAGCTGTCCAGCGTCGGTGTGCTCACATTCTGCGATTGGCCGTGATGGCTCGATACCGCTTCGCTGCTGCCGAGCAACTGCAGCACTTGCTGACGCGCTTTGTTCAGGCTGATGCCCAAGTTGTTCAACACGCGTGCTGCTACCCCCTCGCCCTCACGAATCAGGCCGAGCAAAATATGCTCTGTTCCGACATACGTGTGGCCAAGCTTGCGCGCTTCGTCCATGGACAGCTCAATGACTTTCTTTGCCCGAGGCGTATAGGCGATATTGGTCGGCTGTTCTTGACCGCGCCCGATTAGCGATTCGACTTCGTCTTGAATCTTCTCCAGACCAAGGCCGAGCGCAACTAAAGCTTTTGCGGCAATGCCTTCCCCTTCACGAATGAGGCCGAGCAAAATATGCTCTGTTCCGATATTATTGTGTCCTAAGCGGACCGCTTCTTCCTGTGCCAAAGCCAATACTTTTTGTGCACGTTCTGTAAATCTTCCGAACATCATCGTCTAAGCACCTCCATAAACTTTATGATTTGGATTTGGATTTCGATAACGTCTCCCGAATCAATCTCGCCCGATACACGTCCCGTTCATCGGTTGGCAGCGATTTGTTGTATATATGCTGCAAAAATCCCGGTTGTGTCATGACAAGCAATTCGTTTAATTCAGATGAGTGAATATGGTTTAGAATGTTCAAATCCGAGCCGAGACGAATATCGGACAGCCGTTGCGCCGCTTCCTTCGAATCCATGATAGCCGCGTGCTTCATAATGCCGTAAGACCGGCATACACGGTCTGTCAGTCGTGTCCGACTATCCGTCAGCAGGAGCTCACGCGCCGCCTTCTCATGCTCGATAATTTGCTTCACTACGCTGTACAGATTATCGATAATCTCGGTTTCAGATTGACCGAGCGTAATCTGGTTCGAGATCTGGAACAGGTTGCCGATCGCTTCGCTTCCTTCCCCGTATATACCCCGAACAGCCAAGCCTACTTGTGTAACCGCCTGAAGGATGCGGTTAATTTGCTGTGTCATCACAAGAGCTGGCAAATGCATCATGACCGACGCCCGAATTCCGGTACCGACATTCGTCGGACACGAGGTAAGGTAACCGCGCTTCTCGTCGAAGGCATAATCGACATGTGATTCGAACACGTCATCGATGCGGCTCGCTTGTTCCCACGCCTCACGAATTTGTAACCCCGGATACAGGCATTGAATCCGCAGATGGTCTTCTTCATTAATCATAATGCTAATCGATTCGTCATCGCTTAATATGACGACTCCGTTACGCGACTCGTTAGCCAGACTCGGAGAGATTAAATGTTTCTCCACCAGCACCTGCTTCTCGGTGTCGTTCATTTCCACAAGCGAAAACTTCTGAAAATGATTGATCGCTGCAAATTCAGGTTCATCCACAACCGCCGTCAAATGGGTATGCACTTCAGCCGACTGCTGGTTCGTCGCCAGCAGCGGGAACGGCAGTCCGCTCAAGTTCCGTGCTACACGGATACGACTGCTGATGACGATATCGGAGTCTGGACCCGTACCGCGCATCCAGTCACTAAGCGCTTGCTCCATAAATCGTCTCCCTGCCATCTCGCCATCTCCTTCCATTTCATTCGTTCAATTCCCATTATTTATGTGCACGAGGCTAACCGTTATGTTCCGCAGCACCAGGCGGATTCTTCTCCAAGTCCCGGATGCGATCACGCAGCTTGGCCGCTTGTTCGAATTCCTCATTCATGATGCTGAGCTGCAGCTGCTTCTTTAAATCTTCTAATTCGCGCTTACGTTGAATTCTTCCTCCGCCACGCTTCGGAATTTTGCCGATGTGAACAGTATTGCCGTGAACTCGCTTCAGCAATGGATCCAAGCGGTCGCCAAAGAAGGAGTAGCATTCATCACACCCGAAACGGCCGAGCTTGCTGAATTGCGAATAAGTAAGTCCGCATTTCTCACATCGCGTCGCCTGTGGCTTGTTAGCATGAGCAGTACCGCTTGTACCCGAATCACCGCCTGACAGATCAAAGTCAAGCAATCCAGAAAGCAAGTTATGAATGGAGAAGCCGTTAGACGTGCCAGGAATCCATTCGCCCTTCTCCCGGGCACATGATTCGCAAATATGGAATTCCGTCTTTTGCCCGTTAATGATTTTGGTAAAATGCAAGGTGGCTGGTTTCTGACCGCATTGTTGACAGATCATATCCGTTTCTCCTCCTTTATAGGTGACATATTCAACCTTATATATACATCGGTCGATCTATTTGCTAAGCAGAGCCAGCAGCATGGCCCGCAGCAGCCTAGCACGCAATTCATCGCGGTAAGGAAGCTTAATCGGCAAGTTGTCGCGCGATACGGCAGCCCTCAATAAATTCGCTTCCCGGCGGGAGATAAATTCTGCTTCTTCCAGTTGATAAATGAGCCCCTCTGCCGCCGACTGACTGATTAGCTCTCCAATAGATTCGCACAGATGATTGTGGATACCTTCATGTTCCGGCAAATCGACGCGTTGAATGCGGATGTATCCGCCGCCTCCCCGTTTGCTTTCCACGACGTAACCTTTTTCCAAGGTGAACCTTGTGCTGATAACGTAATTGATTTGCGAAGGCACACATGAAAATTGCTCCGCCAAATCATTTCGTTGAATTTCTACAGCGCCTTCCGTGCTCTCCACTAACATATGCTTTAAATAATGTTCAATCAAGTCGGAAATATTGCGCATCTTCTCCCTCCTTTCCGCACGCTTCTATATTAGGTTTAACCAATTTTGACGGTACCTTATTCGACTTTTCCTAACTATTTGACTTTTTGTGCTTTATTCTGACTTTGACTTTCTTTGACTTTACGTTTATTATAGCGGAATTTTTTTGCTTTGCCAATACTTTATTTTCATTTTTTTGTCCATTGTATGCTGCGTGCGGAAAGAGTTCAGGTGCATATACCGATCATTTTTAATTCATGCTGCAAAAGTCAAAGATGTGTATATTTCGTGACTTTTCCACAGAGCGTGGATAAGCTGGGGATGAATATGTATATAAAGATATATTTTTTGTATATCTTATCTAGATAGATTGTTGATAAATACTTTATAGTGTATACGATTTGCGCAGTTAATACTTTTTTGTGATAGATTGTGGATAGATATAATATAATGCGAGAGCTCTTATACGCTTACTGATTGAATCGATGGTCAGTAGTACATAATTGTTCATAAGTAGGCAAAAAAGTGGGGATTGACGAGGTAAAGACAATGGAGTCAGTAACCTCTAACACAGTCTATAGCTCTATGATCAGGTCAGTTTGTTAGTTATGCGAGTGGAGAATGTGGTCATTGTTGATATCATTAAATACAATGTGGATAGAATGGCATAAATCAGAGGGATATCATATGGGGAAGGCATTGGCTCTGTGGATAAGTTGTGGACAAGACAAAAAACCACTAACATAATGTCAGTGGTTTGTCTGCTTGGCAACGTCCTACTCTCCCGGGACCCTGCGGTCCAAGTACCATCGGCGCTGGAGGGCTTAACGG
>NZ_ALKF01000168.1:0-64652 GCF_000283315.1 Paenibacillus sp. OSY-SE | reverse complement strand
CCTTTACAAAGGGTACAGTTTATAGTGCCATAGGCTCTTTTTTCTTAAAAAGATTTGCTTTGCTTAGGGGACAAGGATCGGACTTGAGTGCTACAATAGGAATATTGATTTGAATGATCTGATAATGGGAAGGAGAGAGCGATGCCAAACCTGAAAAAGACGCTAGTAGCTGTATTGATGATCGTCATTTCGTTACTCTTACTCTCTCAGTTCAGCGGCATCGTTCCAACGTTCACGGAATCGGAGCCTTCACAGAACGAGGTTGCCAAGCATCCTCCACAGTCGAAGAAGAATGAAACATGGAAGCAGTTGAAAGTCGCTGTTCACTTATCGCCGATGTCTTTCATTCAGATGCGCAAATTGAACCAGACGTTTATAGATGAAACGGGCATCTTCGTTGAACTTGTGAACGCAAATGATGAACAGGTATCAGAACAATGGCCGCGTGAGCTGCAAATGCAAGACAGCGCGGATATAATATTGACGGACAGCAACTCAGTCAAATGGTATGCCCAAAAAGGGTGGCTGCTCCCGATGGAGCCATCTTCCAATGGCAGTGAAGCATCTCCAGCTTGGTTGAACGATCGGATTAAGTGGAACGGATATACATGGGCAGAGCCCGCACAGTTGGATCCGTATGTGTTGGTATGGAATAAAGACAAGCTCAAGTTCGGAACGCCGCTTCCATCGAAATGGGAGGACTGGAAGCAGTTGTTTGCATCGAAGGAGACTTCTTTACCATCGGTTGGTCAGCAGGGTTCTGGCGCGTTAGGCGGCGGAGAGCCGAAGAAGGAGGACCAGACTGCAGTACCGTCGGACGAGACACCTCCCACCGATCAACTGCCGGCAACATGGTTTGCTTGGCATGAGCAGGATGATTATGCGCTGCTATCCATGCTGTGGCGTCTTGGCCTTCTCATGCCCGAGTCCAATCCATCACCGGACGGACAGAAAGACTGGGTCACCACGCGTACGGTAAACGGAGCGGGGGCGACAGCTGTAACATGGAGTCAACACGTGTCAGAGCTAGAACCGTACCTCACCCACTTTAAAGCATGGAAGAAGGAAGCTAGCGGCAGTGAGACATGGGATTTGCTGAAATCCGGAGAAATCGGCTTTGCCATCGTCCCATACTCAGAAGCCGTATTGGAAGTAAGCGATCCGCTCGTCATTGAGCCGCCGGGAGAAGTCAAGCTGCCGGCGGGGCTATGGGTGGCCAGCCGCAGTTACGTTATCGCTGCACATTCACCTAACGAAGCCGAAGCAAGGCGTTGGATTGATTACATGACGCGTCTATCTGTCCAGCATGATTGGTATGATACGTTATCCGTACTTCCTGTGCACGAACAAGCCTACATGGAGCCGTGGAAGGACATCCTTCAGTGGCTGCCTCAGCCTTTTCTGCCCTATGATGTCAACGAAATCAATCTAATCCAGAAGGCAGGACCGTTGGAGTCCTGGATGGCCTCCGTTCGGCGGTGGATGGATGCGGATTTGACTAAAGCCCAATTAAATCAGGCTTGGCCGAAGAAATAGAAAGAAGAATCAGCAGACAATGGATGAATAATCTGCTGATTCTTTGTTTGCTCTACCATTTGACCGTTAATTGTACTGTGATTTGTTTATCAGTAATGGCGACGTCAGTTGCTTCTAAGAAAGAAACGAGCTTCTGTGGATAGAACCCGAGATCAAATTCTTGCTCCAAATCTTGACGCGTTGTATCTGGAAGTTCTAACCCGTTGAACAGCATTTGATCCACATGAAACAGAATTCTGTTCTCGGGCTCTGCTTCCAATGTATAGCGGCCTTCAATATGGACGCTTAGGCCGGAACGCTCTCCTTCTGCCGCAATGACACCTTCTTTGAACCGGAAGAAGAACTGTTCGAATATCGGATCCTGCTCTCGTAGAAATTGATTGAGCTGTTCCTCTTGTATCGTTATCGTATAGTTTTTGCCGTTCATGCTAATACTCCCACTTTTTTGCACGAAATCGGGGAGCTTCTGCATCGCGTCGGCTAGTGCGCGGAAATAGTGTCTAACTTCGAAGAGCCCGACATTCTTCCAATAGGTTGTGAATTCTTGAATGAGTCGGCTCATCGCTTGCGGGTCGCTGCTGTCAGCCAGATTCGTATCGAATTTCTCCCGCAGTGTAATTAAGCGCCCGCGCTGATTGACTAACCGCTTACGCACTTCAGTAAGCTCGTGTTCGGTTTGAGCCAAACTACGCCGCAGTTGATTCAGTTTGGTCAGCTGATTGGAGTATTCCTCCAATATTTCTTGGTCCGAATAAAAAAGTAGTCGAAAATAATCAAGCAACATGAACAAATCATCAAGTTCATCCGCAGACATGATAGCTTGCAGCATCATGTCGCGTTCACCGATATAATAAGCGCGCAGGACACGTCCCGCTTGCTCTCGTTTGTTCTCAAAAGCCGCTTCCTGCTTCAGAATCTCGGACTCTGTCTGCTTGCGGCTGGCGGCCGCTTCGGATTCTCGTGCCGAAATCCGCTCAATTTCTTTGTCGAGCTCGGTGATGGACAAGCTCTGCTGGAGCAATTGCTTCTCCTCTTCGGACGGCTGCTTGTTCCATGCCGCTGGCATTGTCGGCTCTGCGCGTGTCGCACCGGGGACCAAGGAAACGATAAATAGAATGATTAGCAGCGTAATAAGTGCGCGGTGCACACGCTTAACTTGTTGCATCAGGGTACCCCCTTTAAACGGTTTGCACAACATTATCGTATGTTGGGATGTAGTTGGACATGACCTGTTTACATACTATCGCAATAATCGTCATGCAAAGCTATGTATGGACGAATGGATGATAGGTCAATATCGTTGGACAAATTTTAACGGTTCGTGATCGAAAGAGGGCTTTCTAAACAACCTCTAACAGAGCAGAAAGGAAGGACTGCATGTTTCATTATCAGCCTAACTCCGTTCTCATTCAATACTTAATTAACCAAATCGAGCTTTCTTCCTGTAAAGCCATCCCTTTCTCAAAGTTTATGGAGATATGTTTATACCACTCAACGGAGGGCTATTATATGTCGGACCGCCCCAAGATTGGCCGGGACGGAGACTTCTACACAAGCTCGAATATCGGCACGATAATGGGTGACATGCTGGCCGTATATATACAGCGGCGCGCGAATGAACGAGGCTGGGATCCCAGCACGATTACGATTGTAGAATGGGGTGCAGGCACGGGGCGCCTCGCATCACAAATCCATCAGCGCTTGCGGCTTGACCGCTTCGAAGGCTATCAGCACGCGGTTATTGAAATGAGCCCGTATCATCAGCGGGTGTCAAGACAGCTCATGGAGAGCGAGCACATCTCAGTGCTTTGGTGGGACGAGGAGACGTTTCGCCAGGAAGCGGCGCAACGCCGGATCTTCTTTATCGCAAATGAATTGCTTGACGCCTTTCCCGTGGAGCGGGTTCGTCACCGTGACGGACGATATGAACAGTGCTTCGTCACATGGGATGCCGAGAAAGAACAGTTCATGCCACGGTGGATGACAGCGGCTTCCGAGGTCATTGACTGGTTGGAGCGTCATCATGTCGAACTATCGGATAACCAGATCTTCGACGCGGGTATGGCCATGTCCATCTGGTTAAGCAACGTGCTGCACCAGGCACAAGAGGCGGAGTTCGTGTTCATTGATTACGGTGACGATACGAACGAACTAACGGCTGCCCACCGGATGGAAGGGACACTGATGTGTTATCACCGCCACCAAGCGCACGATAACCCATGGATTCATATCGGAGAGCAGGACATGACGTCTATGGTTGATTTCGAAATATGCCAGCGTGTTGCCAAGCAAGCAAATGCATGGATTACAGGGTATTCCACCCAGAAAGCGTTCTTGTTGGAACAAGGGTTGTTGAATGAATTGCAGAATCATTGCAGCCTCGATCCGTTCAGCCCGGAATCGCGCCGGAATCGGGCGATACGGCAACTGTTGTTAAGCGATCAAATGAGCGAACGGTTTCACGTTTTGCTCTTGTCCCGTGCCACCTAACGGCAATTGACCGGTGGCGCCTGCAATGATGATTGACCAGCTATGCATCGTTTAAAAAATAGAGAACGGCCGAAACCCTAAGGGTTTCGGCCGTTCTTGTTCGTAACCGCTTCCGTAAAGCATTACGTCATTACGGTCAATTCGTCAGAACAGGTAAGGCAGCCTAGAATGGCTTGCCCATGATAAAGACGGTCCAGTACGAAAAACCGCTAAAGCATACAATCATGTACGCCCAGAACAGGAGTATATATGTACGCTCTGACAATTTCAAATAACCTAACAACACGAAGAAGGCGGTCTGCATGAAGAACAACAATGCCATTTCAATCATATCTCCAGCAAACGCCATCAGACCGATGACTAATGTCCAGAAGCCGAGTACGCGATACATCCGTGCCACGATTCATCCCCCTCTCGTTACGATCGGACCAACTTTTTCTAATGACATTATAGCCCTGATGGTACTTTGTGTAAACTGTTAAACGTGGCGAATTGGAAAATCTTTTATGTGAGCGCCATAGAAATGTGATATAACGCATGGACACACGCACGTATGTTTCCTAGGAAAAATGGATATACATTTTAATATCCGATAGATTCTATGAACTCTACCATGGGCATAGAGATGGAATAAGCGGTTTATTACCGTCGGTCCTTCCTCGTTTCAACACTTTGTTATTGTTGGTCGGAAAGGGGGGCTGTATACAACGAATATGATGAGCGATGTCGTTAGGAGGTTATAGCATGACAGCAATTAGACAAGATGCATGGACAGCGGACGATGATTTAATTTTGGCGGAAGTAACATTACGGCATATCCGAGAGGGCAGCACGCAGCTGGCTGCGTTTGAGGAGGTCGGAGAAAAGATTGGCCGTACGTCGGCAGCTTGCGGATTCCGGTGGAACAGTTGTGTGCGTAAAAAATATGAAGCCGCGATTCAATTGGCGAAGGCGCAGCGACAAAAACGAAACTTTTTGAAAAAGCAGCCTTTAGGTGCACAGGTGGCATCTATTGTGCTGAATGAAGGGGAAGAAGTTACGTTAAAATCAGAGATGATTACTGAAGACTCCCTTTCTATGGATATGGTCATTCGTTACTTGCGTCAATGGCGAAATAACTATCAAGATATATCTCGCCACATGAAGCATATGGAGAAAGAATTGCAAGACAAAGAGGAGCAGTGCAATCGCCTGCGGCAAGAGAATGAACAGCTTTCCAGACAAGTGAATGCTGTGCAGACCGATTACCGTACTGTAAATGATGATTATAAAGCGCTTATACAAATTATGGACCGAGCCCGTCGATTAGCCATCTTGAGCGAGGAAGAAGAGGACACGAAGACGCGTTTTCGCATGGATGCGAACGGGAACTTGGAGCGCATTGAATAAGCATTATGCTTCTTGAGCAAAAGGGGATTTTTTGAACAACCCCGATAGCTTCTAGATGATAACAGCAGCGGCAAGGAAAGCACCTGGCGAGAGAAGAACCTCTCACTTGGCGCTTTTTTTGTTTTTTTCGAGTCTGTCTGTTATAACTAAGGAACTAGAGAAAAAAAGCACAAGGAGAGATAGGGATGCGTATCGATATTATCGGCGCAGGGTCGCTCGGGATGCTGTGTGCGGCCCGTCTCCACGCCAGCCGTTCTAGATGGTCCATGGGAGAGGAACAGCTCAGCGGGGTTCGTCTATGGACCCGGACGGCAGAGCAAGCTCGGGCCATTCAAGCAGAGGGCATCATATATACCGACCATCAAGGACAAACCTTGCATGTATCCGGAATGGAGGCTTACCCTCTGGAAGAAGCTTATTCTATTCTACATGCAGCCGATGAGAAGGTTCACCTCATATGGCTGTTCGTTAAGCAAACACATATTCAGCCGATGCTGCTCGAGTCCTTGCGCAAGATGCGGCGCGCGACAGATGCGGCGCTTATTTGTTTCCAGAACGGTGTAGGGCATGCGGAAGCCTTATCTGGCGCGTGGCCTGTCGATGCAATGGGGCTTGCTGTGACGACGGAGGCGGCCCGCAGGCAGTCGTGGAATGAAGTCGTTCATACAGGGTTAGGCTCGACATGGATCGGTCCGGCCATCCCATCGAATAATAAGAAACATCTTCCACTTGATTTTTTATGTTTACCGACAAAGAACTTGCTAGAAAATGCAGGATTTCAGGCGTTTGTGTCGAACAACATCGAAGAAATGATCTATCAAAAGCTGCTTGTCAACGCAGTTATTAATCCGTTGACCGCGCTGCTGCGAGTGAAGAATGGGCAACTGCTCGCTACCGAGGAACGCATTTCTATAATGAAGGAGCTGTTTTATGAAGTGGTTGCCGTCTATGAAGCGGCGAAGTTGAAAGTGGACGTAGAGACGGATTGGGAGCGCGTCGTAACCATTTGCCGCATGACAGCTAATAATACTTCCTCCATGCTGCAGGATATACTAGAGGGCCGCAAGACGGAATGCGATGCCATTACGGGAGCGATCATCCGGCTCGGGGAAGTGCATTCAGTTGATACACCTGCACATGTAATGGTGTACCGTCTCATCCAGGCAAGCCAGTTCTAACAGCCAAGTCACCTATTAGAGGATGTTCAAAAAGTTCCCTTTGAAAGTGCTCTTTTGAACACGCACTATTACCCGAAAGGAGTGAGCCTTAACGACAATGTTGAAGTTATTGTCAGATGGTTTTGTCCTGTTTTCGATTCTTCCTTTTTTTCCGTTTATTATAGCTTGGTTTATCGGTTCATTCTGGATTAGCCCGAAAAAGAAAGCATTTATGCTGGCGATGGATGTTACGACCGCATTTCTCATTGCCTCGGTCGGCGGACTTTATAATACAATTTTAGATTCGAAGTCCGGGTTCTATTGGATATTGTTTATAATATTAATTGCTGCAGGGCTCTTTGGAGGGCTGCAGCACCGCAAGACCGGACAAATCGATATACGCAAACTTGCACGCATGATTTGGAGAATTTCATTTTTTATTTTAAGTTTTTTGTACATAATACTGCTCTTTATTGGCATTATTGTATATTGGGCAAGCGTGTAGCACGGCATGATACATATATTGACGAATTTCATTGCATAACCTGCTTTGACGGATGGAAGCCGCATTGTGTACAATCGAGACGATAGAGAGAGGGAGGCGGCTTACATGACATGGCCATTGTTGCACATTCCGGTTCAACAACCGTTGGCAGCTCATTATATCGAACATCAATCGTCCGTTATACAATCACTATACGAGTTTCATCCGGATGAAGATGTGGAGAAACGGGCCGAATGGCTGGACGGAGCTGAGCATCTGAGAGCGGATCGCTCCGAACTGGCACAGGTGCTGCGCCGATATAATCAACAGATGAACAACTGCCCGGCCGTGATGGAAGCCATTGATCGATTGGTGCAGAGCGAGGCACTCGTCGTCGTGGGAGGCCAGCAGGGAGGCTTGCTGACAGGACCGCTGCTAGTTATATATAAAGCGGTATCCATTATTCGTATGGCGCAGGAAGCAGAAGCCAGACTAGGACGTCCGGTCGTTCCGGTATTTTGGATTGCCGGAGAGGACCATGACTTCGATGAAGTCAATCATACTTATGTATTGAATCAGGAGCCGGCAGTGCAGCGGATTCGTATCGGGAAACCTCACGACTTGCGAGCCCCGGTCAGCCACGTGAAGCTTGAAGTGTCCGCATGGGAGTCCGTGCTGGCGGAAGTAGAGGAGTTGATGCCGTCTACCGAATTCAAACCAGCACTGATGGATGAGCTTCGGCAAATGGCGAAGTATTCTACGCTCTCAGACGCTTTTGCTCACATGATAGGGCGGCTGTTTGGGGAGTACGGGCTTGTGCTGATCGATTCAGCCGATCCAGCCATCCGGAAGCTGGAAGCTCCGATGTTCCAAGCCATCATCGAGGAGAACGATAGCTTGGAGGAAGCCTATGCCAAGAGCGAGCAAGATCTGCGCACAATGGGCTATACACCACAAGCGGAGCGTTCTGAACACAGTGCAAACTTATTTGTCATTCATGAAGGAGAGCGTCAACTGCTCCACAAAGAGAACGGCAGCTTTGTCGATCGGCATCGTACGCTCTCATGGAGCAAAGCGGAGTTGCTGAATAAAGCGGGGGCTTGCCCGCAGGAACTTAGCAACAATGTCTTGACACGCCCTTTAATGCAAGAATTTTTATTTCCGGTACTGGCAACGGTGCTTGGCCCTGGTGAGATTGCTTACTGGGCGCAGACGAAGCAAGCGTTTCGGACGCTTGGCATGCGGATGCCGCTTATTTGGCCGAGAATGAGCTTCACATGTATGGAAGGCACGCTCCAGAAGCTGCTTGTCAAATATGATTTGACGGCAGAGGATGTCATCCATCATTATGAAGAGAAGAAGGAATTGTGGTTGAAGTCGCAGGATGAACTTCATCTGGATGATCGCTTCGGCGAGCTGCGCCATGATGTAGATGCGCGTTATCGCGACATGCTGAGTGTCCTGAATGATGCGCTGCCTGCTCTAGGCCGTCTCGGCGAGACGAATCATGCCAAGGTGTTGGAGCAGATTGATTTCCTCCATCATCGGGCAAAGGACGCATTGCAGAAGCAGCATGAATCTGGCCTGCGGCAATGGGAACGGCTGAAGGTGACGCTGCACCCGAATAACAAACCGCAAGAGAGAGTCTTGAATATGATCATGTATGCCTGTCGTTACGGGGAAGGTTGGTTCAAGCCGGTGATGGATGCACCGGTCGTATGGAAAGGCGAGCATCGCCTGATTACGCTTTAGAACACGTCAGTAAGGTGAGGAATGCCAACTAATTATGATGTGGGAGGATGAACGTACCGATGAATAACGCAAATGCTGTAAACAACAGTGTTATCCGTGATATCGCTTTAGCTCCGGAAGGTCATTTAAAGATTGATTGGGTGCAGGCTCATATGCCTGTATTGAATCGCATTCGCGAACAATTTGAAGCTGAGCAGCCATTCAAAGGCTTGAAGGTGGCCATTTCGCTGCACTTGGAAGCGAAGACGGCTTATCTTGCCAAAGTGGTTCAAGCCGGGGGCGCACAGGTGACGATAACTGGCAGCAATCCGTTGTCTACGCAAGATGACGTATGTGCGGCGCTTGTGGAAGACGGAATTACGGTATTTGCAAAGTATGATCCGGAACCAGAAGAGTATAAGCAGTTGCTGATTCAGACGCTGGAGACGAAGCCGGATCTGATCATCGATGACGGCGGCGATTTGATTTCGATCCTTCACTCGGAGCGACCTGACTTGAGAGACCAAGTGCGCGGCGGTGCGGAGGAGACGACGACAGGCATTCTGCGTTTGAAAGCGATGGAGAAAGACGGTACGCTTCAATTCCCGATGGTTGCGGTAAACGATGCGTTCTGCAAATATTTGTTCGACAATCGTTACGGAACGGGTCAATCCGTCTGGGACGGCATTAACCGCACGACGAACTTGGTTGTTGCCGGCAAGACCGTCGTAGTAGTCGGATACGGCTGGTGCGGTAAAGGCGTGGCGATGCGCGCGAAGGGCCTTGGTGCGAACGTCGTCGTGACGGAAATCGACGCGATTAAAGGTGTGGAAGCCTATATGGATGGCTTCACAGTACTGCCGATGAGCGAAGCGGCCCGCATCGGAGATATCTTCGTCACCGTGACGGGGAATCGTGACGTCATCCGCGGCGAACATTACGATGTGATGAAGAATGGCGCTATTCTGTCCAATGCCGGTCACTTTGATATCGAGGTGAACAAGCCGGAATTGGAAGCACGTTCGCAAGGCGTGCGCACGGTTCGCAAGAACATTCAAGAATACAAGCTGAAGGATGGACGCAGCATTTATGTGCTCGCGGAAGGCCGCTTGGTCAACTTGGCCGCAGGCGACGGGCATCCGGCTGAGATTATGGACATGACATTTGCGCTGCAAGCGATGTCGTTGAAGTATGTGAACGAGCAATACGAGCGCATCGGCAAGGCAGTGGTCAATGTGCCTTATGAACTGGATGAGCAGGTAGCTCGCTTCAAGCTGGAGTCGCTTGGCATTTCCATTGACAAGCTGACCGCTGAGCAAGCTTCCTACCTCGACAGCTGGCAAGAGCATTAATCGGACAAGAGGTCGTTCTCGAAGACCCTTTTTATCACGAAGCATCCTAAGAGATCAGGAATACGTATGTAGAACAATGCCGTCATCAGCCATGAAGCTGGTGGCGGCATCTTTTATCCACTCTCCCAATGCTTCAGATTGCGTAATGAATAGCTTGGTATTGAAGCGGTATCGTGCTCATTTTCTGAATTGTTGGAATAGTGGGCTACAGGGATGAACCCACCTTCAATGAGAAAGCTGTTTCGCGCGATTGCTGGAGCAAGCCAGTCTTCTTATTTCCTATGCAACA
This sequence comes from Paenibacillus sp. OSY-SE, assembly GCF_000283315.1. Classification (NCBI taxonomy): domain Bacteria; kingdom Bacillati; phylum Bacillota; class Bacilli; order Caryophanales; family Paenibacillaceae; genus Paenibacillus; species Paenibacillus sp. OSY-SE. Next base: position 54,224 of record NZ_ALKF01000168.1, on the reverse strand, counting down.
AATCTTTTCCAACCCCCGTCAGTAGCTGTAGAGGTTTTGAAGACGATTGTATAGCGTATGAACAGCACCTAGAGCATCTATACGATGCATCCATACGAACATGAAAAAGGGGGAGTATGGCATGGAAAAGCTTGGGCGTATTGAAAAGGAAAGCGGTGTCAGGCCGGTGTTTTTAAGCAGGACATGGATGTTAGGCAAAGCATTGATAGCAGGTTGGCTTGCATTTGCCTTGCTATTAGGCGGGTGTTCCGCATCCTCCTCCGAGGATGCTGCATCGATCGGCAAGAACGAAGCGGCGGCCGACATGAATACGTCGTCACAGGAGAGCAGCCAGGCTGTTCAGAGTGAACACCCGAACGGGGTGCAGGCTGGATTCAACGGCTCGCAGGCACCAGCCGCGAAGCCGCAGCGCAAGCTGATTTATCAGGCCAATCTGCGTATGGAAGTGAAGGATTATGAGACGGCGAAGCAGCGCATGAATCGGCTGATCGAATCATCGGGAGCGTATATTATGCAGTTTTCCGATGAGGAGTCCGACTATGAACGCGGAGGGACATATGTCATTAAGGTGCCGGCTGCGGGCTTCCAATCCTTCGTTGACGAGCTTGGAAAATGGGATTACATTGATTACAACCGCCAGTATTCGGCCAACGACGTCACCGAGGAATATGTGGATTTGGAAGCGCGGCTGAAAGCGCAGCGGGCGGTTGAGGCGAGACTGCTGTCCTTTATGGAGAAAGCGACGAAGTCGGCGGATTTGCTTAGCTTTTCCAAGGAGCTTGCGGACGTACAGTCGAATATCGAGCAGATTGTCGGCCGCATGCGTTATTTTGATACGAATGTGGCGATGTCCACGATTGAAATGAGGTTATATCAGACATTGAAGCCGGTGGCTAACAAAGCGCTGGAGGAAGCGTTCGGCACGCAGATCGCGTCGGCGTTAAGTCAAAGCTGGGATGCGCTCGTGCAAATTGTGAAAACGTTTGTGCTGGCGCTTGTAGCCATTCTGCCGTTCGCCTGTGCCGGCTTACTTGTCGGGGTGCCTATCTGGCTAATTGTGCGAAGACAGAACAAGGGCAAGAAGAAAGATAGAACGTTCCTCGCACATCAACCAATGTCATCGCTTACGGATGCAGCGCTTGTCAAGAAGGAAATAGACGAAGCAAACGATGAAACAAATCATCGAAAGGCTAGGGAAGATCCAAATAACCCATAATCAACTAATATAAAAATCCTGCTAATTAGCAGGATTTTTTATGTTCATGGCGAAGTATACAAACGTTGTGGAGGAAAGTGGAGCGCAGTGGTGAATTTAGGGGGAGGAGTGGTGGCAGATGTTTATGGGCGAATATCAACATAGCATCGATGACAAAGGCCGCATGATCATTCCTGCCAAACTGCGCGATTCCTTAGGCTCCAACTTTGTGTTGACACGAGGCTTGGATCAATGTTTGTTTGTCTATCCTATGGATGAATGGGGCTTGCTTGAGCAGAAGCTGAAGGCATTGCCTCTGATGAAGGCCGATGCACGTGCGTTCACCCGTTTTTTCTTCTCCGGAGCTACCGAATGTGAATGGGACAAGCAAGGCCGCATCAACATCCCCAACCATTTGCGCCAATACGCGCATCTCGATAAAGAATGTATGGTCATTGGTGTACAGAACCGAGTGGAGATTTGGAGTAAAGACGCTTGGGAACAATATGTATTACAGTCGGAATCTACGTTTAATGAAATTGCCGAAACGTTGGTGGACTTTAATTTCTAGGTGTACATTTTATGATGCGCCACCGATAACAGCTTAGATGGAAACCGATATACTAGGAGGAATTTGCGTTGTTTCATCATATTACCGTGCTAAAAGAGGAGTCGGTCGAAGGTTTGCGTATTCGTCCTGACGGAATATATGTCGACTGTACCTTGGGTGGTGCGGGACATAGCGAACGAATCGCTTCTATGCTTTCCGAGTCGGGGCGTCTTATCGCGCTGGATCAAGATGATTGGGCGCTTGAGAACGCCAAATCCCGTCTTGCTCCGTACATGGATCGGGTGACGTTAATCAAGAAGAACTTCCGGCATTTAGAAGAAGCTCTGCTGGAAGCGGATGTCCCGCAGTGTGACGGCGTTCCGCTTGTGGACGGCATCTTGTTCGACTTGGGTGTGTCTTCTCCGCAGCTTGACGAAGGGGAACGCGGATTCAGCTACAATCATGATGCGCCGCTTGATATGCGGATGGATCAAAATGCGGAATTGACTGCGCACGAAATCGTTAACGAGTGGTCGGAAGCGGACATTGCCCGCATTCTGTTTGAGTACGGCGAAGAGAAATTCGCACGGCGCATTGCCCGGGAAATGGTCACGGCAAGGGCGAAGCATCCGATCGAGACAACCGGAGAATTAGCAGAGCTTGTGAAGGCTGGAATTCCGGCAGCAGCAAGGCGTACGGGGGGACACCCTGCCAAGCGAAGCTTTCAAGCGCTTAGAATCGCGGTGAATGACGAGCTTGGCGCTTTCGAGGATGCGCTGCATCAAGCGGTTCGCTGCTTGAAGCGGGAGGGCAGAGTTGCCGTAATTACTTTCCATTCGCTCGAAGATCGAATATGCAAACGGATTATGAACAGCTATGTCGGGAAATGCCAATGCCCGCCTGATTTGCCGATGTGCGCATGTGGCAAAACCGAAATCTTGACATTTATAAAGCGTAAGCCGATTGTTCCTGGTGAAGAGGAGTTGACACTCAATCCGCGTTCGCGTTCAGCAAAATTGCGCGTTGCTGAAAAAATGATATAAGGGGGAAAGCAGAAGATGGCATATGTGCGTGGCAATTTGGCAGTACGCCCGGAACGACAGCAACAACGGACACCAAAGTATCGTCAGACGAAAAAGACGGTAACTCGCAAAGCTGCGCTTCCTACACGCGAGAAGCTGCTATATTTATTAACCGTCTTGCTCTGTGCGACGATCGCTTTTTTTATCATCTCGCGCTACGCACATATTTACAACACGAATCTGCAAGTGCAAGAGATGAAGCGGACGACCGTGGCTCTTCAGAATGAAGCATCGGTATTGCGTGTAGAAATAGAGAAGTTGTCAGACTGGAAACGAATTGAGCAATTTGCCAAGGAAAACGGACTCATCACACCAGATCAGCCTCTGGAAATAGAAGTATACAAACAAGCAGGGAACGAATAAACGAGGGATGAAGATGGTCAAACGAATCAAGTTGCGCACGTTGGCGATCGGGGGTTTATTCACCCTCTTTTTTGTTGTCATCGTAGGGCGATTGTTCTGGTATCAAGTGTGGAATCAGGAGTTCTGGATGAACGAGGCGAAGGCATCGTGGTCGGTCAAACGCGAATTGGCGCCGACCCGCGGCACCGTCTATGATCAGAAGGGTGAAGTGCTGGTCATGGATGCCCCGGCCTATACGGTGGCGGTCGGTCCCAGAGTCATTCAAGAGCTGAGGACTTCAAACAAGCTTGTAGAGAAAAACATCGACGTAGAGCGGCTAATCGTGGATGAACTGCATAAAGTGCTGAAAAAACCGGAAAACGAGCTGTACAATTTGGTGCGCAGCAAGCAAGATACCGGTGAATATTATATTAATCGCGAGGTCCGCAGTGAAGGCTGGAAGGTTGAAGAAGAAACGGCGGAGCAGCTTCGCCAATTTGTTAGCGAGCTAAAAGAGGAGACCGGATTAAAGGACGTCGGTCTCTATTTGATGCCAGAGGTAAAGCGTTTCTATGCCAAGAACAAACTCGCATCGCACGTGCTTGGCTATACGGATAAACAAGGCGAGCCTATCGGCGGCATAGAGGAAATGTTTGACGAACAATTAAAAGGGACGCCAGGCGTCATTCAGTATGAAAAAGACCGAATTGGCAACAAGCTGCCGACCGCTTCAGAAGTATATAAGCCAGAGAAGGATGGGCAGAACATCTATCTGACGATCGATCGCACGATCCAGCAATATATCGAGGATGAAATGCGAGAGGTATATAACAGATATAGTCCGCACAGCATGACCGTCATTGCGGCTGATCCGAAGACAGGTGATATATTAGGCCTGGCAAATATGCCGGATTTCAATCCGAACAAATATTGGGAAGCGAGTAACATCCGTAACTTCTATAATCCTGCCATTCAAGCACGGTACGAGCCGGGCTCGACCTTTAAAATCGTTACGTTGGCGGCCGCTGTGGAGGAAGGTATATTTGACCCGAATGCGTACTTTGAGTCCGGGAGCATTCGCGCCGGCGGACGAAAGATTCACGACGTTAATCGTGTCGGATGGGGGACGATTAGTTATTTGGAAGGGTTGAAGCGTTCCAGTAACGTCGCTTTCGTCAAGTTGGGCTTTGAACAGTTGCAGGAAGAAAGAATGAAGTCATATATTGAAAAGTTTGGATTCGGCAAGCCGACGGGGATTGAGCTTCCGTGGGAAAATAGCGGGCAGATTCAATTCCAATATCCTGCCGACGTGGCAGCGGCATCATACGGTCATGGTAAAGTTCTGGTGACGCCGATTCAACAGATTATGGCCGTATCCGCCGTCGCGAACGGAGGCAAGCTGATGAAGCCGCATCTCGTGCGCAGGACGGAAGATCTGGTGACTGGCAAGGTGACGGAACGGGAGCCCGAGATCGTAAGGCAAGTCATTAAACCGGACGTGGCGAAGCAAGTTAGTGAATATTTGGAGCAGGTTGTAGCCGATCAGAAAATAGGTACAGGTAAAAACGCCTATATTGAGGGCTACCGCGTAGCCGGAAAGACCGGTACCGCCTTGAAGGTCATCAATGGCGAATACGATTCGCAGCGTGCGGTCGTATCGTTCGTCGGCTATGCTCCGGTGGAAGATCCGCGCATTGCCGTGCTTATCGTTGTCGATGATCCGCAAGATTACTGGGAAGGCGGCGGCTTCGTAGCTCCGTTCATGTTCAAGAAGATTGCGAGTCAATCGCTCCGCTATATGGGCGTGCCGACATCGCATGAAATGAAAGACAATGGCAGCAAGAAAGGCCCTGTGCCTATTATTAAGGCACCAAATATTCAAGGCTTAAAGCCGTATGATGCAAAGCGAAAATTGGGGGAAGATGGAATTGTCTTCGAGACGGTAGGTGCCGGCAGTGTCGTAAAAAGGCAATATCCTGCCCCAGGCGAGCCGCTTGCTACCGGGCAGCGTATTTATTTGCTCACCGATGAGCCGGAGAAGCTTCCACTGCCGAATCTAAAAGGCAAGTCGCTGCGTGACGTTATGGAAATTACATCGCTGTTGAATTGGAAGGTTCGGATCGATGGAGAAGGATACGTAACGGAACAGAAGACGTCGACGGAGAACGGGCAGCGTATGGTTGAAATTAAATTGGCACCTAAAAGAACGTAGCTTGTTCTATCCCCTGGTTGTCCCGAATAGGTTGGTTATGAACCAATGTCGGACAAAGGAGGGGATACCGTGAAAGTATCAGGCGTAACGGTCCGCAAGCGGCTTATTATCGGGATAGGATTAGTTTCACTTGGCTTTATCGCTCTCATTGTGCGTCTGGCCTATGTTCAGCTCTGGGAAGGCGGAGAGCTGTCTGCGCAGGCGGAGGAGCTGTGGAGGAGAAACATTCCCGTCACATCGAAGCGCGGCGAAATATGGGACCGCAACGGTGAGCGATTAGCCTATAATATTAGCTCCCCTACGATTATGGCGGTTCCGGCGCAGATTAAAGATGCGAAGAGCACGGCAGCTCAGTTGGCATCCGTGTTAGGCATCAAATCGGAAGATGTGGAGCGAATCATTACGAAACGGCAATCTTCGGTATATATTAAGCCGGGAGGCCGCAAAATATCGCTCGAAACGGCACAAAAAGTGCGTGATCTCAACTTGCCGGGCATCGTCGTTGCAGAGGATAATAAGAGGTATTATCCGTTTGGTGATTTCGCTTCCCACATACTAGGCTTTACAGGCGGATATAATCAAGGCTTGACAGGCATTGAACAGAGATACAACACCGCTCTGAACGGCATTGCGGGGAACGTCTCTTTTCTGGCAGATGCGGCAGGAAGACAGATGCCGAACTCATCAGAAAAATACGTCCAACCGCAAGATGGATTAAATTTGCAATTGACGATTGACAAGCAGATACAGACAATAATGGAGCGGGAACTTGATCAGGCGATGCTTGATTTGAAGCCGAAGCAGATCGTCTCGATCGCCATGGACCCGAAATCGGGTGAAATATTGGCGATGGCGAGCCGTCCGAATTACGACCCGGGAAAATACCAAGAGTATCCTGTTGAGGTGTATAACCGCAATTTGCCGATTTGGATGATGTATGAACCTGGATCGACCTTTAAAATAATTACGCTCGCAGCGGCGCTCGAAGAGGGCAAGGTGAATTTGTACAACGAGCATTTCTTCGATCCCGGCCGCATTGAAGTGGGAGGCGCCAGACTCCGCTGCTGGAAGAAGGGCGGGCACGGCAGCCAGACCTTCCTCGAAGTGGTGGAAAACTCCTGCAACCCCGGGTTCGTCGCGCTGGGTCAACGTTTGGGAAAAGAGTCGTTATTCGACTACATACGCAATTTCGGATTCGGGCAGAAGACGGGGATTGATTTGAGCGGGGAAGCAAGCGGGATTCTGTTCAAATTGAATCGCGTCGGACCGGTGGAGCTGGCTACGACAGCCTTCGGACAAGGGGTATCCGTTACGCCGATTCAGCAAATTGCCGCGGTATCGGCTGCGATAAACGGCGGAAAATTGTACCGTCCTCACATCGCCAAGTCCTTTCATCATCCGGAAACGGGGATGGTTGTCGATGAAGTGAAGCCGGAGATCGTGCGTCAAGTCATTTCGCCGGAAACGTCTGCTAAGGTGCGTGACGCGTTGGAGCATGTCGTGGCGCAAGGCACAGGGAGGAATGCCTTCATCGATGGCTACCGTGTAGGCGGGAAGACCGGTACTGCACAGAAGGTCGTGAACGGCAGATATTCACCAGACGAGCACATCGTATCATTCATCGGATTTGCGCCTGCAGATGATCCGAAGATCGTCATTTATACGGCGGTCGATGATCCGCAAGGCATCCAATTTGGAGGACTTGTGGCAGCGCCAATCGTCAAACGTATTATGGAGGATGCGCTCCATTATATGGGAGTAGAGGCGCGTGAAAAACAGGTGACGCGCAAATATAGATACGATGAAACGCCAATTGTTGCGGTGCCGAATCTGATGGGCAAGACGTTATCCGATATTTACGAAGATATGAATATGAATTTTCAATTAGCGAAATCCGGCACTGGTCCGACGGTCATTCATCAAGCGCCTAAGCCGGGAACCCGGGTGGAGCGCGGATCGACGATTCGCATTTACATGGGACAAGAGACGGAGGAATAAACATGCAACAGTTGCGATTGTCTGAAGCATCTGCACGGATGCTGACAGCGAAATGCAAAGGGGACGAAGAAACGGTATGTACAGGATTGGCAGTGGATTCTCGCCGTGTGCAGCAGGGCGACCTGTTCTTCTGCATATCAGGAACCGTCGATGATGGACACCGCTATGCGGAGCGTGCGGTGGCAGCGGGTGCGGCCGCCCTCGTGGTCGAGCGGGAGCTGGCTCTGCCGGTACCTCAGCTCATCGTGAAAAATGCGCGTCATGCACTCGCAGTCCTGTCTGATGCCTTCTATCAATCGCCCAGCAAAAAGTTGAACTTGATAGGTGTAACGGGAACGAACGGAAAGACGACCATCACTTATTTGATTGAAAAAATATTGACGGATGCGAAGCGCAAGACAGGCGTCATTGGCACGATTCAAATGCGCTACGCGAACCACGTGCTGCCGATGTCGGGCACGACACCTAACGCACTCGAGCTGCAGCATGCGCTCAGAAACATGGTCGATGAGGGCGTGGAGGCGGTTGCCATGGAGGTGTCCTCGCATGCACTCGTGCAAGGACGCGTCCAAGGCTGCCGTTTCCGCACGGCCGTATTCACGAACCTGACACAGGACCATTTGGACTATCACGAGACGATGGAAGCCTATCGCGATGCGAAGGGTCTCTTGTTCTCACGTCTAGGCAACTCGTTCGCGGATAAGGAAGAAGAGCGCTCCTATGCGGTCTTGAATGCAGACGATGCGGCTTCAGCGCATTTTGCCGAGCTGACTGTGGCGGAGACGATTACGTATGGGCTGTCAGAGCAGGCAGATGTCCGCGCGGAAGCGATTCGCATTACAGCGAAGGGAACGAGCTTCAAGGTGCATACGTTCCGGGGATCGGCCGACGTACAGCTGCGCATGGTTGGAACATTCAACGTATGCAACGCGCTTGCAGCGATTGCGGTCGGGCTTATCGAGGGTATCGAGCTGGAAGCAATCCGTGACAGCCTGCAGGAAGTGGCGGGCGTGGACGGACGCGTTGAGTCTGTCGAAGCGGGTCAGCCTTTCACTGTTATCGTAGATTATGCGCATTCGCCAGACGGACTGGAAAATGTGCTGCAGACGGTGAAGGAATTCGCGGAAGGCCGCGTCTTATGCGTGTTCGGCTGCGGCGGGGATCGGGACCGGACGAAGCGTCCGCTGATGGGGAAAATTGCGGCCCGTTATGCCGATTACTGCTTTGTTACCTCGGATAATCCGCGCACAGAGGATCCTGCCCTCATTTTGGTTGACATAGAGGCAGGCCTGAAAGAAATGAGCGTGGACTCAAGCCGCTATGAATGTATCGTAGATCGGCGTACAGCCATCGCTAAAGCTATTGAAATGGCAAGCCCGCACGATGTAGTATTGATTGCGGGGAAAGGCCACGAGACTTATCAAATCATCGGAAAAGAAACGTTTGACTTCGATGATCGCTTGGTGGCAAAAGAAGCGATAAGGGGAAAATTTCAGTGATAGAAACGACATTGCAAGAAGTAGCATCCCTATGCGGTGGAACCTTGCCGGTTCCTGCCTGCGGGGAGCACATCATCAAAGGGGTTAGCACCAATTCACGCAGCATCAGGCCCGGTGCCTTGTTCGTACCGCTCCGGGGCGAACGGTTCGACGGCCACATCTATGGGGAGCAAGCGCTCAAGGGCGGGGCTGCGGCTACTTTGTGGCAAGCCGATCAACCGAACCCGCCTGCGGCCGCTGTTATCGTAGATGATACGTATGCAGCGCTGCAGCGGCTCGCTTCCGCTTATCTATCCAAGCTGAACGCGAAGGTAGTTGCTGTGACAGGCAGCAATGGCAAGACGACAACGAAAGATTTAATCGCATCTGTCTTATCTGAGCGCTTCAAGGTACATAAGACGGATGGCAACTTTAACAACCATATTGGACTTCCGCTAACCGTACTGTCCATGCCGCAAGATACGGACATTGCCGTGCTTGAAATGGGCATGAGCGGCCGCCGTGAGATCGAGCTTCTCTCGAATATCGCCCAGCCGGATGCAGCTGTCATTACGAATATCGGTGAAGCGCATTTGCTGCAGCTCGGTTCACGTGAAGAAATTGCGCGCGCGAAACTAGAAATCTTAAGCGGACTGCAGGAGGACGGCGTGCTCATATGCCATGGCGACGAGCCGCTAATCGACCTCGTCCTGTCCGAACCGGAGACGAGGCATCCCGAACGGATGCATCTTTTGCGCTTTGGCACGAGCAGCCGCTGCAATATACGACCAGAACAGGTAACGATGCTTCATGACAGTACGCTATTCACCGTCGCTTTGCCAGATGGAAGTGGCATGACGTCTTATAAGCTTCCGTTGCTAGGACGGCATAATGTCATTAATGCGTTAGCCGCAATTGCGATCGGCCGTCATTTCGGACTTCATGAAGAGCAGATCGCGCACGGTTTAGCAGTGGCGCAAGTTAGCGGCATGCGCTTTGAGCGGACCGTCACGGCGGACGGCTGGACCATATTGAACGACGCTTATAACGCAAGTCCCACAGCTACGCTAGCCGCACTGTCCGTGCTGGCTGAGCTAAAGGGAGGCAAGCGGATTGCCATTCTGGGCGATATGCTGGAACTTGGGCCGCAGGAAGCACAGCTTCACTACGAGGTAGGCGCTTCGATCGCACCAGGCAGTATCGATCTTTTGCTCACATATGGGGCACTTGGGCAGGAAATCGCGAACGGCGCCCTGCAACATTTCCCTGCCGAGGCCGTTTATTCATTTGACGATAAGGAAGCGTTGAAGGCATGTCTCGTGAAGCATGCAGCCGCGGGCGATATCGTTCTCGTCAAAGCCTCGCGAGGAATGAAACTAGAAGAAGTTGTTAATGAATGGATAAATGTCGAGCATTAGTTGGTGTGGTAACGGGAGGTGTAGGGATTGGACTTCAAATTGATGTTAATGACAATCGGTGTATCTTTTATCCTAGCCGTCATATTGGGCCCGTTAACGATTCCGCTTCTGCGCAGGCTGAAGTTTGGTCAACAGGTGCGTGACGACGGTCCGAAAGCCCATTTGAAAAAAACGGGAACACCGACGATGGGCGGAATGATAATTTTACTAGCGTTTACGCTTGCATTTTTGAAATTTTCGGTTATGGATACCGACTTCTACGTATTGCTTATCGCTACGTTAGGCTTTGGGCTGGTCGGATTTCTTGACGACTATATAAAAATTGTCTTTCGCCGTTCTCTTGGCTTAACGGCAAGACAGAAGCTAATCGGTCAGTTGTTTTGCGCTGGACTTATTTGTTTTTTATTATGGCAATCAGGTCACAGCACGGTTATTTCCATTCCGGGCACTGCGCTTGGACTTGATTTCGGCTGGTTTTATTATCTGTTCATTATTTTAATGATGCTTGCCGTTAGCAACGCGGTGAATTTCACGGATGGGCTAGACGGCCTGTTGTCCGGAACAAGCGCCATCGCTTTCTCCGCGTTCGCGTTGATTGCGATGCAATCATCGGAAATATCTGCTGCGGTCAGTGCGGCGGCGATGGTAGGGGCTGTGCTCGGATTCCTCGTCTTCAATGCGCATCCGGCCAAAGTGTTCATGGGGGACACTGGTTCACTAGGAATCGGAGGAGCTATCGCGGCTATCGCCATCTTGACGAAGACGGAATTGCTCATTATCATCATCGGCGGGATATTCGTCATCGAGATGCTGTCCGTCATCATTCAGGTCGTGTCGTTCAAGACGCGCGGCAAACGTGTATTTAAAATGAGTCCGATTCATCATCATTTCGAGTTGTGCGGCTGGTCCGAATGGCGCGTTGTCATCACATTCTGGCTTGTCGGAATCGTGCTGGCTGGACTTGGATTATGGATCAACAAGGGGTTGTAACGGATGAACCATCCAGAATCATATCAGGGACAACGTGTCGTCGTGCTTGGCTTGGCCAAGAGCGGCGTACGCGTGGCAAAGGTATTTCATGACCGCGGTGCGCTAGTCACCGTAAATGATAAGAAGGAACGCCACATGTGCCCCGAAGCTTCAGAATTAGAAGCTTTGGGCATTTGTGTTGTATGCGGGCATCATCCCGATGAACTGATTGATGAACAGGTTGCTTTGGTCGTTAAGAATCCGGGAATCCCGTATTCTGCTCCGCCTGTAGCGAAGGCGACAGCGCTAGGCATCGAGATCGTCACCGAGGTCGAGGTCGCCTATCGTCTAAGTCCGGCGCCAATTGTCGGAATTACAGGGAGCAATGGTAAGACGACAACGACGACTTGGGTCGGCAACATGCTGGTTGCGGCAGGACTGAAGCCGGTGGTGGCCGGCAACATCGGAACGCCGCTCTGCCAAGCTGCAGAGGAGGTCGAAGAAGACGATATCCTCGTCGTGGAATTAAGCAGCTTTCAACTGAAAGGAACCGATCAGTTCCGTCCGCGAGTCGCCAGCTTGTTAAATGTGGCGGAAACGCATCTGGACTATCATGGAACGATGGAGGATTATGTGAACTCCAAAGCGCGCTTATTTGAAAATATGACAGAGCAAGATGTCGCCGTGCTGAATGCAGACGATGAAACATGCCGCTCGCTCGCCTCGCGGATTCAAGCCCGCAAATGGTGGGTATCTTCAAATAAGCGCGTCGATTGCGGCGTATTTGTCGATCCGCCGTTCACTGACGTGACGGAGAATGACGAATCCCGTCATCTGGTGTATGTCGACGAGCAGGGAATGTCACATCCAATCGTGCGGGTGCAGGAGATCGGCCTGCCAGGAAGATACAACGTCGACAACGCTCTGGCTGCATGTGCCATTGCGATTGCAGCGGGCGCTTCCCCTGACTCATTGGCCGAGCCTTTGCGAGCGTTCAACGGGGTTGAGCATCGTCTCGAATTCGTTCGCAATGACAATGGAGTCGTCTACTATAACAATTCCAAAGCGACGAACACGAAAGCGACACTGATGGCGCTCGAAGCGTTTGAAGGCAATATCGTGCTCATTGCGGGCGGGCTTGATCGCGGATTAGACTTTCACGAATTGATTCCCGTCATGCGCGAGCGTGTCAAAGCTGTCGTCACGATGGGACAGACGAGACAAGTTATGGAGCATGTTGCGGCAGAAGCGGGTTTATCCGACATCGCAGTCGTCGACAATATGGATAATGCAGCCGCTGCAATCAACGAGGCGGTCCAACTCGCGCAGCGTTATGCGGAGGCGGGCGATATCGTGCTGCTGTCTCCGGCATGTGCAAGTTGGGATATGTTCCCATCGTATGAGGAACGGGGAAGAATGTTTAAAGCGGCGGTGCATAGTCTGTAGTAGGGGGGTGTTCAAGCCCCTACATTGTCCAATGAGGTGTACCGCATGGTCAAAGCACGAACTGCGCCCGATTTGTGGCTCATCGTTTCAGTTCTATCGCTTCTAGCGATTGGTATTGTCATGGTATATAGCGCAGGCGCCGTGGTGGCGTATCACGATTACGGGGATTCTTTTTATTTTGTCAAACGACAATTGCTGTTTGCCGTTCTCGGTTTGGTTGCCATGTTCTTTACGATGAACACAGACTATCATGTGTGGAAACGATACGCTAAAATAGGACTTATCATCTGCTTTGCTCTGCTCGTCATCGTACTCATTCCCGGTATCGGCAATGTGCGGGGCGGAGCGCGAAGCTGGCTAGGCATCGGCTCCTTCGGTATTCAGCCGTCCGAGTTCATGAAGCTGGCCATGGTTATTTTTCTCGCCAAGATGCTGTCAGAGGAACAGTCGCGAATTACGCTGTTCACGCAAGGACTGCTGCCTCCGCTCGGTATTATGGGAGCGGCGTTCGCCATGATTATGCTGCAGCCGGATCTCGGAACGGGCACCGTCATGGTAGGCGCCTCCCTGCTCGTCATTTTTACTGCAGGAGCAAGAATCAAGCATCTGATGTCGCTCGCGCTCGTAGGCGTCGCCGGGTTCGTAGGACTTGTGCTTGCGGCCCCGTACCGCTTGCAGCGCATTACCGCTTTTCTCGATCCGTGGCAGGATCCGTTAGGCGCCGGTTATCAGGCAATTCAATCGCTATATGCGATTGGACCGGGAGGGCTCATCGGACTTGGTCTCGGAGCGAGCAGGCAGAAGTACAATTACGTTCCCGAGCCGCAGACAGACTTTATTTTTTCCATTTTGGCTGAAGAGCTTGGCTTTATTGGCGGCGTAGCCGTATTGCTGCTCTTCTTAATTCTGGTATGGCGCGGCATGAGAGCTGCTATGACCGCTCCCGATACGTTCGGCAGTCTGCTTGCCGCAGGCATCGTCGGCATTGTCGCGGTTCAGGTCATTATCAATATCGGCGTCGTCATCGGTTTAATGCCGGTCACGGGCATTACCCTGCCGTTAATCAGTTACGGCGGTTCTTCTCTGACCTTGATGCTAACCGCGCTTGGCATCCTGCTCAACATATCACGTTATGCGAGGTGAACGATATGCGCGTCGTGCTTAGCGGCGGCGGAACGGGCGGACATATTTATCCGGCTGTCGCCATCGCGCGGGAATGTGAAAAGAGATTTCCCGACTGCACTTTTTTATATATTGGAACAGAGAGAGGCTTGGAAAGCCGACTCGTACCGGAGGAAGGCCTTCCTTTTGCTACTATCGATATTACCGGCTTTCGGCGCAAGCTTTCCATTGATAATGTAAAGACCGTAATGCGGTTTATCCGCGGCGTTACGAAAGCGAAAGCGATGCTGAAGGAATTTAAGCCTGACGTCGTCATTGGCACCGGAGGCTATGTATGCGGCCCGGTTGTCTATGCCGCGTCTAAGCTCGGCATTCCAACCGTCGTCCATGAACAGAACGTCATCCCGGGGTTGACCAATTCATTTCTAAGCCGTTATGTTAATTCGGTTGCCGTCAGCTACGAGCAATCCACTTCCCACTTCAACAAGGCGAAGAACGTGGTGTACTGCGGCAATCCGCGCGCGACGGCTGTCGTCGAAGCGAATCGGGAGCGCGGCTTCGCGTCGCTTGGCTTGCCTATAGACAGCCGAATCGTGCTGGTCGTAGGAGGAAGCCGGGGGGCGCAAGCCATTAATAATGCGATGATCGGCATGGTGCCGATGCTCAAACAACTGCCTGGTGTTCATTTCGTATATGTGACCGGACAAAATTACTATGAATCAACCCGCAAATCGGTACTGCAAGCAAGCGAAGCCGTACGCAATCATTTGCATGTTCTTCCTTACATTGGCAATATGCCAGAAGTGTTGGCCGCTACCACGCTTGCTGTAAGCCGGGCAGGTGCGTCGTCGCTGGCGGAATTGACGGCACTCGGCATCCCGTCCATATTGATTCCGTCACCGAACGTGACGAACAACCATCAAGAAGCGAATGCGCGCTCCTTGCAAGAGGTCGGTGCCGCCGTCATGATAACGGAGAAACAGCTTACAACCGAAGCGTTGTTTGCTCAAATAAAGACTTTGATGACAGACGAGAAGAAACGCAGTCATATGTCTTCGTGTGCCAAGTCGGCTGGACAGCCGGATGCGGCGGCACGAGTCGTAACTGAACTCGAACGATTGACGGGCAAGTAGAGCTTGCCCGCTTTTTTTGCTTGATGACGATGTCATCGCGAGACACATTGTGGAATGATGCATTGTTCCTTCAGCGTGGGCTACTGTCACACAACGTGTCACACTGACATAAGATACTCTATACATCGTGACAGTCTCCCTACACCGCTGCTTTGAACGAACGACAGCATGATTTCAATGTATGTGACAGTTGGAGAGGTAAAGGAGGTTCATCATATGCTGCAGCAATTTATTTCCCGATACACCGAACAGAACTTAGGAAAATACAAATGTAATGAGCCGCTTGCGCCGTATACAACGTGGAAAATCGGAGGTCCGGCGGATGTGCTCGTCGAACCGGCCGGTAAGGAGCAATTGATTCAAACTGTCAAGCTTCTGCATGACTTGCAAGTGCCATGGATGACGGTTGGCCGCGGCTCGAATATGCTTATATCCGATAAAGGAGTGCGCGGAGTTGTCATTCATACAGGATCGGCACTTGATTATGTCCGTCAGGAAGAACACTTGATTCATGCTGGAGCAGGTTATTCGTTTATTAAATTGTCGGTAACCTCGAGCAATTTGGGCCTGGCAGGGCTCGAATATGCAGGAGGCATTCCTGGAACGGTCGGCGGGGCCGTATACATGAATGCGGGGGCACATGGGTCTGACGTGTCACGAATATTAGATTCTGCTGAGATTGTACTGGACACAGGGGAATTGGTGCGTTACGGTGCGGAAGAGATGCAGTTTGCTTACCGCCATTCTGTGCTGCATGAGAAACGGGGCATCGTATTGGAGGCGACGTTCCGGCTCACGCCCGGAGATCGACAAGAACTCAAAGCCTTGAATGCATCGTATAAGGATCGCCGGCGGCGTACGCAACCGCTGACATCGGCATGCGCAGGCAGCGTATTCCGCAATCCCCCGGGAGATTATTCTGCCCGGCTCATTGAAGAAGCGGGGTTGAAGGGATTGCGCATCGGCGGGGCCGAAGTTTCCACGCAACACGCCAATTTCATTGTAAACACCGGGCAAGCAACAGCGTCAGACGTGCTCACCCTGATGGAGCGTATCCAACTAACGATAAAGGACCGTTATGGTGTCGAGTTGGTGCCGGAAGTGTTGGTGGTGGGTGAGCGGTAATCTCGGAGGTGATACATTGGACAAATTGGTGATTGAGGGTGGAAAGCCTCTATCAGGAACCATTCGTATCCATGGAGCGAAAAATGCCGCTTTACCGATTTTAGCAGCCGCGATCCTGGCCGACGGTACCGTGAAGCTCGATAATGTCCCGCAATTACTCGATATTGAAGTAATGCTGAACATTTTGCGCCGACTAGGTTGCCGAGCCGTTCAGGACGGCTATACGGTCACTATGGATTCTGCAGGTGCTCACTCGGCCCACGTGCCGGAAGATTTGATGCGCCAGATGCGCTCCTCTATCTTCTTAATGGGGCCGCTGCTTGCGCGTTTTAAAGAGGTTCATATTTATCAGCCTGGCGGTTGTGCCATTGGCGAACGCAAGATTGATTTGCATTTGCGCGGGCTGCAAGCGCTTGGTGCCGAATTAGAGCAATGCGGCAATCGCATTACATGCCGCGCGGAGCAATTGGAAGGCGCCGAAATTCATTTGGATTTTCCTAGCGTGGGCGCTACCGAAAATATTATGATGGCGGCGGTTCTAGCTAAAGGAACGACGGTAATTACGAATACTGCGCGGGAGCCAGAAATTGTTGATTTGCAGCGGTTCCTTAACCGAATGGGCGCTAATATTACCGGTGCGGGCTCGGATACGATAATCGTGACCGGGGTGAAGCAGCTCCGCGGGTGTCAATACGAGATCATACCTGATCGCATCGTCGCGGGCACGCTAATGATTGCGGCCGCGGCGACACGCGGTGCGGTGACGCTCACCAACGCCCATGCAGAACATTTAACGGCATTAATTCATATCCTGCGCAGGGCTGGTGTTCAGATTGCTACGAGTGATGGTATAATTAATGTGACCAGCATCGGGAGGCCGAAAGCGGTGGAGCGAACCGTTACATCGCCGTATCCGGCGTTCCCTACGGATTTACAGTCTCAGCTGATGGTCCTTCTATCGCTTGCTGATGGCGTCAGCGTCATGAAAGAGACCGTATTCGAAGGTCGCTTCAGGCATGTGGATGAACTGTCCCGCATGGGGGCGGATATTCGCGTAGACTTGAGCTCTGCTTTTGTCAGAGGTGTTCAGTCGCTGTATGGCGCTACGGTGGAAGCAACGGATTTGCGTGCCGGAGCCGCGCTCGTCATCGCGGGATTGGCGGCACAAGGGCGCACAATCTTGGAGCAGGTGCATCACATCGACCGGGGCTACGATCGCATCGAGCATATATTCAGCCGGCTGGGTGCAAAGATTGATCGCTATACCCCAGTTCCGAAGTTGGATTTTGCAAATGGATAAACGGCAATCATGCAATCATCGGGTCCCCTCCTAATACGGAGGGGATTGCGAGTATTTGCACTACTGTATATATTAGTATAAGAGAGGTTATTCAAAAGGCCTCATTTGATCACGAAGTATCCGAAGATGCGATTCGGCATCGAATCTTGCATTCACTCTCGAAGAGCTTATGCTTACGATGAAGTTTTCCTGCGAAAACTTGTACTTCTCTTCTCGGTACCGAAAGTGGTCTTGCTGAACACGCATTATTATATGTTTACTGTTGATGAAGAAGGGGATGAACCCATTGCAAGTAAGAACGATTCCCCCGCTGCCAGACAAGCCGCAGAAGAAGAAGCGGAAAGCAACAAAACTGATTTGGCTTTTATTTGTCTTATTTATCGTCCTGCTCGGAGTGTTGTTCTTCCGTTCGCCCATCAGCAAAATATCACAAGTGCGCTGGATTGGAGAGCATTTCGTAACGCAAGCGAATCTAACCGAGACGAGCGGCCTGAGGCCGGGAGAGCCCTTCTTTGGGACAAGCAGTTCAACCGTTGCCGAACGCATTCAAGCCAAGTATCCGTTTGTGAAATCAGTGCAGGTCGACAAGCAATTTCCTGGTTTAGTTGAAGTGCATGTTCATGAATATGCTGCAGTTGCCTATGAATTGACTGCTGACGGAATGATGCAAGCATGTCTTGAGAACGGTTCGGTCGTCAAGCTTGACGAACAGCTGAAGACGGTACTCGAGAAGCCAATGCTTACACAGTGGGATGGACAACAAGAGATGAAGTCCAAGCTGAGCAAAGAGTTGGCTAACATACCGAAAGGGCTTCTGGCCGATATTTCCGAGATTCGCTTCTTTCCGTCGTCCTCTTACCCGGATCGCATTAAGCTGTATACCCGTTCAGGATTCGAGGTTGTAACGAGCGTCACTTTTTTGCATGATAAGATTGCCTACTTGAGCGGAGTCGTGGAGACGCAGGAACCAGGCCGCATCACGATGTTGAAGGCCGATTCGTACATCCCATATTCCAGCCTGCCTGCTTCCGAAGAAGATGTCGAGTTAGATTCAGAGGGCGAAGATGCAACTGGTATAGGCAAAGATAGAGATAGTCAAGAAGCAAATGATATCGATACTGAGAGGCTAACAGAGTCTGATGCCGATAAAGACAGTCAAGATGAGTAAAATCTGGAGAAAGAAAAAAACTCTACTCAATAAACGGAAAAAATGCTAGAATAAAGCTTATGGTATTTCCCGCGATCTCCTTCTTTTTTCTTTAAGTTTTTATGTAAAGAAAAGCCCACTTCATTTATAGCGTCTTTTACATATGGAAGGACTTATCACTAAAAAATTTGTAGAAAAAAGAGGGAATGACTAAACTTTGTTGAATACATACAAAGTGTCCGGGGATACAAACATACCAATTGACTTGGAAGTGGGAGGTGCCACGGGTTGAGCAGCAATGACATCATTGTGAGTTTGGACATCGGTACATCCAAAGTGCGTGCTATCATCGGAGAAATTAACAACGGAACGCTGCAAATCATCGGCGTTGGATCTGCTGACTCAGAAGGTATTCGCAAAGGTGCGATTGTAGATATTGATCAGACCGTCCAATCAATTCGCAATGCTATTGAGCATGCGGAGCGAATGGTCGGCATTGAAATTACGGAAGTATACGTAGGCATATCGGGCAATCATATCGGCTTGCAATCGAGCCATGGAGTTGTCGCGGTCTCGAACGAAGACCGTGAAATCGGCGAAGAGGATATTGAGCGTGTGCTCAAAGCGGCAGAAGTTATCGCTTTGCCTCCAGAACGCGAGATTATCGACGTGGTCGCAAAGCAATACGTTGTTGACGGATTGGAAGATATTCACGATCCGCGCGGCATGATTGGAGTACGTCTGGAAGTCGATGCAACGATTATCACGGGTGCGAAGACCGCAATACATAATTTACTAAGATGTGTGGAGAAAGCGGGCTTGCATGTCAAAGATTTAGTGCTGATGTCACTGGCCGGCGGACAGCTGGCTTTATCCAAAGACGAAAAAACGATGGGATCGGTGCTTGTAGATGTAGGCGCCGGAGCGACGACGATTGCGATCTTCCGCGACGGGACGCTTACAGCCACAACAACTTTGCCTATCGGCGGTGACTTCGTCACGAACGATATTGCTTACGGTTTGCGCACGATGTCAGACCATGCGGAGAAAGTGAAGCTGAAATACGGCTGCGCTTGGATTGACGATGCAGTGGAAGACCAAGTCTTCAAAGTAACCCGTATCGGCAGTAACGTAGAAAAAGAGTTTAATCAAGTATTTTTGGCCAACATCATTGAACCGCGCGTACAGGAAATATTCCATCTTGTCAAAAATGAAGTGAAGCGTCTAGGTTTCACGGAATTGCCTGGTGGGTACATTCTATCCGGCGGCACTGTATCGATGCCAGGGGTATTGCATGCGGCGCAAGCCGAGTTGCAAACGTCCGTACGCATTGCCGTGCCTGACTTTATCGGAGTGCGCGATCCGGGATTTGTCAGTGGTGTTGGGGTATTGCATCATGTGTTGCGCTCCGTTCGTCCACGCAGTGCGGGTGGCACTAAGAAAGCGACAGCACGGAAGCCAACTCCAGTTGAATCATCGAACAAGCCGGGCTTAATTGAACGGTTGAAAAATATGTTTAGTGAATTCATCTAGAGGTTGTTCAAAAAGCGTTCTTTTTGAACACGGATCTTTAATAAAAAGTTGACTTCATGCCATCCATGCACAATGAAGGGGAGATGGAGAACTGATGTTGGAATTTGAATTTGAGATGGAACAATTAGCCCAAATTAAAGTTATCGGCGTCGGCGGCGGCGGCAGTAACGCGGTTAACCGCATGATAGATAACGGTGTCCAGGGCGTTGAATTTATTACGGTAAATACAGATGCGCAGGCGCTGCATTTTGCAAAGTCCGAGCATAAGCTGCAGATTGGGGATAAGCTGACTCGAGGCTTGGGCGCTGGAGCGAATCCGGATGTAGGGAAGAAAGCTGCTGAGGAATCACGCGAGTTAATAAGCAATACGTTGAAAGGCGCCGATATGGTATTCGTTACAGCCGGAATGGGCGGCGGAACAGGTACCGGCGCAGCACCGGTTATTGCCGAAATCGCCAAAGAATGCGGCGCTTTAACTGTCGGCGTTGTCACTCGTCCGTTTACATTCGAAGGTCGTAAACGCTTTACACAATCAGAGATGGGGATTGAATCTCTGAAAGAGAAAGTCGATACGCTTATCGTCATTCCAAATGACCGTTTGCTAGAGATTGTAGACAAGAAGACACCGATGCTGGAAGCTTTCCGTGCGGCGGATAACGTGCTTCATCAGGCTGTGCAGGGCATTTCCGATTTAATTGCGGTACCAGGTCTTATTAACTTGGACTTTGCCGACGTGAAGACGATTATGACTGAACGCGGATCTGCGCTGATGGGTATCGGTGTTGCCAATGGCGAGAGTCGCGCAGCGGAAGCGGCACGCAAGGCAATTATGAGCCCGCTTCTCGAGACGTCTATCGATGGAGCGCGCGGTGTTATTATGAACATTACGGGCGGTTCGAATCTTTCTTTGTATGAAGTCAATGAAGCAGCCGAGATTGTAACAGCAGCTTCTGATCCAGAAGTGAATATGATTTTCGGTGCAATCATTGATGAGAATATGAAGGATGATATTAAGGTTACGGTCATCGCAACTGGATTTGAGCATAAGCCTGCGCCTGCCATTCCAGGGCGTCGTCCGCCGTCTGCTGCGAGCGGCAACGAAGGCAATGATTCACGTTCTGACTCTGCTCTTCGTCCATTCGGAAATCAGCCGGCAGGAGATCAGTTGGATATTCCAACATTTTTGCGCAATCGGCCTCGTAATACCAACAACGATTAATGTAACGATCAAGCGATTGATAAAGCGTTTGCCTACTACAGGCAAACGCTTTTGTCGTTCCTCATCCATGAAAGCTATCATCTGGTAACCCTCGACAAAAAAAGTGTCTTTCCTCGCCCACCTTTAGACAGACTTCGGATAAGGGTCTCTTTATACTAATTAATAACTTCCCAATAGTTGGCGGCTTATGAAGGGGGGAAGCACATTGACCGTCATCTATGCTGATCTTATATTTGGTCTGAACATCATTTTGGATTGGACCTTGCTCCGCACGACAGCTTGGATGCGAGGGTTCTCCTTCTCAAAATGGAAGGTTGCTGCGGCGACGGGTGTGGGGACGGCTTATGCTGCTGTGTTATTCATACCGTCGTATCCGATTCTTTATACGTATGTGGGAAAAATACTTTTTTCTATAGTTATGCTGCTCATCGCATTTGGATTTCGCAACATCGGTTTTTTTGTTAAAACGTTCGCGACTTTTTATTTCTCAGCATTTGTATTGGCCGGCGGTGCCATCGGCTTGCAATATTTATTTCAAGATGCTAGAGGATGGTCGCTCTTTCGCGAGGCCCGCGAAATGTGGAAGAGCGGCGGTGCAGATCTGCAAATGGGTGCAGGCTTCTTAGTCGTGGCGTTGCTGGCTTCCTACGCTTTATTTCGTACGGTGTGGAAGCAAGGCAAACGTCAGCAGCAAGTGGCAAGACAATTGGTTCAGGTGGATATTCAAATTGGTGAAATTAAGCGCAGCTGCACAGGTCTGGTGGATACGGGAAATCATTTGAATGATCCATTGAGCGGTGCGCCAGTCATTATTACGGAGTCATGCCTATGGGAGGGAGCCTTGCCCGGAGAATGGCTCGCACGGCTGAAGCAGGAGCAGCCGCTCGATATGCTGCAATCAATAGGCGATTCGGATGGGAAATGTCCGTTTGATGAGTCCAGGCTGCGCATCATCCCTTATCGTGGAGTAAACCAAGGGATGCAGTGGATGATTGGATTAAAGCCGGACTTCATTCAAGTAACTTCCGATACCGAAAAGTACGTCTGTACAAAAGTTATTATTGGGCTGGACGGAGGAACGTTATCCCACGAAGGTGCATTTCAGGCGATTATCCATCCCGGTGTGATGGAATCCGCAGCAGCAGCATCCTTTTCGCTACATTCGGAGACTCCAGAAGCGGCTACGCGCGCTTCCTAACATATCGAATCGAGCCTGACATTGCTTCGAATGTTTTATCATCATCGTTACATAGGACGTGCTGCAGTCTATATTGCCCTTTCATCACAACGTTTATAGGAGGATTGGCGATGCGGTTGAAATGGAAACTAATGATGCAACTCTATTATTATAGGCTGTTGTTCTGGGTCGGACTAAAGCGCGACGAAATCTATTATATCGGCGGAAGCGAGGCGCTTCCGCCGCCTCTGACGCGAGAAGAGGAAGAATATTTACTTTCCAAGCTATCTTCGGGAGAAGCGGCGATACGGGCGATGCTTATCGAGCGCAACTTGCGGCTCGTCGTGTACATTGCAAGAAAGTTCGAGAACACGGGCATTCATATCGAAGACTTGGTATCTATCGGCGCTATCGGGTTGATTAAGGCGGTCAATACGTTCGATCCGGAGAAAAAGATTAAGCTGGCCACGTATGCATCACGCTGTATCGAGAATGAGATTTTAATGTATTTGCGCCGCAACAGCAAGACGAGAACGGAAGTATCCTTTGATGAACCGCTCAATATCGACTGGGACGGGAACGAGCTGTTGTTGTCCGACGTGCTGGGCACAGAAAATGATACGATTTACAAAAATATTGAAGAGCAGGTGGATCGCAAGCTGCTCCACAAAGCGCTCGATAAGCTGAGTGAAAGAGAACGCATGATCATGGAGCTTCGATTCGGTCTGGCGGATGGGGAAGAGAAGACGCAGAAGGACGTTGCTGATTTGTTGGGTATTTCCCAGTCTTACATCTCCCGTCTGGAGAAGCGGATTATTAAGCGTTTACGCAAAGAATTTAATAAAATGGTGTAGCCTGAAAATCTCCATGAGCACCGCTGTTTTTTGCCATCTTGTGTCGGAATGCGAATGGGATGCAGGAATAAAAATGATCCCCGGGGAGATAATGTACATTAATGTTTCTCCCTGGGAGGTAGTCACGAATGACCCGAAACAAAGTCGAAATTTGCGGTGTCGATACATCGAAGTTACCCGTGCTCACTAACGCCGAAATGAGAGAATTGTTCGTGTCTCTGCAGGAACGAAACGACCGTTCGGCTCGAGAAAAGTTAGTCAACGGTAACTTGCGCCTTGTCCTTAGCGTCATCCAACGCTTTAATAATCGCGGAGAGTTTGTTGATGATTTATTTCAAGTCGGCTGCATCGGATTGATGAAAGCCATCGACAACTTTGACCTAGGGCAGAACGTCAAATTCTCAACCTACGCGGTCCCGATGATTATAGGTGAAATCCGCCGGTATTTGCGGGACAACAACCCGATCCGGGTGTCTCGCAGCTTACGGGATATCGCGTACAAGGCGTTGCAAGTTCGTGATTCCTTGACGAATCAGAATTCTCGGGAGCCGACGATCAATGAAATCTCAGAGGCTTTAAACGTTCCCAAGGAAGACGTCGTATTTGCGCTTGACGCCATTCAAGACCCCGTCTCGCTGTTTGAACCGATTTATCACGATGGCGGCGATCCAATCTATGTGATGGATCAAATAAGCGACGATAAGAACAAAGACGTGTCTTGGATCGAAGAGATTGTGCTTCGAGAGGCGATGCGTAAATTGAATGAGCGCGAGAAGATGATTTTATCAATGCGTTTTTTTGAAGGAAAGACTCAGATGGAGGTTGCGGATGAGATTGGAATATCGCAAGCTCAAGTATCACGACTTGAGAAATCCGCTATTAATCAAATGCAGAAGCATGTTCGAACTTAACCCTTCATGTTAAGTTATGCTTACAGCCGACCGCTTAGAAGCGTCGGCTTTTTTAACGTTTAAGGACTCCTTGGGCGTAGGGGGCGAGAAAAATGTGTCGCATCCAATTCACTCCTCGGAAATGTTAATCCCGGGAAAAGGACATTTTGCCCGAAGGATACATATACTTAAGGTATATAAGTGCGCATTCAAAAGAGGACTTTATGAACAACCTCTGTAAAGTAAGGTCAAATCCAATGTGTCGTGGTGAATACTTATGAAAATATCCGATTTCCAAACGAAGGATGTCATTAATATTGTAGACGGGAAAAAGCTAGGGCAAGTTAGCGATGTAGAACTCGATTTGAAGCAGGGCCGCATCGATTCCATTGTCGTGCCCAATTACAGCAAGTTTCTTGGCATGTTCGGTGGAGGCACGGAGCTGGTTATCCCATGGCGCAATATCGTCAAAATTGGGGCCGACGTTGTGCTTGTCAAAATGGAAGAGACAAAGACGATACGAACCGAGGAGTATGAGGACACGTCGTTTCAGCACAAAGCATAGGCTTACAAGGGCTGTTTATGGTACACTGTACGTTGAGGTGAACATTGATGGAACCTTTTGTGCTTCAGCGAAAGAAACATGATGACGGGCCTGAGCTGCTTGAACTAAAAGGCTGGACGGATGCATATCCGGCATTGACTGCCGGCTTCACGACACGAAGTGGAGGGGTCAGCGAAGGTGACTGCGGTACATTAAACTGCGCGCTCCATGTTCAAGACGATGAAAAGCATGTAATAATGAATCGTCTGCGTGTCGCTGAGGCCAGCGGTATGCCGTTCGATGCGTGGACATGCGCGGAACAGGTGCATGGCAACCGCGTGCATACCGTAACGTCGGACGAACGCGGCAGAGGGAGATTGAATCGGGATGATGCGATTCAAAATGCGGATGCCCTGGTTACTGATGTAACAGGGGTTATGCTGACATCGTTCTATGCCGATTGTGTCCCGCTCTTGTTCCTTGATCCAGTGCAGCATGTTGTCGGACTTGCTCACGCAGGGTGGAAAGGGACGGTAAGCAAAATCGGACCGGCGACGATACATACGATGATGGCGAATTACCAATGTCAACTTGAACACATTCGTGTAGCGATAGGTCCATCCATCGGACCTTGCTGTTATGAGGTGGACGAGCGCGTGCTGTCAGAGGTAAATAGCGTGTTAACGGCTTATCCGGAGGCGATGGCGCATGCGGACACGATCATTCGTCCCACGACGCCGGGACATGCCATGCTGGATTTGCGAGAACTGAATCGACAATTGTTGAACCAAGCAGGAATTTTGACAACAAATATCGAATGTACTAGTTTGTGTACCGGTTGCCATACTGATATGTTCTTCTCCCATCGCATGGAAGGGGGAGCAACCGGACGTATGATGAGTTGGATTGGTTGGAGGATGACATGATGACGCTGCAGCAGCGAATACAAGCTGTAGAACAACGCATACAAGCCGCATGCGATCGCAGTGGCCGCGAGCGAGACGAAGTTCAAGTGATAGCTGTAACGAAGTATGTCTCGCTTGAAGCTACAGGAGAGGCGATTCACGCTGGCTTGCCACATATCGGCGAGAATCGTTGGCAGGATGCGGAAGCGAAATGGAAAGCTTTCGGCGCGGAAGCAACGTGGCATTTTATCGGATCATTGCAAAGCAACAAAGCGAAGGACGTTGTGGGAAAGTTCACCTACGTCCATTCCTTGGACCGCTTTTCTCTGGCACAGGCCATCGAGAAGCGCGCTGCTTCACTGGAAGAACGCGTGCGCTGCTTAATACAGGTAAATATCTCTGGTGAAGATACGAAGCAAGGATTGCCTCCAGAGCAGGTGTCATCGTTCCTGGAACAATTGCGTGCGTTTCCTCATCTCGAGCCGGTCGGATTAATGACAATGGCCCCTTACGAACTGCAACCGGAAGAGACGAGACCCGTCTTTCGTGGCTTAAGGCTGCTGCGTGATGAACTGGAGGCGACAATGCCCGAATCGTTACCGCATTTATCTATGGGAATGTCCAATGATTTCGAGATTGCCATCGAAGAAGGAGCAACATGGGTTCGGCTTGGTTCCATCCTGGTAGGGAAGGAAGGGGAAGCATAATGGGTGTAATGAACCGTTTTATGAATTTTCTCGGACTGCAAGAAGAAGAAGAGATCATCGAACGTGAAAAGGTGGCGGACGCCGAAGAGCACGAGCTGGAAGCACCGGTATTCGACCAACGCAAGTCTTCATCGAAGGGAGCCAACATTGTGAGCATCCATTCACAAAAAGCGGCTAAAGTGGTGCTCTATGAGCCCCGGTCTTACGATGAAGCGCAAGAGATCGCTGATCATCTGCGTTCACGGCGCTCGGTCGTTGTTAATTTGCAGCGTGTGCGCAACGACCAAGCCTTGCGCATTATCGACTTCTTAAGCGGAACCGTATACGCCTTGAGCGGAAATATATCGAAGATTGGCGGAAATATATTTATTTGTACGCCGGAGCATATTGAAATTCAAGGTTCGATCACTGAGATGTTCGCAGAAGAGTTTGACTACAATCAAATGAGGTGACCTGAATTTGGAAATCCAGGTGTTAACGTACTTGGGCTATTTATATCAGATATACAGATGGCTCATTATTATTTATATTTTGATGTCTTGGGTGCCTAACGTACGCGAAAGCTTCGTGGGTGAAATAATAGGTAAGATCGTCGAACCTTATTTAGCCCCGTTCCGGCGCATTATTCCGCCGATTGGCGGTATGCTTGACATCTCCCCGATCGTAGCTTTGTTTACGCTCCACTTCGTTTACATGGGCTTATTTGCGGTCGTTCAATATATTTTTTAATGAATAAGGAAGAATATATTGCAGATGTATTCTTGCCTTATTTCTCTCACAGCTACGGCATGTCCTTGGACAGGGAGGGCATGTCAGCTAAGCTGGAGCAGAGCTTGTAAAGGGCGGCGAATAGCAATGACAGGCAACGAAAGTGTATACGCTCACTTCCATCCCGATGAACGCGCGTTTGTCGATCGTGCATGGGAGTGGGTGACGCGCGCTGCGCAAGAACATGAAGTACGGCGCACTGATTTTATGGATCCGCGGCAAGCCTTCATCGTAGCTACGCTTGTCAATCGTCAACCAGACGTACAGCTTCGGCTTGACGGCGGGTATGAACAGGCCGAGCGCAAGCGGGCGCTAATCGCCCCCGATTATGTCTATGTCGAAGGAGAAGAGATGGGGATATCCGTCATGGAGATCATATCCTCTGATCGGAAATGGGACGAGCTCGAACATGGCGATTTTTTGGGTGCAGTGCTTGGTTTAGGAATAAAGCGGGACAAAATAGGTGACATTCACATCAGTGAGGACCGTTGCCATGTGCTAATAACCGAGGAGATAGCGTCTTTTCTCGATACGCACCTTCGTCAAGTGCATCGGGTCAATGTGTTTACGGAAGTGCTGCCGCTTTCCGACTTGCGCACCACTAATGTGGAACTGAATGTGATGCAGCTCAGTGTCGCGTCGCTTCGTCTGGATGGCATCGCAAGCGATGTATTCAGACTGAGCCGCACGAAGATTGTTGCTCCCATTAAAGCGGGGCGCTGCAAGGTTAATTGGAAAGTAGAAGAGAATCCGTCCGCTCAACTTGGAGTAGGCGATGTTGTGTCGCTGCAGGGCTTTGGACGCTTCAAGGTCATCGACATGGAAGGGATGACGAAGAAAGGCCGCATGCGGATTACGGTGGGGACGTATGCCCGTTAGGAACATTTGGGAACGGGAGTATGCAGGATTTCTGCATGAATTTGTCGAAAAAAAGGATACGCTCTAGGGTTCGTAATTTTGAGGAGGTGCACATCATGCCATTGACACCACTGGACATACATAACAAAGAATTTGGCCGCAAGCTGCGCGGTTACGATGAGGACGAGGTTAACGAATTTCTAGACCAAATCATTAAAGATTATGAGGCGGCTATCCGCGAGAACAAGGAAATGCAGAGCCATGCCGCAGGCTTGCAGGATAAGCTCAATCACTTTGCGAACTTGGAAGAAACGTTAAGCAAGACGATCATTGTGGCCCAAGAAGCAGCTGACGAAGTGAAGAGCAATGCAAAGAAAGAAGCGCAGCTCATCATTAAAGAAGCGGAGAAAAATGCGGACCGCATCGTTAACGATGCGCTGACGAGATCCCGTAAAATTGCAATGGAAGTGGAAGAGCTGAAGAAGCAAGCTTCCATTTACCGCGCCCGCTTCCGTACGCTGGTGGAGGCGCAGCTGGAGCTTCTCAGTCAAGATGGTTGGGAAGCGCTTGAACGTGCCGAAGTAAAAGAATTGTATTAATCCTCCTCAAGTCGTGTTTGACATTTGTGCCAAAACGCGCTATAACTATGTATTATTCGATAAGTAACCTTTCGGGCAAGTTCTGAATCAGCGCCACGATGTCGATGATTCAGTCTGACCGCAACATAACAACAATTCAATGACGGGAACGCGCCGTCACGCACCTTGTTCTCCAGAGAGTCGGAGATGCTGTGAACCGATGAACAAGCCGTGAGTGGACATCATCCCGGAGAAGTTAGGCTGAACCTTAGAAGCCGTTGCGTATGCACACGTTCTAACCTGAAGCTTAACCGGAACCCTACCGTTATCGAGGGCGTGTATATATACAATACACGATCAGAGTGCCGTGCAATGAGTGAGGGACAACTCACTTCGATGGGCGGAACAAGGGTGGTAACGCGAGATAACCTCGTCCCTTTATTGGGATGGGGTTTTTTTTATTGCAAACTGATTACGGTATGGAGAAAGGAAGAGATATCATGAGAAAAGTAGATGTCAAAGAACGCGCCCGGGAGCGGGAACTTCGCGTATTAGCAAAATGGAACCAAGAGCATACGTTTGAAAAATCAATTGAACAGCGGGAAGGTAAACCGAACTTCGTATTCTATGAAGGACCGCCAACGGCGAATGGTGCACCTCATATCGGTCATGTGCTTGGACGCGTAATGAAAGACTTCATTTGCCGCTATAAGACGATGGCGGGCTACCGCGTCGTGCGCAAGGCTGGCTGGGATACGCACGGTCTGCCTGTCGAGCTTGGCGTGGAGAAGCAATTGGGTATCTCTGGAAAGCAGGAAATCGAGAACTATGGCGTGGAAGCGTTCGTCAAGAAATGTAAGAACAGCGTCTTCGAATATGAGAAGCAGTGGCGCGAGCTGACTGAAGCGATCGGCTACTGGACGAATCTTGACGATCCATATATTACGCTTGATAACAAGTACATTGAGAGCGTATGGCACATTTTGTCCACGATTCATAACAAAGGGCTTTTGTACCGCGGCCATCGTGTCAGCCCGTACTGCCCATGCTGCCAGACGACTCTGAGCTCGCACGAAGTGGCGCAAGGGTATGAAACGGTCAAGGATCTGTCCGCGACCGTAAAGTTCAAATTGCATGATACCGGTGAATATGTGTTGGCATGGACGACTACGCCTTGGACACTGCCTGCGCACGCAGCGCTGGCGATGAACTCGGATATGGACTATGTGCGCGTTCAACAAGACGATGCTGTCTATATTGTTGCGAAGAACTTGGCCGAGGACGTGATGAATGGATCATACACCGTTCTGTCGGAGCATAAAGGTTCCGAATTCATCGGCAAAACATATGACGCGCCGTTTACGTTCATCAAACCGGAAAAAGGCCATCTCATCGTATCCGCAGGCTTCGTAACAGATTCAAGCGGTACGGGGATCGTTCATATGGCTCCTGCTCACGGGGAAGATGACTATAAGAGCTGCCGCGAGAACGGGATTAGCTTCGTCAGTGTTGTCGACACGCAAGGCCGCTACACGGACGAAGTGAGCGACTTCGCGGGCCGGTTCGTGAAAGATTGCGATATCGACATCGTGAAGACGTTGTCCGAGCGAGGAACGTTGTACAGCAAAGAAAAATACGAGCACAGCTATCCATTCTGCTGGCGCTGCAAGACACCGCTTCTCTATTATGCGACCGAATCATGGTTCATCAAGACGACAGCGGTTAAAGATCAATTAATCGAAAATAACAATAAAGTGGACTGGTATCCGTCCCATATTCGCGAAGGACGCTTCGGCAACTTCTTGGAAGACCTCGTCGATTGGAACATCAGCCGCAATCGCTATTGGGGAACGCCGCTTAACGTGTGGGTGTGCAACTCCTGCAAAGGCGAGTATGCGCCGCACAGCCACCAAGATTTGCGTGAACGTGCGACTGTGCCGATTGCGCCAGACTTGGAGCTCCATAAGCCTTATGTAGACGAAGTGAAGCTCAACTGTCCGCATTGCGATCACGGCGAGATGGAACGCACTTCGGAAGTCATTGATGTCTGGTTCGACAGCGGCTCGATGCCGTTTGCGCAGCATCATTATCCATTCGGCGACGAGAAGAGCTTCAATGAGCTATATCCAGCAGATATGATTTGTGAAGGAATCGACCAAACTCGCGGCTGGTTCTTCAGCTTGCTGGCTGTCTCGACATTGTACAATGGCAAAGCGCCGTATAAAGCGGTCATTGCAACCGGGCATATTTTGGATGAGAACGGGCAAAAAATGTCTAAATCCAAAGGCAACGTTATCGATCCTTGGGAAATCATCAACGAGTATGGCACCGATGCCTTCCGCTGGGCGTTGTTATCTGATAGCGCGCCATGGAACTCGAAGCGATTCTCCAAGCAGATTGTAGCCGAGGCGAAGTCTAAAGTAATCGATACGCTCGTAAATACACATGCTTTTTATGCGTTGTATGCGACCATCGATCAGTATGATCCGAAGGCGTATGAGGATCGTCCGTCCGCTAACAAGCTGGATCGGTGGATTCTGTCCCGCTTGCACACGTTAATGGCAACGGTAATCAAGGGGCTGCAAGCGAACGATTTCTTAAATCCGGCGAAGGCGATCGAAGGATACGTAGATGAGCTGAGCAACTGGTACATCCGTCGCTCCCGCGACCGCTTCTGGGGCAGCGAGATGACGGAAGACAAACTGTCGGCATACCAGACGCTTCGCACGGTGCTGGTAACTCTTGCGAAGCTGATTGCGCCATACGCTCCGATGGTGGCTGAAGATATGTACACGAATCTGGGCGGCGAATGCCAAAGCGTTCATTTAGCCGAATATCCGCAAGCAAATGAAGCTATGGTAGATGCGGAGCTTGAGCGTGACATGGAGACAGCGCGTCAAATCGTTGAGCTTGCCCGCAACGTCCGTAACGAAACGAGCATTAAGACACGCCAACCGCTGTCTGAGCTCATTATTTCCATGGATCGACAGTTCGATCTGGCTGGCTATGACGAGGTTATTAAGGACGAAATCAATGTGAAAGATATTCGCGTTGAGACAAGCGACAATGGCTTTGTTGATTTCGCCTTGAAGCTGAACTTGAAAGTAGCGGGGAAAAAGTACGGGAAGAACGTCGGGCCGCTGCAAGCCAGCTTGAAAGCAATGACAGCGGAAGACACGCGTCAAATCGTCGAACAAGGTGAATGGAGCTTCACTAGTGCCGATGGCGAGACATTAATCATTACTCGTGATGAGCTGCTCATTGAGAAGCAGGCGAAGTCGGGCTTCGCATCCGCATCTGGCTATCAAATGACGGTCGCGCTCAACACAGACATCACGCCAGAGCTCGAACAAGAAGGCTGGGTGCGTGAAGTCGTCCGCGGTATTCAAGATACGCGTAAAAAGCTTGATTTGCCAATTGAGAAACGCGTTGATATCGTATTGGATGTGGATGACGAATTGAAAGCGGCCATTCAAGCGTTCGAATCGACGCTGCGTGACAATGTTCTTGTTGCTTCCTTATCCTTTGGTACGGACGATATGATGGAGACGATCGATTTGGGACAGAAGACAATCCGCGTGCATATTGCTTAAAGAACACGTTTAAAAAGAGGACTTTTTAAACAATCTCTTAAATCGATTGGTGGGCACGGGAATGAGCATCACTTCCAAGGGAACACTAAGATGGATACCGCTTGTAGCGTAGAAATATGAGAGGAGAGCGTTGACCTTGCAGGGAATTTATCCAGCATCAGGTCGCGCTCTTTTTACCATTAAGGAAAGTTTAAGTTCTATGAAACAAAATCAAACATCCCTTATGGTGATAAAACCTATACGTGGTCGCTTATCTTGGAATGGCCTCGATAGAGGGTTTTCTTTTCTCACCGTTTGGCCTTAGTGAGGAGGCATGTCAATGTCAAGGCAAAGACAAAGGAAAAATAAAGATAAGAAGGAACAGGAGCAAGAAAAACGAGAGACCATCACGACCGAGTTCCCAGCTTCAATTCCGGACAATGATGAAGAAGAGCGCAAGATGATGAAGACGATACATGACTATACCGTTCTTATGGCGCAGCAAATGGAGAAGTCCCGTATTTATGAATATACGGAACTTCAGTTGAATCCTCGCCGCTTAATATGGGTCAATCTTATGGGAGGCGCTGCACGGGGTGTCGGGATCGCTATCGGCTTCACGATATTTACCGCAATCATTGTATATATATTGCAATATCTCGGGGCGCTTAACCTGCCAATCATCGGCGACTTCATTGCAGATATTGTACGTATCGTTCAACGACAGCTAGACACGAAGTTCTATTAGTGCAAATCCGGTTCCGCATGGTCGGATAAATCGATGTGCTCATCCTCTTCAAGTAAAGGGATGCCTTCACCACTTTCCATATACTGACGGTACTGGCGATTGCGGACGATTGATACATGACGACCAGTAATATCAGTGGCAACGAAGCTTTCGAACGCTTCGACGCTGCCGTCCAATTCTTCGGATGCTTCGATCATCAGGTGGTCATAATCGTCTGCATTGCGTTCTTCATGCATCGCTGGTGAATCCGAAGTGCCCCATGCTTCAACGATTTGCCAAGCATCTTCACCGTCGAAGCCGTTCTGTGTATCAAGCTCATCAAGGCTGGTACGGCCAAAGGGAGGAGTCAAAAATTGCTCTTCCACTGGACGCCGATCCGATACGAATGTCTCTGGGCAATGTTCTACGCAATACATTGTCGAAGGTACTGCTTCAAGTCGCTCGTAAGGAATATGTTCGTCGCATACGACGCAAATGCCGTACGTGCCTTTTGTCATCATACCCAATGCGGTCTCAATCCGTTCAAGCAATATTTCATGATGTTCATTCAGCGCGATATCTTTGCCGCGTTCATACATTTCCGTCGCCACATCGGCGGGATGGTTGTCGATGGTCGACAGCTCGCCTGTATTTTCACGCAATGAATGGGACAAGCCATAATGATCTCCCTGCTTCAAGCGCCGCTCAAGGTTGGCCTTCGTATCGATTAAGCTTTGCCGTAAGCTTGCTAATTGGTCTGCGGTCAGTTGAGGCATCGTTCGCAAGACTCCTTTCGGGTTGACGTAACGCTTACGTATAGAATGTGCGTTTTAGGCAAAAAACTTCATGGTAAATGACACAGAGGTTGGGTTGGATTGGACGGCATTTTTCAACCTATGATACAATGAGCGAGGCTGGTCTTAGGAAAGAAATACATACGAAAATGAGGTGACAGTAGGGCCGTGTGGTACTATATCATTGCTCTAATCGTTTTTTTGATTGATCAGGGCACAAAGTGGATAATTGCTACAAAGCTAGAATTATATGAACAAATTTCGGTTATCGGAAATTTCTTTCTCATTACGTCGCATCGCAACACAGGCGCCGCGTTCAGCATTCTGGAAAATAAGCGCTGGTTTTTTGTTATCGTGACGATAATCGTTGTGGCAGGGATTATTTGGTACATGCAGAAGATTAAACATCAAAAGGGCGTCATTTTACCGCTGGGACTAAGTCTCATCTTAGGGGGAGCCGTTGGAAATTTCCTTGACCGCCTTCTGACGGGAGAGGTTGTCGATTTTCTGCAGTTCAACTTCGGTTCCTACACCTTCCCCATCTTTAATATTGCGGATACGGGGATTTGTGTCGGAGTTGGCTTCGTTCTGCTTGATGCTTTACTAACGGTAAAGCATGAGAAGGAGCTAGAAAAGGCACACGGACAAGATGATCCCACGACCAACAATCGATAGAGCAGACACATAAGATGCGTGTTCGAAATGCCTTTTTCAGCAACAACATATGGAAGGATAAATGCAATGAGTAATATACAACATGATGCTGGTCACGCCGACAATGAGGATCGGGAGGTTTTCATATGGACAGTGGAAGCTGAGCATGCTAAAGAACGGATCGATAAATATATTACCGACTCCATAGAGGAAGAAGTATCGCGTTCCCAAGTGCAGTTGTGGATTCGTGATCATGCGATTCAAGTGAATGGACAGGCGGTAAAGCCAAATTATAAAGTAGTTGAAGGCGATACGATCGAGCTGAAGATGCCGGACCCGGCTCCCGTCGATATTATCTCGGAACCGATTCCACTTGATATTTATTATGAGGATGCCGATGTCATCGTCATTAACAAACCGCGCGGCATGGTTGTGCATCCGGCGCCGGGACATACTTCCGGCACGGTAGTCAATGCGCTCATGTTCCACTGCAAAGACTTGTCGGGCATTAACGGAGAACTGCGGCCGGGCATCGTGCATCGGATCGATAAAGACACTTCAGGATTATTGATGGCGGCGAAGAATGACCGTGCGCATGTTCATCTTGCGGCTCAATTGAAAGAGCATTCGGTCACGCGCAAATATATGGCATTGGTGCATGGCAACGTTCCGCATGATCAAGGCACAGTCGACGCGCCAATCGGACGTGATTCCTATGATCGCAAAATGTACACGGTCACGGAACGCAACAGCAAGCATGCGGTGACGCACTTTAAAGTGCTGGAGAGATTCGGGGATGCGACGTTTGTTGAGCTGCAGCTCGAGACGGGACGAACGCATCAAATACGCGTCCATATGAAGTTTATCGGTCATCCGCTCGTAGGTGATCCGATGTACAGCCGCGGTACGCGGGGATTGTCGATGGATGGCCAGGCATTGCATGCGGCCACGCTCGGATTCGTTCATCCGACTTCCGGTGAGACGCTTGAATTTACAGCTCCTCTGCCTGAGGATATGGAAATGCTGCTGCAATCGATTCGAAATAGATAGGTAAAATCATGCAAACAACCCTCATCTCCATTCGTTATATATCGGAATTGTGTGTTTAGTAGTCGTGTAATTAATGCAAATTGTTAAATGAATGCTCCATTCCTTTCAATGACGAATTCCAGCATAGTTATAGCAACAAGGATGATCGAATCATTGAGAGAAGGAGCTGCAATGACGATGACAATACAGCGTTATCAGAACACATACATTCAACACACCTTTGCAGAGCGCATTGGTGGAGCAAATTACGGCAAAGACACGAACATTTACAAATTCGAAAAAATAAAACGTGCGAAAGCAGCCGCTAAACAAGCGTATCCCGAAATTGAATTGATTGATATGGGAGTAGGCGAACCGGACGAGATGGCCGATGCTGGCATTGTGGCGATGCTGGCTGAAGAAGCAGGAAAGCCGGAGAACCGCGGCTATGCCGATAATGGAATTCCTGAATTTAAAATGGCGGCGGTTGAATATTTGCGCACTGTGTTCGGGGTGCAGGACATTGATCCCGAGACGGAAGTACTTCATTCCATCGGCACGAAGCCAGCGCTGGCTATGCTTCCGTCCTGCTTCATCAATCCGGGAGACGTAACCATTATGACGGTTCCGGGATATCCAGTGATGGGCACGCATACGAAGTATTTGGGTGGAGAAGTATATAACATTCCGTTGACGAAGGAACAGCAATTTCTGCCCGATTTGGATCGGATTCCGCAGGACATCTGCCGCCGAGCCAAGCTGCTTTATTTGAACTATCCGAACAATCCGACAGGTGCGGCGGCCACGATCGAATTTTTCGAGAAAGCGATCGCGTGGGCGAAGCGTCATGAAGTCATTATCGTTCACGATGCACCCTATGCCGCATTGACGTTCGATGGGGCCAAGCCATTCAGTTTCCTGAGCGTACCTGGTGCAAAAGATGTGGGCGTTGAGCTTCACTCCCTGTCGAAGTCCTATAATATGACGGGCTGGCGCATTGGCTTTATTGCGGGTAACCCGCTTATCGTCAAAGCATTTGGCGATGTGAAGGACAACAACGATTCGGGACAGTTTATCGCCATTCAGAAGGCAGCGGCATATGGGCTTTCGCATCCGGAAATTACAGAAAAGATTACGAACAAATATTCACGCCGTCACGACCTGCTCGTATCGGCTTTGAATGAGGCGGGATTCCGTGCTGAGAAGCCGAAAGGATCTTTCTTCCTATATGTGGAGGCGCCAAAAGCGATACAGAACGGACCCCAGTTTGCAACGGCAGAAGATTTTTCCCAATATCTGATCCGGGAGAAGTTGATTTCCACGGTTCCTTGGGATGATGCGGGCTGCTTTATTCGGTTCTCGGTTACGTTCCAAGCCGATGGTGAAACGGATGAACGCCGTGTCATTGCGGAGTTGAAGCGTAGGCTGACAGATGAGGAATATATTTTCTAATTCACTCTGCTTGACAGGATGCAGGGGAAGTGGGATAATCCTGTTAAATGAATATTGAACCTTTAAATCAGTCCCGAGAGGCTGGCAAGGTAACGCTCATTGCGAGAAAGGACTCGTGAAGGGTGAAGGTCTTCAAGTGCAATCACTAACTACCAGAGAGTGGGAAGTGATTGAAGCTGCGGAAGGTCTTCTCACGCCCTAGTCACGCCGTGTCCTTTCATGCTCACTTATGAAGCATACAACTCCTTGCCTGCGGGCAAGGAGTTTTTTTGTGCGATTAACCGCAAACACTTAAAGAGGTTGTTCAAAAAGTCCACTTTTGATCACGAAGCATTTCAAAAAGTCATTCGCCATCGAATCTTGAGGTTGCACATAAGAAAACGGCCTTTGCAATATGGGACTTATAACGGAAGGAGTAATCACCCAAATGAGTAGTACGGCAGACTTCAACATTATTATGGATGAAGCGGGGATTCGGCGAGCGCTTACCCGAATTGCCCACGAAATTCTGGAACGCAACAAAGGGATTGAGAATTGTGTGCTGGTCGGAATTCGAACAAGGGGCATATACATTGCACGGCGAATCGCGGAACGAATACAGCTCATCGAGAATACGAGCATCCAGGTCGTCGAACTGGACATTACGCAGTATCGGGATGACAAGAAAAAAGAAGAGCGGGAAATGGCAGCCATAAGCGAACCTTTCCCGATACAAGATACAAAAGTGATTTTATGCGATGACGTGCTGTATACCGGCCGCACGATTCGAGCGGCGATGGATGCCCTGATGGACCAAGGCCGGCCGCAAATGATACAGCTGGCGGTACTGGCAGACCGAGGACATCGTGAACTGCCGATACGGCCGGACTACGTCGGCAAGAACGTACCGACCTCGCGAATAGAAGAAATTGAAGTGGCACTTGCAGAAATCGATGGTATCGATGAAGTGAAAATCGTACACCACAGGGGGTAGCAGCAATGACAATGGTACAAATGGACCGTACGGTGAAGGAACGCAGCTTGCTCGGACTCAAGGATCTTAGCAAGCAAGAGATTGAATCGATTCTGGATCGCGCCGCTTACTGGGAGCAGCAGCCCATTAAGGTGAACGATGTTCTCCGACATAAATTTGTTGCAAATATGTTCTTCGAGAACAGCACCCGCACCCGCTGTTCGTTCGAAGTGGCCGAGAAGCGGCTTGGTGCAGAAGTGATTAACTTCACGGCTGCGGCTTCCAGCGTAGAGAAAGGCGAATCCATCTATGACACGGTTCGCACGTTGGAATCAATGGGGATGGATGCAGGAGTGATTCGCCTAAAGCCGGTAGGTCTCTTGGAACAAATTGCGGAGCGCGTCAAAATGCCGCTAGTTAATGCAGGGGACGGTATCAACGAGCATCCGACTCAGGCTCTGCTCGATATATATACAATAAGAAAGCATTTCGGACAGTTGAGCGGCCTTAACGTAGCGATAGTCGGAGACGTCGAGCACAGTCGTGTTGCACGCTCCAATCTATGGGCGTTGCGCAAGTTCGGGGCACAGGTCAGCTTCTGCGCTCCAGACAATATGCGCACACATGATTTGGATGTGCCATATGTCACCATGAATGAGGCGCTGCAAGCCGATGTCGTCATGATGCTGCGAGTTCAATTGGAACGTCACGAATCGAATATGTTGAGCTCGGCGGAGCAATACCGGTCCGGTTACGGGCTAACACTTGAACGCGTTGCACAGATGAAATCCCATGCCATTATCATGCATCCTGCCCCGGTTAACCGCAACGTCGAAATTGACGACAGTGTCGTCGAATGTGAACAGTCGCGCATTTTCGACCAAATGGCAAATGGTGTGCCTATACGAATGGCGGTTCTAGAACGGGCCATGACTTAATTATAGTGAGAGTTCTGAACAACCAAACTTCTTCATGTAGAGGGAAGTCAATATCCGATAGAGAACGGAACAGCATGCATGATGAGAGGGGACAATAATCGATGCTAGTTATTACAAACGCAACGGTGCTTACTAATGAAGGAAAGTTGAAATCCGCACACATTTGGATTGAGGACGGGGTCATCCGCAGGTTGACGGATACAGAGGAGCCAATTCCTGCACATGCCGAAGTTCAAGATGCTGCTGGAAAGTTCGTATCGCCTGGTTTTATCGACATGCACGTTCATCTGCGTGAGCCTGGGTTTGAACATAAAGAAACGATAGCGACAGGAACACGCTCGGCAGCGAAGGGTGGATTCACCACAATCGCCTGTATGCCGAATACGCGTCCGGTCATCGATACTCCGGAAACGGTGCAGCTTATATTGGAAAAGGCGGAACAGGAAGGCACAGTAAAGGTACTGCCTTACGGTTCCATTACGAAGAACGAGCTCGGACGTGAGCTGACGGATTTCGTAGCTCTGAAGCAAGCTGGCGTAATTGGGTTCACGGATGATGGTGTCGGCGTGCAAAACGCTCAGATGATGAAGGACGCGATGAAATGGGCCAAAGAGCTCGACATGCCGGTCATTGCACACTGCGAAGATGATTCGCTAGTCACAGGAGCTGCGGTGACAGACGGTGAGTTCGCCCGCAAGCACGGACTGAAGGGA
Organism: Paenibacillus sp. OSY-SE; assembly: GCF_000283315.1. Lineage (NCBI taxonomy): Bacteria > Bacillati > Bacillota > Bacilli > Caryophanales > Paenibacillaceae > Paenibacillus > Paenibacillus sp. OSY-SE. Next base: position 14,843 of record NZ_ALKF01000168.1, on the reverse strand, counting down.
ATTCCGAACGAATCGGAAGCGATTCATGTCGGTCGCGATATTTTGCTCTCAGAAGCGACAGGCGTGCACTACCATGTGTGTCACGTCAGTACGGAGCAGTCGATTCGCCTTATCCGTCAAGCGAAGCAGTTCGGCATTCGGGTAACTGCCGAGGTATGCCCGCATCACCTGCTGCTGTCTGATGAAGATATTCCGGGGATGGATGCAAATTGGAAGATGAATCCGCCGCTTCGTACCCCGCGAGACGTTGCAGCATGCATCGAAGCGCTCGAAGACGGAACAATCGATATACTCGTAACCGACCATGCGCCGCATAGTGAAGAAGAGAAGGCAAAAGGAATGGACTTGGCTCCATTCGGCATCGTCGGATTGGAAACGGCGTTCCCGCTGCTGTACACGAAATTCGTCGCCACGGGCAAGTGGCCGCTAGACTTGCTGGTGAAACGGATGACGGCCGATCCAGCCAAAGTCTTCGGTTTACCGACAGGCCGCTTGGAGGAAGGCGCGCCGGCAGACTTAACAGTCATAGACTTGGAGACCGAATATGAAGTGGACCCGAGCACCTTTTTAACGAAGGGCCGCAACACGCCGTTTACCGGCTGGAAGCTGAAAGGCTGGCCGGTGATGACGCTGGTAGATGGACGGGTTGTCTGGAGCAAATAACCGATAGAACGGAAACAAACATAGATGATTTCGGATAGCTGATAGAATCGTCCTGTAAGGACAAGAGACAGAGAGAGCGAGGAGTGACGAACATGCAAGCAAGATTGTTGTTGGAAGACGGTACCCTATTTACAGGCGCTGCGTTCGGGGCGGATGGTGAATCTGCCGGAGAGGTCGTATTCAATACTGGGATTACAGGTTATCAAGAGGTGCTGTCCGACCCGTCTTACTGCGGACAAATCGTGACTATGACATACCCGCTTATCGGGAATTACGGCATTACGCGTGATGACTTCGAGGCGATTCGCCCTTACGTGCATGGCTTTGTCGTGCGCCGTCACGAAGTTACGCCTAGCAATTGGCGTGCGGAATATACGGTGGACCGCCTGCTGAAAGAGTACGGCATCGTCGGCATTAGCGGTATTGACACACGCATGCTGACGCGCAAGCTGCGCCACTTCGGAACGATGAAGGGGATTCTGACCACAGGCTGCCAGCCGGTAGATGAGCTGAAGGAAATGCTTGGCGTCACTGAATTAATGCGTGACCAAGTGGCTCGCACCTCGACGAAGCAATTGTTCTCCAGTCCTGGCGATAAAGAACGGATTGTGCTGGTTGACTTCGGAGCGAAGAGCGGTATTTTGCGCGAATTAACGAAGCGCGGCTGCGATGTCGTCGTCGTGCCACACGATACGACGGCAGAAGAAATTCGCCGCCTCCGTCCAGACGGCATCCAATTGTCGAACGGGCCTGGGGACCCGAAGGATGTGCCTCACGCTGTGAACATGATTCAGGAGCTGCTCGGAGAGATTCCTATCTTCGGCATCTGTTTGGGCCATCAGCTCTTCGCGCTCGCTTGCGGCGCGGATACGGGCAAGCTGAAGTTCGGTCATCGCGGCGGCAACCACCCGGTTAAAGAATTGGCGACGAACCGTTGCTATATTACATCTCAGAACCATGGCTACACGGTAGTAGAAGAGTCGGTTCAAGGTACCGACTTGGTCGTGACGCACATCAATAACAACGACAAGACAATCGAAGGCTTGAAGCATGCGAACATGCCTGCGTTTTCGGTGCAATACCATCCGGAGGCTGCTCCGGGGCCGTATGACAGCAGCTATTTGTTCGATGATTTTATAGAAATGATTCGTGAGCACAAACATAACCAACCACAAGTTTCGCGCCAAGCGGAGCTCGTAGCACAGCTGAAAGGGGAACTATAATATGCCTAAAAATAAAGACCTCAAGAAAATTCTTGTTATCGGTTCGGGTCCGATTGTCATCGGTCAGGCAGCGGAATTCGACTATGCGGGAACGCAAGCCTGCCAAGCATTGAAAGAAGAAGGCATGGAAGTTGTTCTCATTAACAGCAACCCGGCTACGATTATGACAGATACGAACATGGCGGATAAGGTGTACATCGAACCGATTACGCTCGAATTCGTCACGCAAATTATACGTCAAGAGCGTCCAGATGGCTTGTTGCCGACACTAGGCGGTCAGACAGGCTTGAACATGGCGGTCGAATTAGCACGCGCTGGTGTGCTGGAGCAGGAAAATGTGCGCTTGCTCGGAACGCAGCTTGATGCGATTGAACGTGCGGAAGACCGCGACTTGTTCCGTGAGCTTATGCGTGAGCTGGAGCAGCCGGTACCGCAGAGCACGATTGTGAACTCGGTGCAGGAGGCCGTTGATTTCGCGAATGAGATTGGCTATCCGATTATTGTCCGTCCGGCTTATACGCTTGGCGGTACTGGCGGCGGTATTTGCGACAATGAAGAGGAACTGCTCGAGACGGTAGCATCCGGTATTCGCTACAGCCCGATTGGACAATGCTTGATTGAGAAGAGCATTGCTGGTATGAAAGAAGTGGAATACGAAGTGATGCGCGATGCAAATGACAACTGTATTGTCGTATGCAACATGGAGAATTTTGACCCGGTCGGCGTTCATACGGGTGACAGTATTGTCGTCGCTCCAAGCCAAACGCTGTCTGACCGCGAGTACCAAATGCTGCGCTCCGCGTCGCTCAAAATTATTCGCGCCTTGAATATTGAAGGCGGATGTAACGTACAGTTCGCGCTCGACCCGTTCAGCTATCAATACTATGTCATCGAAGTGAATCCGCGTGTGAGCCGGTCATCGGCCCTCGCATCGAAAGCGACAGGCTATCCAATTGCGAAGATGGCGGCCAAAATTGCGATTGGTTATACACTGGACGAACTTGTGAACCCGGTAACGGGACAAACGTATGCCTGCTTTGAGCCGACGCTCGACTACATCGTATCGAAGATTCCACGTTGGCCGTTCGATAAATTTATGCAAGCGAACCGTAAGCTCGGCACGCAAATGAAAGCGACGGGCGAAGTGATGGCTATCGGCCGCACGTTCGAAGAGTCGATGCACAAAGCGATTCGTTCGCTCGAAATCGGTACGCACCGCCTGTACTTGAAAGATACGGAACAGCTTGACGAAGCAACCCTGCAAGCGCGCTTGAAGGCGCCGGATGACGAGCGCTTGTTCTTGCTCGCCGAAGCGTACCGCCGCGGCTATTCACTGCAGCAGCTGCAGGACTTGACGAAGATCGATTGGTGGTTCCTCGACAAGATTGAGGTTATGGTCAAATTCGAAGACGCTATCCGCGCTGACGAGACGCTGTCGACAGAGACGCTCTATGAAGCGAAGCGCATGGGCTTCACCGACCGCGCCATTGCAGAGCTGCGCAGTGAAGCGCATCCGGGCGGGGCGTACACGAAGGAAGAAGAAGTACGCCAATTCCGCAAGCAGCAAGGCTTTGAGCCGGTATATAAAATGGTTGATACATGTGCGGCGGAATTCGAAGCGACGACGCCATACTACTATTCGACCTACGAGACCGAAAATGAAGTGATTGAATCCACTAAAGAAAAAGTTATCGTGCTTGGTTCCGGCCCAATCCGAATCGGTCAAGGTATCGAATTCGACTACTCGACCGTACATGCGGTATGGGCGATTCAAGACGCTGGTTACGAAGCGGTCATCATTAACAACAACCCGGAAACGGTATCGACCGACTTCAACACATCCGACCGCTTGTACTTCGAACCGCTCTTCTTCGAAGACGTCATGAATGTCATCGAGCAGGAGAAGCCGATTGGCGTCATCGTTCAATTCGGTGGACAGACGGCAATTAACTTGGCGGCGCCGCTTGCCAAAGAGGGTGTGCGCATTCTGGGCTCCAGTCTGGAAAGCATCGATGAGGCGGAAGACCGCAAGAAGTTCGAAGCGCTGCTGTCTCGCCTGCACATCGCGCAACCGAAGGGCAGCACGGTGACTTCAGTTGACCAAGCGGTAGGAACGGCGCAGGGCCTTGGTTATCCAGTGCTCGTTCGCCCATCCTACGTTCTCGGCGGACGCGCTATGGAAATCGTCTACTCGGATAACGAACTCTTGAATTATATGGAGCAAGCAGTGAAAATAAATCCGGATCATCCGGTTCTAATCGACCGCTACATGCTAGGAAAAGAAGTGGAAGTCGATGCAATTTGCGACGGCGAAACCGTGCTTATCCCAGGCATTATGGAGCACGTGGAACGCGCTGGTGTTCACTCCGGCGACTCGATTGCGGTCTATCCGCCACAGCACCTATCAGCTGAATTGAAGCAGCAGGTCGTCGATATTACAATTCGGATTGCGAAAGAATTGAAAACGGTCGGGCTGATTAACATCCAATTCGTCATCTATAAAGAGCAAGTGTACGTTATTGAAGTGAACCCGCGTTCGTCCCGTACAGTGCCATTCTTGAGCAAAGTAACGAACATTCCGATGGCGAACGTGGCAACGAAGCTTATTATGGGAGCTAAGCTGTCTGAGCTGGGTTATCAAGAAGGCCTGTGGCCGGAAGATGACCATGTGTCGGTAAAAGTGCCGGTATTCTCCTTCGCGAAGCTGCGCCGTGTCGAGCCGACGCTCGGACCGGAAATGAAGTCGACCGGCGAAGTCATGGGCCGTGACGTTCAATATGCGAAGGCTTTGTACAAAGGCCTGATCGGGTCTGGCATGAAGATTCCGGCAACGGGCGCCATTATTTGTACAGTAGCGGATAAGGACAAGGAAGAAGCGGTTGAGCTTATGCGCGGCTTCGTCAGCTTGGGATACAAAATCATTGCGACGGGCGGTACGGCAACGGCGCTTGAAGACGCAGGCCTTATCGTCATGCGGGTGAAAAAGCTGACCGAAGGTTCGCCGAATATATTAGACCTGATTCGCAACGGCGAAGCTCACTTTGTCGTCAATACGCTCACGAAGGGCAAGACACCGGAACGCGACGGCTTCCGCATCCGCCGCGAAGCGGTAGAGAACGGCGTCGTCTGCATGACCTCACTCGATACCGTGCGCGCGCTCCTCGGCATGCTGGAGCAGATTAATTTCTCCTCCCGCCCGATGCCAGCTTTCCATAACCATAGTTAAGCGGAGCTAGAGAAGAGTGCACAATTGCATAGAGGTTGAACGGGGAGGCCGGAAGGCCTCCTCGGATTGTGAATATGCATCTCATCCGTCACATCGAACAGCTTCTCTTAAGTGCGTGTTCAAAAGAGGGATTTCTTGAAAAACCCTTTATAGTGCGTGTTCAAAAAGGTCGGTTTTCAGCACTGAGAAGGCTGCAGGAATTCGAGAGTGAATGCAAGATTCGATGCCGAGTTACTTCCTGAGTGACTTCGTGATCAAAAGCGAACTTTTTGAACAACCTCTTATATAGGTAACAATGGGAAGGCAGAGTGATATCTACGATGAATCAACCTATAAATGCTGCTGACGCAGCCGACCGTATAATGGTAGCACTCGACTATCCGCATGCGGATGCGGCTCGACAGCTAATTAAGCAGCTCGAAGGCATTCCATGCTACATGAAAGTGGGAATGCAGCTTTTTTACGCGGCTGGTCCGGCATTCGTCCGTGAATTGAAGGAATACGGATATAAAGTGTTCCTCGACGTCAAAATGCACGATATTCCGAACACAGTCACAGGCGGAGCGAACAGCGTGACGAAGCTTGGCGTCGACATGTTCAACGTCCATGCTGCCGGTGGTGCGAGCATGATGAGAGCAGCAATGGATGGCGTACAAGCTGCATTGGCGGAAGATGCATCGCTTCAGCGTCCCGTCGTCATCGCCGTTACCCAGCTGACGAGTACGAATCAGCAGGTGATGAACGATGACATCGGCATCCCTGGGTCAGTAGAGGAAGCTGTCGTGCGCTATGCCAAGCTGACGCGGGAAGCGGGGCTTGACGGAGTAGTCGCTTCACCACAGGAAGTGACGCGCATTAAAGCGGCTTGCGGCGCCGACTTCAAGACAGTTACGCCGGGAATCCGGCCCGCAGGCAGTGAGAAGGGCGACCAATCCCGTGTCATGACACCGCGTGAAGCATTTGCCCGCGGCACGGATTACATTGTCGTCGGGCGTCCCATTACGGCGGCACCGCACCCGCGTGCAGCATTGGAATCAATCTTAAAGGAGCTGGTGAACTTATGACAACGACAAACATGGAACGAACGATTGCAAGCCATTTATTGAACATTCAAGCGGTGGCGCTGCGTCCGCAAGATCCGTTCACTTGGACTTCCGGCATCAAATCGCCGATATATTGCGACAACCGCTTGACGATGTCCTATCCGGACATTCGCGCTGCGATTGCGGAAGGCTTCGCAGCCTTGGTTAAGGAATACGCGCCGGATGCGGAGATCATTGCTGGGACGGCTACGGCCGGTATACCGCATGCTGCATGGGTGGCAGACAAGCTTGGACTGCCAATGGCGTACATTCGGGACAAAGCGAAGGGGCACGGGAAGCAAAATCAAATTGAAGGCATTATCCGTCCCGGACAAAAAGTTGTCGTCATCGAAGACTTGATTTCAACGGGCGGGAGCTCGCTGAAGGCTGCGCTTGCGGTCAGGGAAGCCGGGGCCGAACCGCTCGCAGTCTTTGCCATCTTTAGCTATCAGTTGGACAAAGCCGTGTCGGCTTTTGCCGAAGCAGGCATTCCGCTGCGCACCTTGTCCAATTATTCGGCGCTGATCGACACGGCGCTTGAGTTGGGCGTCATCCAAGCCTCCGATTTGGATATCTTGAAGGCTTGGCGCCATGATCCTGCCAGCTGGAATAACTAGCTTGTCGCCATGTAAAGACCTGATCGCACTGCGCAATCAGGTCTTTTTGTCGCTATTAAGGGAAATTTAAGCTTTCTGTCGAAAAAAGCATAATATGCATTCCTTATTCCGATCGAACCAACCTCATCACGCGGCCGCTCATTTTAGAAGGGCCCCGATAAAGGCTGTCCCGTATAGAAAATCTGCTCTCGGGCCGAGTTTAGAGACACTGCGATATCGGACATCTGTCGAATTTATTTACATTGTGTAACAAGCTCGATTTCTGAAAATTGGTAAATTTATTGTTGTAAATATGGAAAAAGCGTTACAAACTTTGTAACTTTTCACCCCATTCAATCGTTTATACTTTAGGAGAGTTTGACGTCATGTCCGAGAGAAAGGGGCAAGGAAACGACAATGAAGTGGCTTCGCAAACGGAAACAAACAGATCCTGGTGAGACGACCCCGGTTCTCGCGGCGAACGAGCAGAAGAAGAAGAAAGATGCGCAAGACGAGGCGGAATACATAGAAGAAGATGGACAATCTGCAGCTTGGCCCGCACGCGCAGTTCCTGTCGTGACAGATGAGCTTCTACTGGACGTTCGCGGCGTGGAACGAACCTTTCAAGCCGGAAGCGAGAAGGTGCATGTGCTAAAGGGAATCGACATGGTAGTTCGTCCGGGTCAATTGGTTATGTTAAAAGGCCGCTCAGGTTCAGGGAAGACGACGCTCTTGAACATGCTGGGCGGACTTGATCTGCCTACAAAAGGCGAAATTTTCTTCCGGGGAGATTCATTATCGTCTTGGAGCGACAACAAGCGCACCGTTACCCGGCGCAACGACATCGGCTTTATTTTTCAGGCTTTTGCCTTAATGCCGCTCTTATCTGCATACGAAAATGTAGAGCTATCGCTCCGCATGGCCAACATTCCCCGCCATTTATGGAAAGCGCGCGTTCAGCATTGCTTGGAACTGGTCGGTCTCGGCAAACGGATGAAACACCGTCCGTACGAGATGTCCGGAGGGGAACAACAGCGTGTTGCGATCGCGAAGGCTATTGCTCATAAGCCGTTATTGCTGTTGGCCGATGAGCCGACGGCGGAACTAGACTCACAGATGGGTGCTCAGGTCATGGGGGTATTCCGACAAATTTTACACACTGAAAACATTGCAATTTGCATGACAACCCACGATCCTACAATTTTGGAGGTTGCTGATCATGTTTATGAAATGGTCGACGGAAAATTCATCTCCTGACACAGGAGTATTACAGAAACGGAACTGGCGCCGCGCAATGCTGGCGTTCATGTGCGGCACGCTGCTGCTCACCTCAGCATGCTCGCTGCTGCCGGACGAGGCAGAAGAGGAAGTGCTCCCGAGCATTACAGAGCCAACGATTTCGAAGAAGCCAGAGTATGAGGTCACTAAGAAAGCTTGGGTTTCGTCAGCTAGCGGATCAGGCAAGATTATGTCCGAACAGGAAGAGACCGTATTCTTTACTTTGGACAACAAGCCGATCAAGGACGTTCTTGTCAAGAACGGCGATACGGTGAAAGCCGGTCAAACAATCGCTGTGCTCGATGTGGATGATATGCAGAAAGATTTGCGCCAGAAGCGGTTAGCGCTGCGTAAGGATGAAGTCGAACTGAAGGGCACGCTCCGCCAAAAGGATGAAATGGATCCGGTTCAATTCGAAGAGGCGCAAATTTTGTATGAAGAGAAACGCCAAGCGATTGCCGATTTGGAGACCGATATTGCAAAAGGCACGGTTACATCTCCGTTTGCAGGAGTCATTGTGTCCCTTAACGTGAAGAAGGGGGCGACATCGAAGAAATATGACCCAGTAGCAACGATTGCGAATACGTCTCTACTAACGGTAGCGGCACAGATGTCGAAAGACGACCTGAAGAAAGTAGCGCCAGGCATGGAAGTAGAGGTCAGCGTCAATACAGTTGATAATTTATTGAAGGGAAAAGTAAAGGCTCTCCCGATGCCGACAAATGACAACAACAATAATGGCAGGCAAGGCAATGAACCGGATCAAGATCGGCTGGACAAATATTTGACCGTCGAACTGCTGGATAAGCTGCCGGCTAGCATCATGCGCGGAACGCCGCTCAGCATTACGGTCATTGTCGAACGAAGAAAAGACGTCACCGTCATTCCGCTGGCTGCCCTGCGTACGATCGGTTCGCGCACTTACGTGCAGGTCGTTGACGAGAAAGGCAAACGGGAAGTCGATGTCGAGGTGGGAGCGCAAAAACCGACAGAGGTCGAGATTAAATCCGGGCTTGAGCCGGGACAGAAAGTAGTGGGTAGATAATGGGCATGCCTATGATGCGTTTTCTGTTCCGCAAAATGTGGAATACCCGCTGGCTTACGCTCAGCACGCTAGTGGGTCTTATCGTTGCCGTGTCTTTTACGGTCAGCATTCCGATGTACTCGGACGGAGCGTTGAAGCGTGTTGTCACGAAAACGCTGCAGGAGAACGGCGGAGGCTTGCCAGCAGGTTCCTTGCTCATGCGTTATCAAGCTTCAGGCGGAGGGAAGACCGACCTGAATGCGCTCAAGGAAGTGGATCGTTACATTCGAGATGATGTGACGGCCGAGATCGGGTTCCCGACAGAGGTATTCGTCAATACCCGCAGCTTGAAAGCGACAGAGGTGTCCCCGGTCGATCCGACGAAGGTGGATGCAAGCCGCGTCCGCACGATGACGCTCAGTTCGTTGACCGGCTTGGATGAACAAGTCGAATGGTCGCTCGGCAAGCCGTATGAGGATGGAGAGGCGAACGGTGTGCTGCAGGTCGTTATGCTCGAGGAAGCGATGTACCGTAACGACCTTCACATCGGCGATGAACTGGAATACTCGGTACGCGGGGAAGTCCGTCAGACGCTCACATTGAAGATCGTCGGCACGTTCCAGCCGAAAGAACTGACAAGCGCTTATTGGCATCAAGGATTGGAAGGCATGATGAACTCTCTCTATGTCACTCCAAATACGTTCAATCAAGTGCTGTTGGAACAGAAGGGTGCTCCGCTGCAGCTGTCGAGCTGGTATTACGCCTTTGATTTGCGCCAGATTCAGACGAGTCAATTGAATCCGCTTGAGCGCACGCTGGATCGTCTCGGCATCGAGCTGTATCAGAAGCTGAAGGGAACCCAGTTGGAGCTGTCTTTTGCAAAAGTGTTGAATGAGTTCCGCAGTCAAAGCATACAACTGCAAATGATGCTGTTGACGTTGGCCGCGCCGATGATTGCGATGGTATTCTATTATATTGCGATGAATGCGAGCCAAGCGTTGGAGAAGCAGCAAAGCGATATTGCCGTTCTGCGCAGCCGCGGCGCCAGCACACGGCAGATTATAAGGTTGTACTTGCTGGAAGGATTGCTTCTTGGAGCGGTCGCTTTAGCCATAGGGCCGTTATTCGGTTGGTTTATGGCCAAATCGATCGGCTCAGCGAACGGGTTCTTGGAGTTCGTCAACCGGAAATCGATTCCGGTCGGCTTCACGACCGACGCTGTCTTGTTCGGAGTGGTAGCAGTCGTCATCGCGTTGATGGCAAGCGTCATTCCGGCCATTATATTCGCGCGCTCATCCATCGTTAATTTGAAGCAGAAGATGGCCCGTTCGGATCGCCGTCCTGTATGGCAGCGCTGGTTCCTTGACGTGCTGCTGCTTGCAATCGCGGGATATGGCTATTACATGTTGAATCAACAGCAGCTGCTGTCTTTCAAGACGGGGATGAGTTCCGATCAACTGCAAGTGCAGCCGTTTCTATTCTTCGTTCCGGCGCTTGCGATATTTGCAGCCGGCCTGTTCTTCTTGCGGCTGTTCCCGCTCATTTTGCGGCTTGTCCAATGGATTGGCGGGAAGCTGCTTCCAGTGCCGCTGTATTTGACCTTGACGCAGTTGTCACGTTCTGCCAAATCGTACTATCCGCTTATGATTTTGCTCATACTGACGCTCGGCCTAGGCGTATATAACGCTTCGGCAGCGCGTACGATTGACACGAATTCAACCGAACGGACGTTATACAAACACGGCGCTGATGTCATCATTAAAGCCGTATGGGACAGCACGCAGGAAGTGGACCGCAGCGCTAACAACAATAATAACAACAATAATAACGGCGGTGGCGGCAAGCCGGGACCGGGTCCGGGAGGCGGCAATCAACGGCCGAAGCCAGGCCGCGATATTTATAACGAACCGCCGTTCGAGCCATTCAAACGGATGCCTGGCGTCGAAACTGCCACGCGTGTATTGAAGGAGAAAGGCAATATGATCGTGTCCGGACGTTCTATCGGCTCGGGCACGATTATGGGGATTGATAATGTCGACTTCTCTAAGGTCGCTTGGTTCCGCAACGATCTCTTTCCGGCGCATCCTTACCGGTACTTGGATGCTCTCGGCAAGTATTACGAATCAGGCGTCATCATACCGACCAATGTCGCGAAGAAATATCAACTGAAGCAAGGGGATGTCATCTCCGCTTCGATACGGGAGCAGATGGTCGAATTCGTCATCGTGGCGATCCTGCCGTACTGGCCGAGTCTGTACCCGGACGAGGCGCCGTTCTTTATTGCGAATATGGACTATATTTATGATCAGGTTCCGATCTTCCCGTATGAAGTCTGGATCAAGATGCAGGATAAAGCGCCGCTGACGCCGGTCGTGACCGGACTGCAGAAGGAAGGCATCGAGATCTATGACTATCAGGACGTGCGCAGCGAGCTCGCGACACAGAGCAAGCATCCGACGCGCGGCGGAGTGTTCGGCATACTCAGTATGGGATTCTTGGTCTCTGTAGCCATTTCTTTAATCGGCTACTTGTTGTACTGGTTCTTCAACCTGTCAAGGCGTGTCGTTCAATTCGGCATACTGCGCGCGATGGGACTATCACGCAAGCAGCTTACAGGGATGCTGCTGTTGGAGCAATTGTTCACGGCCGGACTGTCGATTGTGCTCGGTATCGTATTAGGGAAGCTGGCTAGCCGCTTGTTCCTGCCGTTCCTGCAATCTGCGGAAGGCGCGAAGAAGCAAGTTCCGCCGTTCCGCATCGTCTTTGAGGCGAAGGATACCCTCCAGCTGTATATCGTGGTCGGTGTCATGATAGTGACCGGGGCGACACTTTTGTTGATGCATATTCGCCGCCTGCGCGTCCATCAAGCCGTGAAGATGGGAGAGGAGCGTTAATCCGTGATACATTGTGAAGGCCTCGTTAAAATTTATAAGACCGAAGATATTGAAGTAGTGGCCCTGCAAGGCTTGAACTTATCGGTGAAGCAAGGCGAGCTGATGGCCATCATTGGGAACAGCGGGAGCGGGAAATCAACCTTGCTCAACATCCTCGGCGGATTGGATCGTCCGTCCGCCGGGGCAGTCCGGGTAGGGAAGTGGGATCTGCTCAAGATTACCGAAGAGCAGTTAGTCGAGTACAAGCGCGATACGGTCGGGTTCATCTGGCAGAACAATGCCCGCAACCTGCTTCCGTATTTGACCGCGCTGGAAAATGTAGAAGTGCCGATGATGTTGTCGGGGAAGCTGGATCGCAAATATGCAAAAGAGCTGCTTGAATGGGTGGGGCTCGGGCATCGCATGAACAACAAGCTGCACCAGCTGTCCGGAGGGGAGCAGCAGCGGGTCGCCATCGCGATCTCGCTCTCGAACCGGCCGCAGTTGCTGCTGGCCGACGAACCGACGGGCTCCGTGGATACGCAGACGTCAGACATGATTATGAACATATTCCGGCGAATGAGCTCAGAGCTTGGGGTAACCGTCGTAATCGTAACGCATGATCTATCGTTGGCGGGGAAGGTGGACCGTGTCGTTGCGATTCGAGACGGCCTGACCAGCACAGAGTTCATTAAACGCAATCCGAATTTGAATTCGGATGGAGGTGAGGATGAACAGATTGCCGGGCAGGGGCTGCAGGAGCTGCATGAAGCATATGTCGTCGTTGATCGTGTCGGCCGCTTGCAGGTGCCAAAAGAATATTTGGATGCTCTCCACATCCAAGACAAGGCTTCTATGGAATTAGACGGAGACAAGATTATTATCCGCACACCGAAAGAGTTGGAGGGGTAACCTGATGAATCGAAAGAAATGGGTACGCAAGTTGTTGATGGTTACGTTGACGTTAACCATGATTTTCCCGCTGCTGGCTGCGTGCAGCAACAAAAATGACGTGGAACCTGGTCAAGAGCGCGTTCTGCGCATCGGGGTTCTGTATGGTGGGTACGGCGGTGACGACACCTACTTCCGTCAGCAATATACCGACGTATACGAATATGCGAACAAAGGCATTCGCATTGAGATTGTTCCAGCTATAGATGCAAGTGAACAGCGTTATGACAATCCTGCGGATGGGCCTAGAAAAGAGCCTGACCGTGCCGAAGCTTTGAAGAAGATCATGACATCCGCCAATCCAGTCGACATCGTCGTAACGGATGCCAGTCAGTTCCGCAATCTTGTGCAGGACGGTATGCTGAAGCAGCTGGATCCACTTATTCAGCAAGACAAATTCGATACAAGCGATTATGTTCCGACCGTTATTGACGGCATCAAGGCGATGGGTGACAGCAACCTGTACGGTTTGGCACCGACTTTTTATTCTCAGGCATTATTCTATAACAAGACCATGTTCCAAGAAGCAGGCGTCAATCTGCCGACTGACAATATGACATGGGAAGATATGTTCACCTTGGCACGACGCGTGTCCAAAGGGGAAGGCGCGGATCGACAATATGGATTCTCATTTAACCGCTACAGAGGCGGCGAGCCGTTCTGGGACATTATCCAAATCTACAATCCACCGTTGAACCTGCGGGTAGTCGATGAAAAAGGCGAGAGGATGACGGTCAATTCGCCGAAGTGGGAAACGGTGATGTCCACATTTGCGAAATTAGTGAGCGAGAAAGTTATTCCTGGCGGCGACAATCAAGACATGGACATGTCTGGAGGCGGTGAGGAATACAATCCGTACAGCCACGACAGCTTCTTGTCTGGACACGTAGGGATGGTTATTGGAGAGTACTCCTATATCAATTCTGATTTGGCAGATGCGATGAAAAATGCGGAAAAAATCAAAGGCTTCAAAAAATTCGATTGGGATGTCGTGACGGTGCCTTCTCATCCGGAAGCGCCAGGAGTTGCCGGCGGCGTATCATTGAACAACATATTCTCCATTAACCAAAAAGCGCCTAATCCGGATGATGCTTGGGACTTCATCAAATTTGTAAACAGCGAAGATTGGGCAAAGATTCGCTCTCGCAGCAGCTGGGAGATGGTTGCCCGCAAGAAGTTTATTACACCGAAGGATGGCGCTAACTTCAACATTGCAGCCTTCTATACGGTCAAACCAGTACCTCCGACAAGTGCGGATCCGAACGAATTGTTCATTCAGATGCCGAATGCATGGCAGGTGCAGGAGCCTGGACAGACCTTGTTCAAAGACGTAGTCAGCGGCAAAAAAACATCTGCTGATGCATTGAAAGAATGGGAGACCAAAGGCAATCAAATATTGCAGCAGCTTAAAAAGAACCCGAAAGACCCCGTTCAAGGCAACGTATACGGCGATTAATGACAGCCGCTGCAAGCAAGTAATACCAAGTGAAGAATCGGTGAGTATCGCGAATAGCGGGCTTGCCGATTCTTTTTTGCTGTTCTTGGGAATAGTAGAAAATGCGTGTTCAAAAGGTGACTTTTTGAACGACCTCTAGAAATGACAATCGACGTACACGAAAGGAGGACCATCCAGTGCACTGGGTATATTGGGGCAAGCTGTACGATACGAAATTTCAAGCACGCTGTTTGCTGGAGCGATTAGAACACGATGCATGGATATATGGGTACGATACACTCCAAGAGATTGAAGTATTTCGTTCACGTAAAGGCAAGTATGGCGTTCGTTTCGTCCCCTGAATATGGAATCCGAATTTCGTAAGTTTTTTTGTAATTTCCCTTGACTGTTCATATATCGATGTTGTATACTAGTACTTGTCGCTGCTGAAACAACACTTTAAATAATGTCGCGGGGTGGAGCAGTCCGGTA
>NZ_ALKF01000167.1:0-64542 GCF_000283315.1 Paenibacillus sp. OSY-SE | reverse complement strand
AAATCGAGGTAGGGGATAAGGTACTAGCCAAAAATGATGAAACAGGCGAGATGGCTTACAAGGAAGTTGAATGGCTCTTCCAACGTGAAGTCAATGAGACGTATAATATTACTGTTGGTGACGAAGTCATCACGACAACGGATGAGCATCCGTTCTGGATTGTCGGTGAAGGTTGGGTGGAAGCCAAGAACCTCAAGACGGGCGATGTTCTGACAACTTCGGATGGCAAGGAAATAGCCATTGAGAAGATTGAAGTTAAGAAGGAACACAAGACCGTTTATAACTTTAAGGTGAAGGATTTCCATACGTACTTTGTTTCTAACCTTGGTATCTGGACGCACAATAAATGTTTTGAGGTAAAATCTCTAATAAAAAATAATGATAGGTTGGTAAAGGAAGTGACGCACTTTCAATGAATAAAATTTTACAAGAAAGAGTAGATACTGTTATGTTATTCAGCAGTTTATTGAAAGTGGAGGTAGAGTAGGCAAAGGCCAGAAACACTTGTTTGGCTCTGTATACGAACTGAGGTCTGGGGATGCTAGAGTTTATTATCGTATGAATGATGGAGTTGTGGAAATATTGTCTAAATCAGGAAAAGGAAATCGACAAGATGTAATCAATGTATTGAAGAAACACTATGACTAAAGAGGTGTATGTTTTTGAAATACGAAATTATTAATATTGTATATCCCACTTGTATAGACAATATTAAAGACATTACTGATGATAATTTAGATGTTGATGTATATTTAAATGACGGTCATCGATACTCAATTGTTGTTACTACCCCAAAAAATTATCTTACACAAATGGATAATAATGAACTTTGCTTTATTGAAGCAGGCCCACCTGATATAATAGTGGAGCGCATTACGGACGAGAATATAAGACAAGCTACAGAATCTTTCTTACCGCATAATGCTTACTGGCTGAAGCTTTATTCCCTTGCAGGTAACGATTCAGGTGTCTTTGATATTAACAAGATGGATGAAATGATAGAACAACAAAAGAAACAGAGGGAAGAAATTTTCGGAGAAGATTATTAACTAAGACATTGATTTCAACTATTAACAGATACGTACTCGACCACATGCGAGTGTAAAAACTCCATGTGGTTTTCCTTTTGTGGTGGGGCTTTACCCCCACCCAGTGTCGATTAAACCCAATTAAAACATTTCACTCATGTAATACCGCTACAAGAATTTTTCCATTTCTTTTGTACGCAGATAAATGCTTTAGATATACAACCTAAATAACGCTAAAGCGATACATTGAACAGGTCGCTTATGGTCAGATACCACCATGATTGACCTGTTTTTTTGTTATCTTTGTTATCTTACGTTTTTTCAAAACTATCGCAACTGTAAAATAGCCAAGATCGATAGGTACGGTGAGAAGGGGATGAATCGCAACTTTCAAGATGGATAGTACGACAACTATGGTCAGAGAGATCAATCGCAAGGCGGTTATGAAAGGGAAATGGATTGATGGTATGTGCACATGCGTGAAGTGTAATAAGAGGGTATATGATGCGTATAACAGCTGAGCCCCGGAATCCGGGGCTCTTTCTGGTGATGCTTCGTTTTTATTTAATGGCATCTTTTATTTGATTTTTTAACCGTTTTATTTCCTCAATGTCGCCGCGGTCCTGTAAATCTGCTGCATAAGCAGTTAAGAGCATTTGTAAATCAGCACAAGCTGGACTTAGTTGAATTTGTTCACCTTGATTTAAAGCGGACTGGTCTATTTCATTTCTCAATTCTGTCGTGCCTTCTTTAAATCCCCGTGCAAATTCGCCCCAAGTTGCAAGGTCTAATGATTTTTTATGTTTATCATACTCGTTGTTAATATCATTGTAATATGCACTTATTTGTTCTTTGAAGCTTTTAATTAATGCACTATGATCAATTTTCTCAGCGCCTTCAATTTCAATAGATTTTGAATACTTAACCACTTTTCCGAAATCATCATCTTTAACCAAATCGCCTTTTAAATTTTCTGAGCTCGCCCCAATAATTTTTTGAACATCCTCAGATTGTACAGAAGCAATTGGCATTGTTACATCTACATTATAAGAGCCTGATTCCAACGCCTCGCCTTTATTGGAAAATTGCTCTGTTTTGAAACTGCTGTTGTGTACTGTAGTATTTGCCTGAGCACGAAAATCACTATCGTTTGAAAGTGA
Source organism: Paenibacillus sp. OSY-SE (assembly GCF_000283315.1). NCBI lineage: Bacteria > Bacillati > Bacillota > Bacilli > Caryophanales > Paenibacillaceae > Paenibacillus > Paenibacillus sp. OSY-SE. Next base: position 62,354 of record NZ_ALKF01000167.1, on the reverse strand, counting down.
GACTAAGAGTTCTGTTCCGTCGGGTAGATTTGTAGTTCCTTCAATTCCTACCTTGCCTGATTCGACGATCTCCTTCAGATCCATTGTAACTAGTATTTCATTATTTTTTTCTTCCTTCTTTTCTTCTTTCTTGTCGTCGTCCACTGGCGCAACGGCCGGGGGTTCTTTCGATACCTTTGGCTTCTCTCCATCATCCAACGCCGCACCGATCGCAGCAAGAATAAAGAAGGCAGCAATCACTATAAACCACCAACGTTTATATACAGGTTTTTTAGGTTTATCGACACCCATCATTATACCTCCCAAAGATTGTTATCTGGGCGTATTGTACCATTTTAAAGGTGTGAAAACTATGGAATTAATGGTAATTAGTAAAGCCCCGGATTGCTCCGAGGCTCTGCTACTTATTTTTTATACTTAGCTTTCCAATGCCGATTTCCATGAGTGGTCACCACGTTTCCCTCAGTCAGCTGCGCAACTTATATTCCTTCAAAAATTTCATGCTGCTATGGGAGTTTGACGCTACAGAAGGAGGCATCTGTTCGCGTTCTTTTCTTGGCATATCTTCTTTATCTGTCGAAGCGAATAAGATATTTGTTCCAAGTAATCTAGCACCATAGCCAATGCGAAAAACAGTACTCCTGCAATAGCGCCTCCAATCCACACTATGCTTCCTAATCCCTACAATGGGATAGATGTTTTAGAGCTTTAGATTATTCCGAAGCATTTGAGCTAAGAATTCATTCCCGTCCCCCGGGGGACCAATTGAGGGCGGATTCCATGTAGTTGTATAGAATTAAGGGAATCAGAGGGAAAGGAAAAAAGAAAAAAGCCTTGATTTACAAGGGTTTGGAGAATGTAGGGGGGAGGTGGGAAAGCATGTTTTAATTTGAGATGTATTGAAATTTCGGCAGCGTGCGCCATACAAATGGCGTTAGGCTTGTTGATTGTAATATGGGATGTATTGAAATAAGTTTCGAATAACTCGCCGGGCTTACTGACCGTGAGGACGGAGCATTTACAGATGTGGAGAAGTTGAGAGTTCTCGTTTCCCTTGGAAGGAAGAGACCGCAGGTTCAAATCCTGCCATCTGTAGAATGCCTTTTTCCGTCCAAAACACCTCAAAACACCCCTGAAATAGCCTCTAAAATAGCGCAAAATGGCCTGGTACGACTTTGGTGTATATGTATATATCTAAAACTACTGATTTTGACTAACTTTTATGTCTGTTTGTCTGTTGAACACTTATAGTGGTTACATAACAAAAAAGTCTTGATATAAAAGCTTTGAATGCAACCACTATTTATCCATCGTACAGGTGCCTCTGATTATGATATTTAGTTGAACGAGAGTGGCTTTGTATCTCGATTCACCAATGACCGTTAATTAGTATTTTTACGGAGTCAACGAATCTGTAGCGAGCATATACGTAATTACATTGTAAGCGGTATATACTATTACAAAACCAACTACAATTCCAATTATCAGTTTTCGCTTAGATGTGCTTTTATTATTTTTGTTCTGTTCTTTCATAACTACACCTCCTTTAACAACATATTAAATAACGGGCGACTTTATGAATCACCCGTTATTTCTGAGAAATGTGTTAGAAGGTCATATATTTAGTCAGTTCTTTCTCTGTCACTTTACCGATACCTTCAATGATAATGTAAAAAGACATGGTACCGACGATGTTCGCATATCCACCTGTTTTCTCTGTGTTCACATGTACAGATGACCTTTCCTTGCTGTGTCCCCAGCTAGTTCCGGGGTGAAACCCGAAATAAGCACTATCTGTTCTAGGTGTGCCAACAATTTTGTCAGTTTTGTTGTTGACTTCACATATGACATACGCCTTCATCCATGTAACTCCGGTGTCGTTCCATGTCTTCTCATGTGTAACTGTGCGAGTTTCGTAGTCAGCGAGCGCTTTCACAGAGCTTGACTGATGTTCGACAGCGTTTTGTGTCGAAGAAGTCAAATCATTATAATAATTCAATAATGCCGCATATTCGTCAACAGAGTTTACTTTAACATATCCGTTTGCACTGGATGCATTACGTAATCCTTGCGTTCCCTGTGCAGGATTTGCTGTTGAGAAACCATTAGCTTGAGCTACCTCTTCATAGGAATTAAACTTTCCTGCATACTTTGAGAAGTACTCGTTAGGAACAATGTCATGCACTGATAACGATTGTGCAGCAGTTACAGCCTTTGCAGGAGTTGCCTCTGCTGATACGGATAATGAAAATACATTAAACACCATAGCACAAGCAAGTACAATTTTCAAAGTGCCTTTTTTCGATTTCATTGAACAAAACTCCTCTCGTATTTTCTGAAACTATTTCCTTAATCTACCAACTTTTTTTGATTTTGCTTTAACACATATTCTAAAATATTCAAGTAATTTGAAGCTTGTTCCACAAAAAACTGCCTTTCACTTTTTCTTTTATTAGATCTCCTCCTTAAAATTAAGTAAAGAGAACTCTTCAAAATTAAAAGTGAGGACATTGCATCACAGCTTTTATGGAGGAATAACTAATATGTAGTGATACATTATAAATTTCTTTGATGAAATGAAGAGAACTTTTTCTAGTAATATAATAACATATATGGTGAAATATAGCAAGATCAGGGATCGATTATAAATTTCTACTTTATTTCTTGAAAATTATCTATTTGAACTTTCCCTCACTCCTTCTCTGAAACTCAAAAAGATAAATGTCTAGCTCTTGGCTCAATCTCACAACATCTTCGTCTGTAAAGCTCTTTTTTTCATTTGCTGTTTTTATTAATTGCAGCCGGATACTTTCGATTCTTTCAATTAAATAATCATGTTTTACATAGCAAAAATAAAATGGTTCTATTGTTGGAACACCCTTTCATATTTTATGACAGCTTAAATGGCGGATACCCACTCATCCATAAACTGTATCTTGTTTCTATTATAGAACGGGTTGGGCTAAAATCTTTTTTATGGATTTTTATGTAACACCCAAAGTAAATTACATACAAAAAGACGCCTTTCGGCGTCTGTGTTAGTTTAATCTTTAGACTTAAGTGCCTAGTATCCAAGGGCTGTCTCCCATAAACATCACGGTTATATCTCCACCAGATAAACTGATCGAGAGCATTATAGCAAACATAAGAATCGGTAACTTTGAAGCAAATCTTTTCATGTTACAACCAATCCTCTCTGTTAAATTGTTTTTGACTCACTGATTTTATTAAAAAATCAAGCTTGTTTAGTGTATCCTTACTTGCTATTGTGCCTTTAGCAATTGCCTGAGTGATATTTCCAAGGCAATTAAATGATTTATCATATTGACCAATACGTGCATGCTCTAAAACGCTCTTCATGTAAAAATCAAAGGACTTTTCCACATTTTCGTGTTGCAATAAGTCACCCGTGAGCTTGTAAAAGCGAGCTAAAACTGATCGTTTGAAGGGTGTTGTCCGTTTGTCTTGCAGGGATTTCACCATTTGTTTTTCATAATCAAGCAGCATTTTAGCTGAATGAAAATCACTTTTTTTAACATGCAAGTCAAGTAATTCAGTAACTGCAAAAATAACATTATATTCAGAGGCATCCTTTAAATAAGAATTCAACTGAGAAATAGCATTATCTAAGCTCCCAGTTTTACCTTTTATACAAGCCGACATAAATTTCACATTATCAGCTACATATGAAAAGTGGTACTTACTGTACTCATCAAGGTACGATTGACTTGCCTCGTAATCACCTGTGTAATAAGAAGAATTACATAAGTTGATATAGGCATTGGCGCTATATTCACCATTTTCTGTAGTGTCGCTTTCAATTACATATTTCATGTATGAAACAGAGTCATCAAAATTCATCAAACTGTAAGCGTGAATTCCTAAAGAATAATAAAATGTTGTTCGTTGTCTGTTACCGAGAAAATTTACATAGTCAAAAACGTTTTTTCCTAGTTGATATGTTTCATTTAATTTACTGAAATCATTTCGTTCAATCATGTATTTCTGGTATGAGCTTTTCGCAATGTAAGGCATAATTCCATGATTGCGTGAGTAATCAATGATGAGGTTAAACAAAGATAATTGAATGGAGGTATCCTCTACGGAGTCTGTCGTTTGGTACAATTTCTCTACCAAGTCCAAGCTGTCTTCATTCGATGATTCGAGAAACTTGGCGGCTATCTTGGTTATTAAAGATGGATGATCGGATGATTGAAGTGCGTTCTGTAAAATAGAGTGAATTACTTCTGATTTATGTCCTATCTGGATGTACTGTTCTACGATGTCATTACGGGGGATATTTAAGGCAGCAGCAATGGATAATATCATTTGAAAATCGGGGCGTTTAACCTCACCATTTTCAATCCGAGACAGGCTACCCTTATCAATGCCCACCAGTTCCTGTAATTTGTTTAAACTGATGTCTTTTTTTTGGCGGTAATACTGTATTAGCTCCCCCAAGCTTTTAGGCTTCGCAGCAACGGTACTCACAACTTCACCTTCCTTTGTGATGCAAGTAATTGACCACCTATAATTTACCATGGATTTTACGAAAGGTAAACAATTCCTAACGAATTAACCATTTTGTTCAAATATTCAGTAAAATAAGCAATGTTGTCAATTGAGTGCTCTCTGCGTGGATTCCGAGGGAGTAGTACTTCGTCTTATCAGTTATCCTCTTTGTCATATTGGCGTAACATAGCCAATCTATGATGGCTTTGTAAGCAGCACCCATGTACAAAGCGCATGCTTTCGAAGCGAGCTTTGCTTCGCTAAGCATTTAGGAGGAACATCATGATGAACAAAACCATTTTAATAACCGGAGGCACGGGCTCTTGGGGAAGAGAGCTGATTAGTCAACTGTTGGCTTATCATCATCCGCAAGAAATTCGCGTCTTTTCGCGCAATGAAGCGTTGCAAGTGGCAATGAAGCAGCAGTTCAATGACCCAAGATTGAACTTCATCATTGGAGATATCCGTGACAAGCAGGAAATCATCCAAGCTTGCCAAGGAGTTGATGTGCTCTATCATCTTGCCGCGTTGAAGCATGTGCCTATCTGTGAGAATCAGCCGGACATCGCCTTGAAGACGAATGTAATCGGAACACAGCATGTCATTGAGGCAGCCATAGAGCACCGTGTCCAAAAGGTAATTTACGTGTCGACCGATAAAGCTTCCAATCCATCGAGTACATACGGGATTACGAAGGCTATTGGTGAAAAATTGATCATTCATGCAAATGCAAAAGATACGCATACCCGGTTTGTCTGTGTGAGGTGCGGTAATGTTCTGGGATCCACCGGCAGCGTCATCCCGATCTTCAAGCATCAAATTCAGCATCAGCTGGAGGTTGGAGTGACAGACATGCGGATGACGCGGTTTTTCCTGACGCTGGAAGATGCCGTTCGCATGCTGATCGTTGCAACAGAGAAGAGCAGAGGCGGCGAAACCTTCGTCATGAATATGCCGTCCTGCAAAATTGTAGATATCGCGCAAGTCATGATTGAACAATTCGGGACGGGAGACGTGCCAATCAAACAATTGGGTATGCGCCCCGGCGAAAGGCTCAATGAAACGTTAATTTCAGAAGTTGAAAGCGGCAGGTCCATCCATTTCGATGATCAATACTTTGTTATTTTGCCTGCCTTTCCTATCGAAGGACTTCAGGAGCATTATGCTAACTGCCCTCCGGTTTATTTTCAAAGCTATCATTCTGAAAGCTCGCTCATGACAAAAGATGAAGTCAGAAGGATGCTAAAAACGGGCGGTTTCTTGGCATGAATAAAAGAATTATATTTACGGGCGGCGGCTCTGCCGGACATGTTGCGGCGAACCTTGTGCTCATTCCCAGATGTATACGGGGGGGATGGGAGATTCATTATATCGGTTCGGAACACGGAATTGAAAGACAGCTTGTGGCTGAATTCGAACAAGTTCATTATCATGCCATCTCAACGGGGAAGCTGAGAAGATATTTCGCTTGGGCTAATGTCACTGACGTGTTTAAGATCATTAGAGGCGTGTTTCAAGCTAGCGTTTTGCTGAAAAAGCTGATGCCCGATCTTGTTTTTTCACAGGGCGGTTTTGTGGCGGTTCCGGTAATACTTGGGGCAAAAATGAACAAGGTTGCTGCGATCATTCATGAATCGGATGTTCATCCCGGGCTTGCCAACAAAATTTCACTGCCGTTTGCCGCAACCATGTGCACTACCTTTCCGGAAACGCGTAACTATGTTCGTTCGGGCAACACGATACATGTCGGAGCCATCGTAAAGGAGGCGCTGAAGACGGGCAAGCGTGAGCGCGGGCTCGCTTCCTGTCATTTCGGTGACAATCAGCCTGTGCTGCTCATTATGGGAGGGAGTCAGGGAGCGCAGCGGATTAATAACCTAGTTAGGAGCGTGCTGAGGGAATTATTGGCGCACTTTCAAGTGATTCATATTTGCGGCAGAGGAAAAACGGATGCATCCATCGTAGATAAAGGTTATAAACAATTTGAATATGTGAGCGATGGCTTGCCTGATTTATTGGCAGCGGCCGATGTAGTCGTGTCGCGCGCAGGCTCGAATTCCATCCATGAATTGCTTGTGCTGCATAAGCCGATGCTGCTTATTCCACACGCAAGCGGCGGTGCCCAGACAGGCCAGATTCTGAATGCCGAGAACTTTCAACAGGCCGGGTACGCCAAAATGTTGCTTGAAGCGCATCTGACAGGCGGAAATTTTATGGAGAGCCTATTCGATGTCTACCAACATCGTGAAGCCTATATAAGGCAGATGAAATCAAGGGATGCCGAAGAGAATTCAGCCGTGGATACGATTATGGCGCTAATCAGAAAAACGGCAGAAAAGAACAACCCGTCATGAGGCATAATATTGAAAAGTGGTTGTTGGTTGCTTTTTTCGCTATAGTGATTATACTCTTCTTTTATGGGAAAACACGGCAGTGAACATCCAATTCTTATTTACAAAAGGAGCCGATCGATGATGCAATTGCTTCAATTTGCCCAAGAAGATTGTCCCTTGCATCTTAAAGAGCAGATTATATGGCTAATGCGGCAGCAGTGGCCTCAAGCATTCGAAGGCAAGGGGAAGAATATAGACTGGCCAGAGAATCCGGCAACTCATCCAACATCTTTCGTATTGGTTGAGAGCGATATCGTAATTAGCCATGTTGCCGTTCCAGGCAAAAATATTACACATGGAGGACTCACGTATAAAGCGTTTGGGCTGAGCGAGGTCATGACCAATCCTCCTTACCGCCATCAAGGATTCGGTGTGAAGCTTGTAAAAGAAGCAGCTTCGTATATCGAAAAAAATGAACCGGATATCGGCATATTTACTTGTGAACCTTCTTTAGTTAACTTTTATACGCAAGGCGGATGGGAATATCAAAAAAACGTATGCCTTGTTGGCGGCACACGCAGCAAGCCTTTCCGCAGCGATTCTTTAGGGTTGTCTACCATGATGCGTTTTTTCTCGGATAAAGCGCAAAATAATCGTAGTGCTTTTGAGGAAACAGACGTTTATCTGGAGCTAGGTGAAGGGATGCTATGGTAGGTGGTGCCGGTGCAAGCCTCTCTGTGCAAGGTTTCTTGCGCAGGGAGGCTTTGTTGCGTAGGGGGATGTGCCGTTAGATTCAAATAGAGGAGAGAGAATGTTTTCTAAAAATGGTTGCGGACTTTTAAGTGCCTGTAAAATGTCCCGCGTGCGGGTATCGCCTTAAGGGCAAAGAAGCGGAGTGCCCTGACTGTGGCTTGGCGTTGCAATGAATGACGGGATGAATAGTGTATGAATAATAGAGGGATAAACGTTCTTGTCACATTGTGGCATATAATGCTACAATCAATAAATTGAATTACTAGTGTTTGTGGAAAATGAGAAGGGCTCAGTTGAGCCCGACTTCTATAAATTATGACTTTTTCTTGCTCTTATTTTTATCCTTGTCATCGCCCTGATCGTCTTCTTCTTCCTTGTCTTCCTTCTCTTCGTGGAATTCGACGGCGGAATGTCCAGTGATGTAGTCGAACGGCGTGTAGTTGCTGTCTGGAAGGCCTTTTCCGGCAATGATCTTAGAAGAGATGATGCCCAGGAGCACCAATATAGGGATAATCAAGGAGAATATCATTATCGCACCGACGTCCATCCGGGTACATCCTTTCCTCTTTGTTTGTAGCTAGTACGAACTGGACTTTTAAAGGTTTCAAAAATGAGTGGCGATTACATAGTAAAAATGGTGAATGACAGATGACGCAGCAGGATGTGAAATATGGCATGTACACGATGTGCCTGGTGCAAGACGGCGATCGTGTGCTGTTGATCAATCGCCCCAATGAACGCGGTTTTCCCGGTTATTTGGGACCTGGCGGGAAGGTGGATTTCCCGGAAAGCTTATCGGAAGGCGTTATTCGAGAAGTGTATGAAGAGACGGGGCTTCGCGTTAAGAACCTGATTTATAAAGGGCTGGACGAATATGTAGTCCCGCAAAAAAACTATCGGTACATGGTGTTCAACTATGTAGCAGATTCGTACGAGGGAGAACTGCTGGCCAATCCGCCGGAGGGCGAATTGCTCTGGGTGTCCATCGATGAAGCGATGGAGCTGCCGATGCAGCCTTGGTTCAGGAGACGGTTTCCCTTGTTCTTCGAACCAGGCACGTTTGAAATTTCGGTTGTGTGGGATGAGGATGCTAATGAGCCGATAGAGGAGAGCATTAAGTTACTAAAGTAGATAAACTGTCAGGAGACGCCTCTATGCATGTTGTATTGTTCATTATTTCGATGCTATTCCTGAGTCTGCTTGTTTCGGATCCTAATCCGGAGCACGCAACCCTCCCGGCGGCTATTTCGATCGTTACAATCGTATTTTCTCTCTTGTTTTGGCGAGATCATCGCTTGAATGACGAATTCTCCGACTGGATTGTCGAGAATCGGGAACGGTTGAAGCAAGACGGATTGATGTTCAACGGTATTCTTATCGATGCCCAGACTGAATTTATTCAGTACGAAGTATGCATTTCGGTCGCGTATATCAGTTACCGGGGCAAGACCGCTTATTATGTGAACGGGCATCATTTCACAGCGGTGTATTCGTTGTTTTTTTCTATGTACTGCTTGGTATTTGGCTGGTGGGCCTTGCCGAAGGGACCCCTGAATACGATAAAGGCGGTCATACATAATATACGGGTTCAGCCTCGGAAGCTTAATTCCGTGGTGAATGAGATTATCGTAAATCGTATGAAACCAAGTGCATGAAAGGATTCGAGAAACCAATGATGAAACGAAACTATTCGCGCCAGACAGGAACCAATGCAGGATAAGACGTGCAACAGTCGGGCGATAGAGCGTGACTGCTTGGTTTTTGCGGCATAAACAGGTGATGGACAGATGCACAAATTATTGCTTTTCATATGTTTCCTCTTCCTGCTTGGATTAGGCAACAGCATATATCGGCAAGATATGAGCAATGCGATATTCCAGATCGTCATCGCATGTATACTATTTCTATTATATGTAGTCTTTCGCCGAAATGCCCGGAAAAAGGCTGATTTTGAAGGTTGGCTCCTGACTAATCGGGAACAATTCATGATGTCCTCCGAGCTCATTTATGATGGCATTCGGCTGGATAAGGATTCGGAACTCGTCCAGTATGAAGTTTGTTTTTCGTTCGGTCTTATTAGCTTGCGGAGCAAAACCCGCCATTACATCAAGGGCTACCACTATACGCCGCTCTTGAATTTGATGTTTACGGCGTACACGTTCCTCTTCGGCTGGTGGGCCTTGCCATTTGGCCCTATTTATACGTTGCGCTCCATTGGATATAATCTATTTTCCAAGCCGAAGCTGCTGCACACGGTGGTGGGGGAACTGGCTGTGGCGCAAGCGGCGGAATCAAAGGATACATAGGTTGCAACACAGAAGCGAGCCGGGACTAGGCTCGTTTTTTGTTTGCGCTCAGGCGGGAATGGCAGCAGCCCCCCCTCCCTTGGAAACGGCAATATGGTGCAGGCCTCAGTAGAAGAGTCCTTAGTTCCATTCACCCTTACGGTCAGGAACGATTACGATGAGGTAAGGCGCATGCCGTTTTGTATAGATGCCATAGCGTATCTAAGCGGTCGATCTCCTGATGGAAGTTAACAAAGCCATCTTTCGGGAGGGCATCGTCTGACAGAAGGGGAGAATGAAGCAAAGAGGCGGTTGAAGTGGATCCAATACGCGGTTACTCATTTTCGAAAGGCTTCGGGCTTCGAGAAGCCGCGCTTCGATTGATCGAGGTTAACGCCACGTTCGAGCAGGGGATTGAGGACTATTTCCCATACTCTCATCTTGATAAACAACGCATGCTGCAAGAGTTAGACAACGCTTTCTTGATACGCAATACGACATAATTGGTTCAATCCCCTTAGGTCCCACCATCCAGGTTGCCGTTTGGCAGCTAATAAAGTAGGCGAGAATCCGTTTCAACCCTGGTCTTATGCTCATACTCTAAATGGAATAGGGAGGGATGAAAGTATGGCAAGTAACGGATCGCTTTGCGGGCAGTTCTCAAACATTATCGGGGGCCAGTCCGGCTTCGCTGGGGGAAAGTGCGTATCGACAATAAACCGAGATCAAATAAGAGCAAAAATATTGGGAAAACAATTTACAGTTACGTCTTCTTTTTCATTCGAATCATTAAATAATAAATCTGGCAGAGCGCTATGTTTAGGTAGAGCAGCATTTTTACAAAACGAAGTCGATAAATTTACATCGGCCATTCGCAATCAAGGAATCAAAGTTACGTCTGTACACAACGAATGGCTATTCGAGCGCCCTCGTTTGATTTATATCAACATCGAAGCGGTTGAAAAACCGCTTATTTTCGCAAGAAAAGTCAGGAGAGCGCTTGATGTTATTTAATTGAAGGGAATTCTGTAGATAAGATTGAAGTTTAAGGCTGGGAGGCAAAGGGATAAGGAGATTGAGTGCAGAGATTTATGGTTCAGGACCTCTGTTCAAGAGTCCTTAGCTCCATTCTCCCTTTCCGTCAGAAACGATTGCGAGGAGGTAAGGCGCATACTATACCGTATTTCAGGAACGATCCCCTGATGGTGATATTCGAGATGAGTGTGGGAGTGACCTCGATGCCGTATACATTCTGCAAGTGATCCTGAATTTCGCGGGTGCTTACTGCTTACGGTTATGAAGTGAAGTTGCTGCTCAAGAAGCACTCTATGGACCGCAAAAAAACGGGCAACCCAAGAATGAAGCCTCGGGCTGCCTTTTTGTCTTTTTGTTATAGGAATTTCTTCATTTCATTAAACGCTAACTCTCTATAGCCTGCTTGACAGTGTTGTTCACCACCTGTTTCTTTCGTGAATACTGTAGTTGTAATTGAAGCAGCATTCATTAATTCTTGTTGAATTTGTGGCAGTCGGCTAATAGGCACGTATTGATCATCTTCTCCAGCTAATAAAAGAACATCTTGATTAATGAATGGTCCAATTCCGTGCATTGTGTGTTTTTCAAAATTTTTAATGAGATCAAAAGGCGTCGATTCACCGGTGTTTTCCATTCCTTTTGTAATTTTCCAGCTTAAATCAATATTGTTAGCCATCATATTTTCAAATAAAGAATTAACTTTATCTGCTTCATTACCATCAACTAGCTGCATAATACCATTATAAGTTTCATCTGGCATACGATTTTTTAATGCATCAAGACCACAATAGAATATGTTAAAGGCAACTACTTTATCTATTCTCTTTTCGAAAGCCGCAGCACGCATAGCTAAATATCCTCCCCAAGAAGCGCCTACGATGCTTACACGATCTAACTTGAAATAATCAATCACCGATGATATTGGTTTTTCCCAGTTGTGAATGAATTTGAGACCGTTTTTTAATGCAGTTCCTTGGCCTGGACCATCAAATACAATAATATTGTAATCAATTCCTTTCATAAATTTCATCATTTTAAGCATCTCTTCCATGTAAGAATCATAACCGCCAAAGACCAGTAATGTTTTTTTAGCCCCAGGTGTCAATAATTTTACAGCAGGAAGGTAGGAGTCTTCATAGGGAATCTTGTAGGATTCATAATCAAAATCATGAAAGCCTTTATAGAAGGTTTCTCTATATTTTTGATACATTTTTTCTTTATTTGGGTCTGCAGGCGCAAGATAAAATTCTGCAGCTTGATAGTAGACCGAGGCTAAGTCATAGTCCTTGCTCACTTCGCGTTTCTTGGCAAAATCCAGCCAAGCTTCATACCAGCTATTTGCATCATTTAATCTCGGAATAATGGTTTCCAAGTCAGCATTTGCTCTATCATCTTCTTGATAATAATCATTTATGAAACGATTAATTTGAAGATTGAATTGTTCATTATTTACATATTGTTTAAACATATTTATCCCTCCTGTAGTTGAGTATGTAGTTATTCTAAAGCATAGAAAAAGAGCGATTGAACGGGGACTAATTGAATTACTCAAACAAGCTGACTTTAAAGATATTACGATCAAAAAATTTGTGATCATTGTAACATGTAGCATCAGCTGATTTACGCAAAGAATTTGAACAAATTTTGTTTAGAACTTGCTTAGATTATTTAAACCATCAGATTTCTTCAAGTTCTATCGCATTGGAATATGTAGCAGAATTATATGCCGCTAACTCAATGGTGTTTCTGAATTGGGTTTTAAAAAACGAAAAAGATGCGAATATACTTCTTCTTGCAAATCAAATGCAAGAATATATTTTTACACAGTTAAAGTCTAACTTGTATAAAGGTTAAATGAATATTTCCCCGCAATCATCTTGTTCGTATCGTTAACGAGATGGTGAACCGACTGGACGACCAACTGTTTGCTGCCGCTTATCCTGGCGGAGGTCGTCATAGTTACCATCCCAAAATGCTCACCAAGGTCATCCTTTACGCCTACACCCAGCGCGTCTACTCTTCCCGTTTAAGAGGTTTGTTCTTTTTCCTGCTTGGGCAGAAGCTAGAATTTATACAAAGCCTCAAAAATGCATTTAACATTCTTTGGCTGTGATTGATCGTGGTGACACGGTTGGTCTCAGGAGGAAATTTTTTTCTGGTATTTCGAATTTTGCGAATAGTTAGCGTTATATTTCAGTATCGTTTCCCTCGATAAAAAAATGAATCGCCTTGTCCTTTTTGAGGAGGACAGGGCGATTTGGTTAGCCGCTGAATGCCTTGCCGAAAGGCGGTCAGTCCATAAGTAAGCAAATTATTGAACCGCCTTTAGGGACTTGACCTCCGATTCAGATAGGCCGCTAGCTTTGGCAACGACTGCCGTCTCGATTCCCAACGCTAGCATGTTCTTAGCGATTTCAATTGCTTTATTTCGCTCACCTTGTTCTCTTGCCCATTCAATCATAGAAGCCTCATCATGCAAATACTTCTGCCGTTCCTCATACAATCGGCGGGCCTCACGATCCTGACTTAAGAATTCCAGCGTATCCATCGCTTTCTTCAATGTCGGTTCATTCATCTTCAGCACCTCCCAATTCGATTTGTCGGCACCCTTCAGAAACAGAAGCCAATTGATTAAGCCGCCCTCAACCGGAACGGATTGGTCGTCCAGCTTGGATAGTTCCATGAAATGCACTTCGATATCATCGGTTAATTCAAAGCCCGTGTGGTCTTCCCGCAGATGGAACACGTTGTGGTAACGGTCATTAGGCAGGAACGAATAGTTCAAGATATTGATGGTGACACACTTCTTCAGCTCCTTGTAGGTTTGCCCTTCCTGCAACTGGCTGGAGTAGCGTTTGCTCCAATAATAAAGGGTACGCTTTTCAATATCGTATTTATTAAACAACTGCATCTCGACGTTAATCAGCTTGCCTTCCGCAGTCTTGCCCCAAATGTCGAAGATGGACTGCTTATCCAGCGGAGCATCCTTATCCGTGTATGGATTTAGAAGAACGATTTCCGTTAGCGGTGGCTCGCCCGACTCCGCGAAGGTTCGATTTAAGAAAGTGAGTAGCACGTCTTTATTTTCTTCACTGCCGAAAATTCGCTTAAACACGAAATCATTCCGGGGATCGAGCAAATCTGTCATCCGATAATCAACTCCATTTCTTTTCATTATAGCATGCCCTGCGTACGTTTTTGTAGCTTGCGGCCGACTCTTTTAGCACATTCCCCGTTATCAAAAAGTGTCCGATCAATCAATGTAATGGTTTGGGTGCTGGAATTCGAATTGAATGCCGCAGGCAGGAAGCATATGACGTTAAATCGGGACTCTTTCTTATATCTGTGCTAATGTAGTTTTTAGAGAAATGTATGACTTTGATGCGTTAAAAATAATTTAGTGCAAGCTGCCGCCCACCGCCTATACTATTGGCGTAATTTACAGTTTTCTTTCATTTAGCCCTTTGATCGGGCTGCATTATTAAGTAAAATATGGAATAGAGGCTGGGGAATAGGAGGCAATGATGAAAAAAACGACGTGGTTAGCCGTGATCTTCTTACTTACGAATGTAGGCTGGGGCATACTCTATGCTTATCAGCAGGGACAACAGGGAGTACGCGACAACAAAGGGACAGACATCTATACTTTAGCAGGAAGCGGTGTCAATTGGCGGGTGGACAACTATCGAATTGTAGTGACTCCCGATAACATACAACGGGGCAATGCCAGCTTGGTTTATTTGGGAGCGGCAGACGATGTTGCCGACAGTGACTATTATTCGGTGACTTTTTTTGAACAGGATGTGAAGTTCGGAGCTGAACCTGTGTTGAGTAAAAAGGCCCGTGCAGAGGGCGGTCCAGTGAATATACTGGTCAATGTGAACAAGATAGGGACTATTACGGGGCCTTATGAGTACGGTGAAATAGCGAAGACGAAACAAGATTATGAGAACACCTACGTTGAAATGATCTGGAAGGATAATGACGGAAAGAAAAACAAGGAAACCATTCAACTGCAGCTCGTCGCTCATCTTGATGTGAGCCGTATCGGAGCAGAAGCGGAGTAGACTGCTGATGTTTACCAATGGATCTGCCTTCGACTGCATAGATATAATATTGCATACAAGAGGTGAACAATGATGGAGATTGAGGCATTTAAGAAGCTGAAAGAAATAGGGAAGAAACCGGTTAAGGCACAGATTGGTGGATTCCGTCCAGAAGATGGCAGACGGAGCTGGTTTGGCGGACACTTTTACATAGATGCAGAAGCGGGATGGCCTACCGATACGGATGGTCATATGATTCCCGTATTGCAAGCGTATGTACCTGAAATACCAGGCGGCATCGAAGGCGTGGGCCATTCCAGTATGGTCCAAGTGTTTCTGAATAAGAAGCAGCTGCCACTGGAGCCCGCGAAGAACGGAGACGGATGGAAACTTATCGAGCATCCATCTGTGGATGGATTGCAGTTGGTTGACACGCCGGAAGAAGTGAGAGGATTAAGAGAATTTCAGATTAAATGGCACTTATCCGAAGAAAATGATTATCCGTGCTGGGAAGAGGCATGGGACTATGTTGATTTGACGCAGGTTAATGAGGACGACGAATGGAGTGACCAATTTTTTGATGAGTTCACGCGCTATACTTTTACTAAAATCGGGGGTTATCCGTCCTACATCCAATCCCCGATCTCGATGGAAGACTGCCAATTCGTCATGCAGTTCGCATCTGAGGAGAAGCCGCGCTTCATGATCGGTGACAATGGCAATCTGTATTTTTACAGATCGCGTGCCGACGGCGAGTGGTATATGTACTGGGATTGTTATTAGGGATGGGCAATGCTTATGTGGTGGAGGAAACGCATTTTCTGTTCGGTTCCACCGATTTAGAAGGATTGATAGGGTTCAGTGGCACTTGGAGCGGCAAGTTGACCGCTGGCAAATTGCCATGGAAAAAAGTCGCGAGTACGATTATGTGCTGCTGGATGGGGACATTTTTAAATTATGGTATGATTGGGTCTATGGATTGAGGAAGATCGATTATGACAACGCAAAAAACGGATTCGATGCGTAGCAGAAATTTCGAGAAGCACTTACATATTATTGAACCTCAGCTTCGGTATTATCAAGCTCTCAATCATAGGATGCCGGGATATGTACACCAGTTTAAAGCAAATACAGTAGAAGATAATATAAAAAATATATTGAATCATGTAGAAGTGAAACCTGCCATAAAAGGGATGGAGATGGAATTATGTGATTTCATGATCCACTATTTGAAGACGAATCAACCATAAGGAAGAAGCGACAAAAAATGAAATGAAGAGAGGGTGGTTATGCTGAGATCTCAAGCTATCATCGTAAGAAATAATAATCAGATTCTGATGGTTAGGCAGCGTACGGATCGCGGGAAATTGGTATGGAGTTATCCCGGCGGAGGTATCGAGCAAGGAGAGACGCCTGAAGAAGCGTGTATTCGCGAAGTCAAGGAAGAAACGGGATACGAGATTACACTCCACGGGCGAATGAGCGAGATTAAACATAAGCATACGTATCGGGCAGAAATCATCGGCGGCACTTTATCATTAGATAAGACAAAGCCATACAATCAAGAAATCGTAGAGGTTGACTGGATTGACCTACAGGATGAAGACAAGTTCGATTCCATAACGAAGCCAATCCGCGACATCGTGGTGCAACACTTGGCGAAAGAATAGCGAACGAAGACTGGTTAATGTACAAGTTGTTTCATTAAAATGAACTTGTGGGAGGACATGATGGCTCAAGAGAATACGTTCCGATTATTCCAAGTCATCTCGGTATGTCGCATGGTAAGCCACTATCTTCCGAAGATGCAGCCAGTATCGATGGCATCGTCTTACATATCATGGAGCATGTAAAGCGCAATACGCTCCGATTGATCGAGGTTAACGCCACGTTCGAGCAGGGGATTGAGGACTATTTCCCATACCCTCATCTTGATAAACAACGCATGCTGCAACAATTAGAGAACGCTTTCGCAGAATGGAAGCATGCAATGGAGTCTGAAAGAAAACGGCCCGGCAGCCCCATACTGAATTTATTAAGTGGGTCCTGTTCGTTTTGGAATTATGTACAAAATTTTCTCGTGATAAAGTCAGGGAGCGATCCGACCAAATTCCATCATCCAATCAATCTAACGCTTGGGATTCCAAGCGGTTTTTTTTATGGGAGACAAAACTCCGATTTTTGGCAGTAGTCACACGTACAATAGGGATTTTAGAGTTTTTTGCTAAATTTCGGCTGTTTGCGAATAGTTCAGGGCACACTGTTGCTTGATCCATCGAAAAAAGACCTCCACCTGTGGTATTATCCCCTTTAAGTAGACACTCAAAAAAAGGAAAGGGTATCGATATGCGTTATCATTATGAGTTTATCGAGCATCAAGAAGACTTGCCCATTCGGCTGTTCGTCAATAGCGTTGCACATATTCCTTTTCATTGGCATAAGGAAATTGAAATTATTTATGTGTTGCAGGGCACCATCACCATCTATTTGGATCAGCGTCCGTACACATTGAAGCAGGACGATATTATCGTCGTGAACAGCATGTCCATCCACCAGATCGAGCGCACAAGCCAAGACAATGTATTGCTGACTCTCCAGTTTAATCCAGACCTTCTGGATAATCATACGTTCGTCGAGTGCAACTCATTGAACCAGACGCCCGACGACCGCGGCCGTTATGATCGGATTCGCCGATGTCTTGCGGAATTGGCATGGGAGGCAAGCAAGAAGGCGCCAGGCTGCCGCCATTATTCAATGGGCGTGCTTCAGCTGTTAGCTGGCCATCTGCTGCGTTATTTCTCGACTGGCATGAACGAAGCGTCTCTAGAGAATAACAAGGCATACGATTACAAACGGCTCAATCGTGTGCTGCAATTCGTCGATCGTAATTATGGCCAGAAAATAACGCTGCAAACAATCGCCGATGAGGAGCATCTAAGCTTGCATTACTTCTCCCATTTCTTTAGCGATAAAATCGGCATCCCATTTCAGAAATATTTGACTTCGGTCCGTTTGGAGAAGGCGGTAGCCGAGTTGACGGAGTCCGACAAAAGCATAACGCAAATCGCCTTAGACTGCGGTTTTGCGAACGTGAAGCTATTCAACAAATATTTCAAAGAGAAGTATGATTGCACGCCAAGCGCTTTTCGGGATGCCGCAATAACTGAGACGCCGATCAGTCCGGCGAGGAAGCCGCTCACTTATGCTGAATCGTCAAGCGGCGATTATTATGAAACCGATACGATACAAGCGATGGAATCGTTATACCGTTATTTGGAGCGATCTGAAGAGGACACGGCTGGCTTTGACAGAAGGAGTATCGTTCATGACCGGATTGATATTCGAATACACGCAGACCATTCAGGTCTTCCTTATGAGCCGCATTGGAATCGGGTGACAACCGCCGGCAGAGCCGCTGAAGGGCTCCGAGCGGATTGGCAGGGGCAATTGCTGGATCTGCAGCGAAGGCTTGCTTTCACCCATATCCGATTCCATGGCATATTCAATGACGAGATGATGGTATATAGCGAAACGGAGGACGGCCAGCCCATCTATAACTGGTCATATGTAGACAAGCTGTATGATTTCTTGTTGCAGGCGGGGTTGCACCCATTCGTGGAACTGGGCTTCATGCCGACGCCGCTGCGCCGCTCGAACGAGACTATTTTTTGGTGGAAGGGCAATATTTCCCCGCCGGCTGTCCAGAGCAAGTGGGATGCGCTTGTGCGCGAATTTGTTCGTCATTGCCTGAATCGGTACGGATTGGATGAAGTGAAGAAGTGGTATTTCGAAGTATGGAACGAACCTGATCTGGCAGGCGTCTGCTGGGCAGGCACGAAGGAGCAGTATTTTGAATTTTACAACTCCACCGCGCGTACGATCAAGTCGGTTTCTGCCGAACTGCGTGTAGGCGGGCCTGCGCTCGGCTACGGCTCGCTGTGGAATGACAGCTGGGCGAAGGATTTTATGGCTTATTGCCGTGACGGGAATGTGCCGATCGACTTTTTTTCGTTTCATGTGTACTCGGAATATCCGAATCTGAAGGAAGAGGCCAACAGGCTGACGGAGATCATGCCGCCATCCTTCTACCTTGATAGTGTAGAGCGGCTAAGAGCTCAAATAGGTAAGAACGAAGCGCCGGGCCTTGAGCTGCATATGACAGAGTGGAACTTCTCCCTCTATGACCGCAATTTGATTCACGATACGATGTTTATGGGGCCCTTCGTCATTCATCATGCGCTCCGAACGATAGGGACGCTGACGTCAATCGCATTCTGGTCGTTCACTGACGTTTTCGAAGAAAGCCAAGCCCCTCAGCCGCTGTTCTACGGGGGGTTCGGCTTAATGAATCGCAACGGCTTAAAGAAGCCGAGCTTTTATGCATTCGAGCTGCTGGCCAAGCTGGGAAAGAGACTTGTCGCTCGCGGGGACGGCTATATCGTAACGAGCCGGAATGATGGAAGCCTGCAGCTATTAATGTACCATTACACGCATGTGGATCAGCTCTTCGCAAGCGGCGATTGGTCGGGGTTGACGGAAACGAGCCGGTACACCATATTTGAGGAGAGAGGAAACAGAGCGTATCATCTTAAGCTGGATGGCTTAAAGGGCAATTATAAACTGACGAGCTACCGGCTTGATCGCGAGCATGGCTCCGTGTTCGACGAATGGATTCGATTGGGTAAGCCGGCTTGCCCGTCGGAGGAAGAAATAGCGTATTTACGAAATAAAAGCGGCCCCGAATTGCGGACGGAACAGTTGACCGATGCGCAAAGCTATGAGCAGACCTTTATTATTCCGTCTCATGGCGTCCTGTTGATTACACTGGATAAACAATTTTGATTGTTCTTTATATACCAAGCGAAGGATGAAGCACCTCTAACAGCCAAGAGGTGTTTTTTGCTGTATACGTTACTTCGCGGAGGCCAATCTATATGGCAAGGGGCTTCGATAAGACAAAAAGTGAACCAACATGCGGCAAATAACAACAAGAAAGCGGTAACAAAAGACTTTATACTAAACAAGCAATCGAAAAGAGCTAAACAGAACGTAGGGGAGGAAGGATAATGGATCGTCTGATGAAGTGGATGACGGAAAAATTCGCGCCGCGGCTGGAAGCATTCACGAAAAATGTATGGGTGGACTCCATTCAAGAAGCGATTATGGTCGCGTTGCCGATGATCTTCATCGGTTCATTGATTACGCTGGTGTCGATTCTGAATAATTATTTTCCGGGAATGCCTGATTTGACACCGATTACAACGTTCAGCTTTGGTCTTCTCGGCATATTTATTGCCTTTCTGACGCCGTATATGGTCATGCAGAAAAAGGAGCGCCACAAAATTAAGCTGATAGCGGGAGCAACAGGCTTATCCTTGTTCATGATGCTGCTGAAACCGAAGATTAGCGATGACGGCACGATTCAGTTTCTATTGGAGCGGTTCGGACCGTCCGGCATGATTACTGCGCTGCTTGTCGGTATCCTTGTAGCGGTCGTCATGAATATGTTTAACCGCTTCTCTTTGTTCAAGAAAGATACGAAGCTGCCTGAATTTATCGTGGACTGGTTTGACTTTCTCGTTCCGATCGGTCTGATTCTAATGTTCGGCTGGGTGCTTATTTACCAGCTTGATTTCGATATTTTCGAACTGATCGTCAACATATTCAAACCGCTTAACACGATCAGCCAAAGCCTCATCGGCTTCGTATTGTTTAATTTTATCGGCGTTGTGCTTTATTCCTTCGGCGTCAGCCCTTGGGTGATGACCCCGATCTTTTATTCGATATGGATTCCCGCGATCGAGGAGAATGCCGCTTTGGCCGCGCAAGGCTTGGAACCCGTCAACATTAATACATTCGAAACGTTTTTCTCCGGTTGGGTAGGCGTTGGCGGACTAGGCGCGACGCTGCCGCTCATCATCTGGTTCCTGTTCGCGAAGTCAAAAAAATTGAACTCGATCGGTAAAGCGACGATTGTTCCCTCGCTGTTCAACATTAACGAGCCGGTCATTTATGGGGCGCCGATCGCTTTCAATCCGATTTTAATGATTCCGATGTGGATTAATGGTCTCATCACGCCAATTATTGTCTACATGGTGCTCGATTCCGGTCTTGTCGACATACCGGCCAAGGTGTACCAGCTGTGGTATACGCCAATTGGATTGTCAACCTATATTTTATCCGGATTGAATGGATTGATTTTGCTTGCGGTTGTTTTGCTCATTATTTTCGTCGTTTGGTTTCCATTCTTTAAAGTGTATGACTTGCAGGAGCTGAAGAAAGAAAAAGAGCAAGCAGATCTGCAGGAAGGGTAGAAACGAGGAGGAATGCAAAATGAAACATTCAACAGAAGACTTATTGAAAGCGATGACACTGGAAGAAAAAGCCGCGCTGTGCGCCGGTCTGAATATGTGGATGACGAAAGGAGTTGACCGCCTTGGCGTTCCGCCGATTCATATGTATGACGGGACGAACGGCATTCGCAAAACGAACAGCGATGAGGAACTCGGCATTACGGGGGAAAATATGCCAGCTACATGTTATCCGACCGGATCGGCGATCGGCTCATCGTGGAATACGGATCTGCTCCATGAGGTTGGAGTCGCTCTTGGCGCGGAGGGCAGACAGATGGGCGTTCAGCTGCTTCTGGGTCCAGGCATCAACATGAAGCGCACCCCCCTCGGCGGTCGTAACTTCGAATACTATTCTGAGGATCCTTGCTTGTCGGGCGAGCTTGGCGCTGCTTTCGTGAATGGCTTGCAAAGCCAAGGCGTCGGCGCTTCAGTCAAGCATTACGCTTGCAACAATCAAGAGTACGAGAAGATGATCACAAGCTCGGAGGTAGACGAGCGGACGCTGCGTGAAATTTATTTGAACGCCTTCGAACGAATTGTTAAAAAAGCGAATCCTTGGACCATAATGTGCTCTTATAATCTCGTGAACGGTTCCTATGCCAGCGAGAACGAACATTTGCTGAATGATATTTTGCGCGAGGAATGGGGATATGAAGGCGTTGTCCTGTCCGATTGGACTGCCGTCAACGACCGTATAAGCGGACTCAAGGCGGGCCTCGATTTGGAAATGCCGGGACCGGCTCATTACAACACGAAGGCGATTGTGGAGGCGGTGGCTGCCGGGCAGTTGGAGGAGGCGCAGCTTGATAAGATTGTCGGCCGCATTCTCGAACTCGTG
This sequence comes from Paenibacillus sp. OSY-SE, assembly GCF_000283315.1. Lineage (NCBI taxonomy): Bacteria > Bacillati > Bacillota > Bacilli > Caryophanales > Paenibacillaceae > Paenibacillus > Paenibacillus sp. OSY-SE. Next base: position 40,199 of record NZ_ALKF01000167.1, on the reverse strand, counting down.
CGTAAAACAACGGATTCGCAGGACGATCGCGTGCAAGCCGCCATCGATTACCATGAGCTGGCAAGGAAAGCGGCGTCCGAAAGCATGGTGCTGCTTAAGAACGACAATCACATTCTTCCGATTGACGCCGCCAAGGTAACGTCCGTCGCCGTCATCGGCAAATTCGCGAAGCAGCCGAGAATTCAAGGAGCGGGCAGTGCCAAGGTAACGCCGACCTGCATGGATATTCCGTGGGAAGAGATGAAGAAGATCGCGGCCGATTCGATTGCGCTGACCTATGCGGATGGTTACCCGCAGGATGACAGCGAGGATGAGCTCCTCATCCAAGAAAGCGCGGCGCTGGCAGCGAAGGCGGATATGGCTGTGCTGTTCGTCGGACAGCCGGAGTATGCGGAATCGGAAATGCATGACTTGACCGGCATCGAGTTGCCTTTGCACCAAGTGAAGCTCATTGAAGCGGTAGCAGCGGTTCAGCCGCGCTGCGTCGTCGTCACATGCAGCGGTACAGCGCTTGCAATGCGTCCTTGGGTGCAGCATGTGCCAGGCGTCCTCCATTCGTGGCTGGCCGGACAAGGCAGCGGCAGAGCGATAGCCGACATTTTGTTCGGACGTGTAAATCCGTCAGGCAAATTGTCCGAAACGTTCCCGGTCAAGCTGTCGGACAATCCATCGCATATGCGTCTGCGCGGCGAGAACGGAAAGCTGTATTACCGAGAGGGAATGTTCGTCGGATACCGGTATTACGACAGAAAAGAGCTTGCGCCGCAATTCCCGTTCGGGCACGGCTTATCGTTTACGGGGTTCGCTTATTCGAATTTGAAGGCTGTACAGCATAGCGGACAAGTGACCGTCACATGCAGCGTGGAAAATACAGGCGACGTGTTCGGCAAAGAAGTTGTACAGTTGTACGTGCATGACGAGGAGTGCAAGTGGGTGCGTCCGGAGAAGGAGCTCAAAGCGTTCGCTAAGCTCGCGCTTGAGCCCGGCGAGAAGAAGGAAGTCCGTTTTGTTCTGGAAGAACGGGACTTTGCGTATTACAACACGAAATATAACAAATGGGTCGCGGAAACGGGCTATTTCCAGCTCATGATCGGCAGCTCTTCGCGGGATATCCGCATTTGCGAGAGATTGCACTGCAATTTCGGAAATGAAGAGATTTCCTTTCATAAGTTCAGTTTATTAAGTGATTGGCTTAGCCATCCCAATGCAAGAGCCATCCTTGAAAGCTGCCTGGAAGAAATGAATGCTCACGTGAAGGACAAGATTATTCTTGATGACGAGTTCATCGGATTCTGGGGGGACTTCCCGGCGATCAAGATTATTCAAATGTTCGGGCAAAGCTGGTTGATTGACAGATCGCCCGATCAGGTTATGGAGCAATTGATTCAAAAGTTCGAACACGAGCGGCATGCTTAGCAAACAGATGAAACAATTGCGCAGATGAAGGAGCACGACGTTGAATGCGATCGATAAGGTTGTTATCCCTCATTGGGTGAACTTCGGCAACAAGGACAATCAAGTAAGATCCCCCTGGCTCCATAACTGAAAAGCTGCTAAACACAAGGATTTCTGTTGTGTTTGGCGGCTTTTTTGCCTGTCTTTTTTCTCTGAAAAATGGAAGCCATTTGACGTACAGCAGATGGGCTCGAACAATTCTGAGTATGCAGATAGGTTGTACGGCTGCATGAACACCCTTTTTTATTATTGACACTATTGAAATCGTTTTCAAAATGACGTCATAAATAATTGAATATCGTCAATACGCTTTTATATATTGCGTATTATTTATTGATATTGTACATTAATTGCGTAGGATAATATATACAATTCATATTTGGGGGAGACAAGATGAATCAAGGAATCGGTATTAGCGGAATGGGGAGGATCGGCCGCCTATTAATAAGGAAGCTTATGTCGGAGACGCCAAATCATTTGAAAGCTATTAACAGTATGTATCCTATCGAGACTATTGCCCATTTGTTGAAATACGATTCGGTTCATGGGATTTGGGATGCAACCATTTCGGGAAAGGATAATTTGCTTGTGATCAATGGACATTCCATACAGGTGGTGTATGAGCGCGATCCATCCCGAATTCCATGGAAAGCCTTTGGCGTGGATATTGTCATAGACGCTACCGGAAAATTCAATAATCGCGACGGTGCGCAGCAGCATATGACAGGAGGAGCTTCAACGGTTATTATTTCGGCGCCGGGAGACAGGATGGATCTCACGGTTGTAATGGGGGTCAACGATGATAAGTATAATCCCCGGAAGCACGCGCTGCTGTCAGCGGCATCCTGTACAACGAACTGCTTGTCTCCCGTATTGCACATTTTAGATCAAGCATACGGCGTGGAGCGGGGATGGATGACCACGATTCATTCGTTCACCTCCGATCAGAAACATCTGGATAATCCGCACAAAGATTTACGGAGGGCAAGGGCCTGCACGCAATCCATTGTCCCGACTACGACCGGCGTCGGCAAAGCATTGAGCGATGTGCTTCCTCATCTGTCCGGGTGTGTCGAAGGAAGCTCGATTCGCGTTCCGACGCAAAATGTATCGTTAATCGATTTGACCTTGAAGGTCTCGCGGGAAATAAGTACGGAGGACGTTCAATCCGTGTTGCGCGAAGCGGCGGCGGGCCCTTTTTCGGCTTATGTGGATTATACGGAGGAACCGCTTGTTTCATCTGATTTTATAGGAAATGACAAGTCGGCGGTTATCGACGGCTTAACCGTAAGTGCATCGGACGGATTTATCAAATTGATGGCTTGGTATGACAATGAGTGGGGATATTCAAGTAGAGTCATAGATTTGGCGAACCTGGTGCAAGTGAGGATGAGTGAAGCAAGAACGATTCCATCAGGAATTTTGTAAGGTAGGAATAGGAGGATAACCGTGATCGCGAATACGAAGGGAAGAACTCGAATTGCCGGTTCAAATGTGGAAGTATCTCATAGAAACCTGCCGGTTGCTAAGCTTGTTGAGTCCGCTCTCCTCCACGGAGAAGGGCATCTGACTTCTACAGGCGCGCTGCAAATTACGACAGGCAAGTATACAGGACGCTCTCCGAAGGATAAGTTCATCGTTAGGGAGCCTCAGTCGACAGACCATATTGCGTGGGGGAAAGTTAATCAGGCTCTCACTCCTGAACAATTTGATTCGCTTTATGAGAAAACGATGAATTATATGGAGAGCCGCAATCTATTCGTTTTCAACGGTTATGCAGGGGCAGACCAAGCCTATCGCCTGCCTATCCGAATTATTAACGAATACGCATGGCAAAATTTATTTGTTCATCAGTTGTTTATTCGTCCTACTGCGGCTGAACTGCAGTCTCATGAACCCGAATTTACCGTTATTGCGATGCCTGGCTTGAAAGCGGATCCGGTCACGGACGGTACGAATTCCGAGACCTTCATTGTCATTTCATTCGAGAGAAAGACAGTACTGATCGGCGGAACCCACTATGCGGGTGAGATGAAGAAATCGATTTTCAGCGTGATGAACTATTTGCTCCCATTCCACGACGTAATGCCGATGCATTGTTCGGCTAATGTAGGGGAGGCGGGAGATACCGCTTTGTTCTTCGGATTATCGGGAACAGGCAAGACGACGTTGTCGGCTGACACGGACCGCAGATTAATAGGCGATGACGAGCATGGCTGGTCGGACACAGGTGTATTTAACTTCGAAGGCGGATGTTATGCCAAATGCATTGGGCTGACACAGAAGAAAGAGCCGCAAATATGGAATGCGATCCGGTTCGGCTCCGTCTTGGAGAACGTGGTGATTGACGCCGTTACCGGCGAGGCAGACTACCATAATAATGAATTGACGGAGAATTCGCGGGCCGCCTATCCGATTGAATATATTCAAGGCTCGGTCATACCCGGAGTCGCCGGCCATCCGAACGTCATTATCTTTTTAACCGCCGATGCCTTTGGTGTGCTGCCTCCTGTGTCCAAGCTGACGAAGGAGCAAGCGATGTATCACTTCCTGTCGGGCTATACCTCCAAGCTGGCGGGTACGGAACGCGGCGTAACCGACCCGGAAGCAACGTTCTCGGCATGCTTTGCAGGCCCATTCCTTCCGCTTAGACCGGATGTTTACGCGGAAATGCTCGGCGACAAAATAACGAAGCACGGCGCGCGCGTCTATTTGGTCAATACAGGTTGGAGCGGCGGTCCTTACGGGATTGGCGAGCGGATGAATCTGTCGTACACAAGAGCTATGATTACGGCGATTATAAATGGAAGTATTGAGAATGCGTCATTCACTCCTCATCCCGTGTTCGGCATGCTTATCCCTGATGCTATTCCGTTGGTTCCCAATGAACTGCTCGATCCGAGAAACGTATGGGCGGATAAATCGGCCTATGATCGACAAGCGAGACAGCTTGCGCAGCTCTTTTCTCAAAATTTCGAAAAATTCAGCGGTGTATCGGACACAATCAAGCTTGCTGGCCCGCAACTGTAGTTGCAGTGCGCTCTAGCGGTTTCGAAAGTCCAATTTAGAAAGATTTATAACGGTTCTATGAAAAGGGGGCTATCTCAGAAGTCATGAAAATGACTTAGAGATAGCCCCCTTTCGACAGTAAAGTGGAATGCCTGATCGTGATTCTAACGAATTTACCAATTGGAGGTTACGATCGGCTAGTTCTTTTCGTATGAAAAGTCAGGGGAGCGCAGGTCTTCAGAAAAGCAACCCACGGTCCAGCGGCAATCCCGCCAGTCGAAACAGAACGAATGTTCTTGGAATCGTGTGGGGTATGGATGGTATAATAGTAGGGCGAGAGGTATTTTGAAGCAATCCGTCCGTTAGAGGGTGGTGGATGACTGTTATGGAAGTGATAGGATGTTGCGTGAAGTAAAGAAACTCACCGATCGGATTGAAAAGGAAGACCGATATCCTTTTCATATTCCGGCTATTCAACACTTGTGAGGCGGCTTTGTCTCCAGCGCGTCAATTGGCGTTTCTCAGCATTATCCATGAGATGCAGAAGAACGCTCAGCTCATCATTGCCACACATTCGCCCATTCTGCTCGGGTATCCCGACGCAGACATCTATAATTTCAACGTGCTGCTCTTGGAAAATCGTAAAGTCTATTTAAATGAACTGTTGGATTGAGCCATGGAGTGGCGCAGAGAACTTGGAGGATGATATGACACTATTCACTGCAATCAAGAACAAGTCTCTTGCTCAATTGAGAGAAGCAGCTGTCGCGGCCGATTTGAACGAGCAGGATAATTACGGACGAACGCCGCTGCATTACGCCATTACGCAGAAAGCGCCGATTGAACTGTTCGAGGCTCTGCTGGAGCTTGGCGCCGATCCGCGTATTAAGGATAAGCTCGGTGAGAGCGTAATCGGCAAAGCCATTAAATTCAAAAATAAAGCTGCGGTTCAAGCATTGATAGCCCGCGGGGCGGGGCTGGATCATCCAGCAGGTGTACAATGTACGCCTTGGTTTCAAGCGAGGCATTATCCCGAGATTGCGGATTTGCTCCTATCTACTAAAGGCGCAGTCCGTCTGACATTGACGCAGGACGAGCGGAATCTCATTGATGAGGTGCTCTACTCAGACGAACCAGTTGGACTTATGCATAAGCTGAAAACGCCTGAACTTTTGCATGCTTACGTGCTTGGATTTAACTGGGACGATGACATCCAGCCGATGGAAATAGTGCTGCAGCATCCGGATTGTATGGAGATTACGGCTATTGAAATGTTTGAACTGGCGGATGGGGAGTTCTGGCTTGAGCACGAGCAGATTCAACATGGATACAAAGAGCGCTTCGTCCGCTTCGTCAATCACATTTTGCAGCGGTTTCCTAACGTGTATCAATCGCAGTGAAAGGAGAAGATAGCACAATAATTACTGACAATTCACCTTGGAACATTTCTATCTCGGGTGATTTTATATACAGGTCAGGGAGAAATATTGAGCTTGCTCATGTAGGCAAGTGGAAGGATAAGAGACTAAATAGGAGAGTGAATAGAATGATACAAGCCCTTGTTTTCGATTTTGACGGATTAATTATTGATACGGAAACCCCTTGGTATTATGCGTTCCAGCAAGTATATCAGCGATATGGATTTGAACTGCCCTTGTCCGTATATGCGCAATGCATCGGCACGACATTCCATGATTTCAACCCATATGCGAATCTGGCTGAACAAGCTGGTGTCGATGTGGAAGTGATTACACGCGAGTGCAAAACAGCGCATGCCGCTTTAATGGAGCGTATTGAGCTAAGAGCGGGTGTACAGGATTATTTGAAAGAAGCGAAACGGCTCAACTTGAAGGTCGGGATCGCATCGAGCTCCGAATATGCATGGATCGAGCCGCTTTTGAAGAAGCATGACATCTTCCATTATTTCGATACGATACAGACCGCAGACGTCGTGGCCAAGGTGAAGCCGGATCCAGAGCTATATGTAAAAGCATTGGCGGCATTGGAGGTCGAGGGCAGTCAGGCCATTTCCTTCGAGGACTCATTGAATGGCTTTACGGCTGCCAAGGCGGCGGGATTGAATTGCGTCGTCGTCCCGAACGAGGTAACTCGCCATCTGCCATTTGCAGAACATGATCTGATGCTGACTTCCATGTTGGATATGCCACTTGCGGAGGTCATCGTTAAGCTGAGCGGTTCAACAGCTTGAATGGATAGTTAATCTGTGTGCATAAGCTAAGGTGATATAACGATGAAAATTGAAATGACAAATCAATGTTTTACGATAACTGACGATCAGGGGCGTTCTATATCCAATGAATGGTATGAAGTGTATAGAGTTCATATTTATGTGATAGACTGTGTGCTTTGGACCAATCGCTGTATTGAACTGGAATTTGAATATGGCAAGTTCGCCGAAGTGCATGATGATTTTGAGGGATGGGGGGAGTTGGTCGATCAACTGGATCAATATCTTCCGATTACCGATCACTTGTGGAGAGAAAGGCTAATGAACTGCAGCCCCGATGACAAAGTAGATACGATATTCGAGAGAACTGTAAGCAATCGGTAGAATTCATCGTTGCTTTGCTGCCATCACGCGATAGAGCTGAGATTAAACAGACTATTGAAGAATGGATGGAACATTTAAACGCTGTTTGATTGAATAACCTCTAGAGGGAGGCAGGCCATGGGATCCAGAATCATGCACTTTACGATCGCAACGTTACTGACCGGCAAGCTAGGCATACAAGACGATAGCTTTCTGGTGGGAGGCATCGCTCCCGATGCTAGTAAACATATAAATGCTCCCAAGCAGCAATCTCACTTTGTATACAAGGATGCGGAGGGGCACAGCTTCGTCAATCATGAGCGGTTCTGCCGCAAATATTTGTCTGAACAAGCTCGTCCGTTTCATTTAGGATATTACTGCCACCTCATCGCGGATGACATATGGCTGCAAGATATTTACTATCCCAAAATAAAGTGGCTGGAAGCGGGCGAGAAAAAAGAGACACAGCAGCGATATTACAATGATTTTAGACGGCTGAACGGCATTCTCATTGATCATTATCATTTAGAGTGGAAGGACATGAACCCCATTGCAGTGGAAATCGATGAGATCGATTGCGTTTGTCTGCCAGCGCTCATTGCCGATTTGAAAGATGACTTCGTGCGAAAAGATGATACCCGAGGGGAAGCGTTGCAGTTTTTCCGGCTTGAGGAGATTATTAGTTATATCGAGAAATCGGTTCATATAAGTATGGAAGCGATTGCGGGTAAAGTGAGAGCGTAACGCGTCATTCATCATTAGCTATATAAATGGAACGAAAGAAAGATCACTTTGCCAGCCAATAACGATACGCTGCCAAGTACTTCTATCCATTCTCCCTCTCGTTCAGAATGGTCATCCCTCCGTAGGGTAAGGTTAACTTTGATGTACATATTTCTAGTAACATTGTTACTCAGACGATGCAGCAACATCACTGTTAGATCACACCGCCTAACGCCTAAGACATGCGGGAATCGATTATTACTGATTGAAAGGGAGAGTGTCAGGAAGTGCCGAACGGAGAGAGTATCGCCGCTCCAATATGTTGAAATAAGTAACGAAGCTGTATCCAACTCTTATCAAGAAATTCAATAGCTCAACTTACATAGTTTCATTGTGGGAGGTCTATATGAGTATGCTGAAAGTACTCATTCATCAGCTGATCCCGTATGAATGGCATTGTTGGATTTTTGGAAAACACGTCGGGACTATATTTGAACGATACGATAGAAACATTGGAGCGTATCCATGCCTTGCAGGATTATGAGATCATGAGCAGCATTCGGCGCATTCTAGTCAAATACGGGATGACGACACAGCAATTGCGTGGTAATGTCAATTCACAAGAACCTTATGAAATTAAGCCCCGGAATACCCAAGACTCTTCAACATCATTGCTCCCTACTTCGTATACGCGGGTTAGCTAAACGCCATTGGAGTGAGGAAAAACCATTGAAGAGGTGAGCATACCGTGCCGCACAATAAATTTCGGTTCAGTCTGCAGGCAACAATCATGTGGCTGGTGTGCGGAGTGGTGGCTTTGGCATTGATTGTAACCGGTTACATGATAGAGCATGAAACGGCCAAGAATACGGAGTATCTTGTCAAAGAGAAGGCGAGAGCTGTCGCCCGCGCGATCGCGACGACGCCCTTGGTGGCGGATGCGCTCAGTCATAAGCTTCCGGAAGAGGGCATTCAGCGCTATGCCGACCATATCCGCTAGCAGACCGGGATGCAGTACGTGGTGGTCATGGACATGAACGGAATCCGCAAGTCGCATCCAGAGCCTAATAACATCGGAAAGCCATTCGCGGGAGGAGACGAGAAGGAAGTGTTGCACGGCAACGAGCACGTGTCGTACGGGGAAGGAACGCTTGGAACATCGAATCCGGGTTCATGCTGCGTCGTGTGAATGATCCAGTATTGGCCGCTTTCCTATTGGGCAAAAAGAGCAATGCGAGAGAACGCGGCTTAACGTTGGAAGTGAACGAGTTGAGCAGCCTGCCTGAGCCAAGGGATGTGGGGGTGACTCATGAATTAATAACCATCTTGGGCAATCTGATTGACAATGCTATGGATGCGTTGTCCATCGTGGAACAAGGAAAGATCTTAATCGGCGTACATTATGAAGCTGGAACGATGACGCTGCGGGTTGCCGATAACGGCCCGGGAATAGATGGGGAAGCAAGCGTGCGCATGTTCGAGAAGGGGTTCACCACTAAAGGCGGAGACCGCGGCTTTGGGCTTTCGCTCGTGCAGCAGTCCGTGCAGCGGCTCGGCGGAAGCATCGAAGTGGAGTCGGTGCGGGGGATGGGCGCTGTTTTTATAGTTACGATTCCATATCATATCAAGGGGGAAACGTAAGGCGTGATTAAAGTCATGATCGTGGAAGACGACCCAATGGTCACGGAATTCAATAAGCACTACTTGAGTCAAATCGAAGGATTCAAGCTGGTGTCAACGGCATCGACAGGTGATGCCGCGTTGGAGCTGCTGCAGACCATGGAGGTCGATTTGATTCTGCTGGATATATATATGCCTGCAATTAACGGTCTTCAGCTGCTGGATCGCATACGCAAGAGCGATCACGCAGCAGACGTTATCGTCATTACGGCCGCAAGCGATATGTCCAGTATTAAAATGGCGCTCCGGCTGGGAGCCGTCGATTATTTAATCAAGCCGTTTGAATTCCACCGTTTTCAAGCGGCTCTGTCCACATACAGGGAAGACGTGAAGTTGATGGGAACGCAGCAAGCCTTAAGCCAAGCTGATCTCGACAGTCTGTTGTTCCGCCATGCGGAGAAGCCACCGGCCTCGGCCGTGCTGCCCAAGGGGGTGGCCCGCACTACGATGCAACTGGTCTGGGATCGTGCGCTCACGATGAAGGGGAGGGAATTCTCGACTGAGGAGCTTGCCGCCGAAGTGGGCATTTCCCGCGTGTCGATGCGCAAATATTTGCAGTTTATGAACGAAATCGGGGTGTTGGATGTTGAAATCGAATACGGCTCTGTAGGCCGTCCTGTATACAAGCACCGGCTTGCTCCGGGCAAAGAGAACGTCATTCAATTTTATTTATAGAGCGAGTTCAAAAGGTCACGTTTCAGCAATAGCCTCTTATAGGCGGTGGGCGGTGCCACTGGATTGCTTACTTTACTTACAAAATGAATGCTTCACTTTCAAAATCTATAAAAGCGTTTACAATGCCGTTATGATGGAGCCGTAACTTATATGATGGAGGTGTTGACGATGGAAAACGCCCAACAATATGAGACGGGTCCATTGAAGAAAACGGAAGCAAAAACGGAGAGGAAGTCCGGCCGAAGGTCGAAATGGTCCGACTTGAAGGTAGGGGTCATTCCTTTGCCGCATTATATCGGGCTTGCGTCTATCATATTCCTGGCGGCCTATTTCAGCAAGCTCCCTTCGGATATGATCGGCGGATTTGCCGTTATTATCATTTTGGGAATGCTGCTTGGGGATATCGGACTGAAGGTGCCGATTCTGAAGGATATCGGCGGTCCGGCGATCTTGTCTATATTCGTGCCGTCCGTGCTGGTGTTCCTGAACGTGTTTAACCATTCTGTTATGGATGCGGTCACTGCACTCATGAAAGAAGCGAATTTTCTGTACTTCTATATTTCATGTCTCGTGGCCGGCAGTATCCTTGGCATGAATCGTACTGTGCTGGTCAAAGGCTTCGTCCGGATGTTCGTGCCGCTCGTGGCGGGCACGCTTGCTTCGGTCGGCATGGGATTGTTGGCGGGCATGCTGTTCGGCTATACGCCTTATCATACGTTCTTCTACATTATTGTGCCGATTATCGGCGGGGGGATCGGCGAAGGCATTATGCCACTGTCCATCGCTTACTCGCAAATTCTCGGCGAGCCATCGAGCGTCTATGTGTCGCAGATGATTCCGGCGGCTATTATCGGCAACATGGTGGCCATTATTTGTGCAGGCTTGTTGAAGCGTCTCGGTGAGAAGCGTCCGCACTTGAGCGGCGGCGGCATGCTGATTAAGTCGGGCGCAGACAACGATATTCTGAGCGCGAAAGAGGAAGAGAAGAAGATCGACTTTGCGCTGATGGGTGGGGGCTTGCTTCTGGCCTGCTGTTTCTTCATCCTTGGAGGATTGTTGTCCCAATTCGTAGGCATTCCTGGCGCCATCATGATGATTATCGCGGCGACGATCGTCAAATATGCGAAGCTGCTGCCCGCGAAGATGGAACACGGCGCATTTCATATGTACAAATTCGTTTCCACTTCATTGACGTGGCCGCTCATGGTCGGACTGGGCATGCTGTACGTGCCGTTGAATGATGTAGTCAACATCATCAGTCCGGGATATGTATTGGTATGCGCGTCCGTTGTATTGGCGATGGTTGGCTCTGGTTATTTCGTTGCGCGCTGGATGAATATGTACCCGGTGGAATCGGCCATCGTGACCGGTTGCCATAGCGGTCTGGGCGGGACGGGCGACGTTGCAATTCTATCCGCATCCAATCGGATGGGTATGATGCCGTTCGCTCAAATTTCCACGCGGCTTGGCGGAGCCGCGACAGTCATCGCGGCTGCGCTGCTGATGAAAATGTTCAGTTAAAAAACGATAGCATCGATTGTAAATTCATGGTATGATTTAAAACATAGTAAGCATATCGGGATATGTTAATTACTGCTATGGAAACTGCAGGAACACATCGGAGGAGAGCCGAATGAAGAAGACGTTAGGTACGAGTACAGCAACGGAAGCGCCTGCTTTATTTTTGGCGCATGGATCGCCAATAATAGCGATTCATGATAATGATTACACCGGATTTCTGGAAGAGTTGGGTCGGAGCATTCCACAAGCTGAAGCGATTGTCGTATTTACCGCCCATTGGGAAAGTGAAGCAACTCGAATCACCTATACTGATGGGGTGCATGAAACGGTTCATGACTTCGGTCCTTGGTGGCTGCAGGAGTTATTCGATGTTGAATATCCGGCGAAGGGAGCGCCTGCGCTCGCTGCAAGAGTCGATCAATTGCTGCAGCAGCAAGGGTTCACAACGATTCCGGATACACAGAGAGGACTCGATCATGGGACATGGACACTCTTGAGGCGTCTGTATCCCGATGCGGACGTGCCTGTCGTGCAGCTATCTGTAAATCCGAACCTTGCGCCAAAGGATCAATATCGTATTGGTCGAGCGGTGCGCGAGCTAAGGAAAGAAGGGGTACTCATTCTTGGCAGCGGCGTCACGGTTCATAATCTGGGATTGGACTATATTCAAGAAACCCAGCCGTGGGCGCTCGAATTCGATGATTGGCTAATTGAGAAAATAAAAGACAAGGATTACGAAGCACTGTTCAATTACGAGGAGCTTGCCCCGCATGCGAAGCTTGCGGTACCGACAGCCGAGCATTTCGTTCCTATTTTTATCGCACTTGGCAGCGGGAATCCGGAAGATGAGGCGCAGGTAATTCATCGAAGCTATGACAGGGTGCTAAGCTACCTTTCCTTGCAGTTTTAGAGGTTGTTCAAAAATATCCCTTTTGATCACGAAGCGATTTCAGGAAGTGAAGTGATTCGACATCGAATCTTGCATTCACTCTCGCGCGTCTGGAGATGCTGCAACAGCAAGGATGGCACGCTATCCAGCATTTCAAAGAAATGGCTGCAGATCGATACTACGAAAAAATCCTCGTAAATGAGAAAATGATCAAGAGAGAAAGAAGGTTGGAACATGGCAAAGTGGTCAAAGGTTCTAAGGTTTACGAAGGAGTCCGCTGGTTTCATTCCGACAGAGTCGGGGGTATATGTATTTTTAGGCGAACTGAACGGAAATTTATATCCGCTTATCTATGTAGGTCATACGGACAATCTTCGAGATCGCTATTTGAATGACACGAAGGGAGCAAACCGTTACGTGACTGAACATGCCGTGAACTATCGCTTTCTGCTGGAAGCGGAGCTTGCTGAGAGAGAAAGCATCGCGAATGAGTTGATTCAAGAACGAAATCCGGTAGGAAATGCTTTTTGATTTGATTTTTGCAATATTTTTGTTAGGATTAAGCATGTAACCCTTTTCATTTCTTAGAAAACATCATATCACGAAGAGAGGTACTGTTCGATGGATTGGAAACCAACATCTGCTATGAACATCACGAAGAATGACAAGAAAGATGCGTTGAATTGGGCGGCAGCCGCAGAAACCCCGCGCGGACCGGAACAACCTTATCTGCACGGCTATAATGCCCGGGAGCTAAGAGAATGGTCCCCGGGAACGGACCCATATGCGCCGTACTTCCGTTCGAGAGTGCCGCTTGCGAAGCGGATTAAGCCATTCCAGCCAACGCAGGCTCATCCGGAATTGACTGATGCGGCGAAGGTGATGAACCTGTCTGCCGACTATGACAAGGAAGAGTGGTTCGGCTCCTACCGGTATAATGACAGCTTTAGCCGCAATATTCTGAAGTTCTGGCAGTATCAAGATATTTATGCTTCTTGGCACGGATTGCCGGTGTACGGCTCGCCGACAGAAGAAGGGGAGCATGAATACGGAGTCGTCAACATTCCTAACCCGGCCTACACGGATGCGGCGCACCGCAACGGAGTCATCAGCCTGGGCTGCTGGTTCTGGCCGCGCAACATTGACTTTGGCGAACTGGTTGAAGTGACGGAAGACGGTCGGTTCCCGATTGCCGACAAGATGGTTGAGATGGCTCATTACTTCGGGTTCGATGGCTACTTCATCAACCAAGAAGCTGCCATTAGCGAAGAGCATGCCATCAAGCTGATGGAGATGCTGAAATATTTGCGCGATCGTGGCATGTATGTCAGCATTTATGACTGTTTGAGCCCAACGGGGGAGCTGCAATACATTAACTATTTCAATGAAAAGAATGCTCCTTGGGTTATGGAACAGCAAGATGGGCGCAAAGCGAACGACAGCATTTTCATCAACTATGCGTACACGCCCGAACGGTTGGAGAACAGCAATTCCTATGCTCGAGAAATCGGCCTGGATCCATTTGAAGCGCTGTACTCGGGCATCGAGAACGACAAGTTCCGCTTCGAACGCGGCAACGAGTTGAAGACGGTGTTCCGTGAAGATGCTTCCCGTACGCCACGCACCAGCTTGGCCCTGTTCGGTACGGATATGGTATGGCACAGAGCGCCGAATCCGTCGGACCCGAACATGCAGAAATACGTCGAACACCGCGAGCGGCTGTATTGGTCCGGAGGGAACGGCAATCCTGCGCAAAGCGGTCGGGCCATCGGCGCTGAATCCGAGAGCTGGGACGGTATCGCGCACTTTATTGCAGAGCGTTCCGTTATCGGTAACTATCCTTTTGCGACGCGATTCAACAACGGTCACGGCCTATTCTTCTTCTTGAACGGACGCACGGCATCCGCCAAAGGCTGGAACAACATGAGCGCGCAAGATATTTTGCCGACATGGCAGTGGTGGACTGCATCGAAAGGGGAACCGCTGGCGGTCGATTACGATTATGGCACGGCATGGAACGGAGGTTCCTCTGTCAAGGCCGAGGGCGTACTGAGCGCCGGCATGGCAACGGATATCCGCTTGTTCAAAACTGAATTGCCGGTTCAACAAGATGTGGAACTGACTTTCACGTACAAGACAGAAGTAACGCATCAAGGACGTTCGGGCATGGAGATCCCTGCGAATGCGATTGGCGTACAGGCGCTTCTATTCTTCACAGAAGAACCTGCAACTCCGGTCGTTGTCGATTGTAGTGCAGGTGTTAGCAAGGATTGGACGACGGTGACAGCTAACTTAGGAACATATAAAGGACGAAGCATTGCAGCGATCGGTATGCGCATCGCTTCTGCCTGGAGCGAGGATGCAGAAGTGAAGGTCAACCTTGGCGAGTTGAAGCTGACCGCAGGCGCGGGGATGCCGGCACCGAAGGCTCCATCTCAATTTAAGGTTGCTCAGGCGTTCTTCGACGACAAGCAGGCATCCTTCTATCTGTCGTGGGATTTTGCTGAAGATTGCGATACCGATAACATATGGTACTATGATCTGTATCGTGTCCGCGATGGGGAACGTGAAGCGATTGGCCGCATCTTGGATGGCGTCTACTATGTGAAATCGATCGACCGCCACGGGGAAGAGACGATTACGTTGGAAGCAGTGGCTGTGAACGTCGAGGGAACGGAGAGCGAAGCCTCCGTCATCACTTGGCAGTGGGGAGACGGGGAACGGGCTGAATACAGCTATGAGCCTATTCCAGCAGAGCACATCGTGCCGCAGTATAATGCGGAAGAGGATATCGTCCTTGAGGCCGGCTGGTCCCGTTATTTGAATGTCCGTGTTACGCCTGCTACGGCGTCCAACCTGGCATTGACCTGGAGCTCCAGCGACGAGAAGGTTGTAGAGGTAGATGAACGCGGTCAGCTTACAGCCATAGCGTCAGGAACCGCGTCTGTCACGGCGCAAGCTGGGGAAGTGATGGGCGAAGCGGGCATATCGTTCCGTGTCGGCGTTAAGGTTGTCGCACCTGTTGCGCCACCGGAGCAAGGCGTGTCGCTGCAAGCTGAACAGTACGACCGTTCCAACGGTCTGTTCATTCCGGGCAACTACGTTCATGTGCGTGATTTGCATTTTGCCGATTGGATGGCGTTCGATGATGTTGACTTCGGCGAGCAGGGCGTAAGCCGGATTACAGTTCGCGCTGCGGTATTGACCGAAGATACACGCATGCAAATGATGCTTGGCGGACCGGAAGGCAAAGCCGTAGTGGATATGGAGCTTCCGCTGCACGATGGCAAGCTGGCTCCGTTCTACAAGGAATATACGATAGAGCTGGCGGAACGGCTGACAGGCAAGCAGAATCTGCACATTGCATTCACGAATTCGAATATCCGTAAATGGCAAGTGCGCGATGCGGGCATTTGCGATATCGATTGGATTCATTTTGCATAATGGAGTTACGATTTCGAAAGAGGCCGCTTTATCCCGTGATATCAGGGCAGGGATCTAATATAAGATGAATTAGATTGGTTTCCTGTCGAAGTAAGCTTCATGAAGTGAGCTCCATTGGAAAATATACAGTCAAATGTGCGGATTAGATGGTTAGTCGGCACGTGGACTGTATTTTGTACAGTGGATTGGGCTGTTTTTCAGCGATTGGTGTGAAATGGGGGCAAAGCACTGGATGAAATCCAATGGAACTTTCTTCGGAAAGAGGATACGCGCTAATCCATTGTACGAAATCCAATGCAAGCTTAGACTCGGAGGCACGAACCAGCCTTCAGCTCAGCATTTGCTCTTCTATGTTCAAAAAGAAGGCGAGGCCAGCGTGTGAACGGCGGTCTCGCCTAATGATCGAATTAACGTGTCAGTAGCGTCTGTATTTCGGCACGCAATGCTTCGTTACCGGCAATGATGCCTGAAGCGCCCCAGGTAAACGCCCCTCCATTCACGTCCGTCACGCTGCCCTGTGCCTCTTGGACAACCCGTATTGCATGGAAGAACTCTTTACGATACGCATCATATACCATTGCAAAAACAGGCTGCCCGTCCTCGATCAGGCAGAGGGACATGGACCAGAATGCAAAGTCCTGATGTAAATGAACGCCTCCGTCGACTGGATCAAATACCCAGTAGGCATATAGAGTTCTCCTTCAGTTAATAATGGTATTCATGAATACTACTATGATTCAGTTAAAAAAAGAGGGAATACCGCAGGTTATTCAAGTATTTCCCTGTAAGGATTGATGATCTTGTCATAGTGCTGCCCATACTTCTCTGCCAATTGATTGCCGAAATCCCGCTCAATCCGATCCATAATGACGTCGTGATAGAAGCCGTTTTGCAGCAGCTCGACCACGGAAGGATGATCGGTTTCCAATGCGGACAGCTTGAGTGACTTGCCGAAGCTGCCAATGAGCGCGGAACGGGAGTCGCAGAGAATGGAAAAACGTCTGGGTTCCAGATACTTCCACTCTTCGCTCCGCCTATGCACCAAAACATGCTTTAATCGGGTATGGCATTCGCCGATGGAAATAACCGTTACCGCAACACCCCGTCGTTCCGCCTCCAGCAGCGACTCTTCGAACCAGCTTACATCTTCCGCCCATATGTCCGCCACGATGCTTTTATCTGCATTGGACAACAAACGTCGAATGGTCGTTTCCAGCGCTTTATCGCCCTGCCAGTTATAGAACGACGCGGACTTCCGTGAAGGGGACTGCAATTGCTCCAGCAGCGTGTGGGCTGTCTGTTCAAAATCCGTCTTCAGCAGTCGAACGAGCTGCTCAATGGGCACGGCGCCGTATAAAACAGGTTCGGCTTCAACCGCCCGGCATATTCCTTTGTCTGTCAAAGACCGGAGTGCCGCATACACATTTGAGCGGGATACAGATACTTTTTTGGCCACCTCATAACCCGATATGTTCGGTTCTTCATGCAGTACCAAGTAGCATCTTGCTTCCAGATCGGATAAACCGATTTTCCGAAGTTCATCAATCAAATGAGTTACCTCCTTTTTGCAATGTTTATTATAGTGTTATTTTAAAATACTACTTTTAGTATATCAATACATTGTTCACTTATCCGGGAGATGAAAGCCACCCAAAAAAGACGAAAAACAACAAATATTGTATAAGAATGAGGACATAAACTCGTCTCCAAACTTTTCGTGCTTGCGGATCTAATCGCTCAAAAGCATAGCCTGCACGTTTTTCTAATTTTCTAATTTGATAAACATACATATTAAGACCAAACAACAGTATAAACCCAATACAGCCCCACAACACAGATTTTTCATAACGATACAGCAGTCTTGAAACGTAAACTTGTGTAAATAACATAACAACACCTATCGTGATCATCCATACCGTAAATAACCAAGTGTGAGTGTCATTCATAACGAATTCCGCCTTGAATCTGAAAATAACCACCACATGATGAACTGCAGCATACTCATCCAACCTATGAATAGCAAAGAATCCCCATTGATTGAACTCAATACCTGACTAACTAACGAGAATGGCTCTGTAAATAAATGAATAGAGTGAAAACGCAGAAATCTTCCTATGTAGACCCCAATGCTGCACAGGATGATAAAAGCCAATAGGATCGTCTTGCTCCACTTTATATGTAAGATAAGACTGTGAATCTGTTTTAACATAAGA
Source organism: Paenibacillus sp. OSY-SE (assembly GCF_000283315.1). Taxonomy (NCBI): domain Bacteria; kingdom Bacillati; phylum Bacillota; class Bacilli; order Caryophanales; family Paenibacillaceae; genus Paenibacillus; species Paenibacillus sp. OSY-SE. Next base: position 22,039 of record NZ_ALKF01000167.1, on the reverse strand, counting down.
ATGTAATAATAAATAGCCAATACTACTCCGCTTATTAAAACAAAAAAGTTCCACCATTCCTCAACAATCAAACCTTTTTTAAAATTAAACTCAAAAATTTTGAGATGAATGAGATCCGTTATCACGTAAAGGACATTAGGGGATAACAGTATAAAAACAATATAAAAAGCGGCACTAACGGGGATTTCCCGCTTGCTCTTTGCTTTAAATAAGGGCAATAAAAAAGCAAGCTCCAAAGCGGCAAAAGCGAGAAACATATTTAATATCATAAATGAATAGGCCGTATCAAAAATGATAAGCATCAGTATATAGGCGAAAAAACAAAGTCGTGCTTTTGCGCGTTCATCCATGAGAAACCTCCTTTACATTGATCCGGGACTGCTGCAGATGTGGTCAAGCCGATTACATCGCATGTATAGACACGAGGTGAGTGTCCGCCCTTTTTGTTCCATCCTACGCTGAAAATATGGCTGCACGATACGCAAATATTGTAGCAAAATGGCTTAAAAAATGATATTTATGAACCTTACAGGACACTTACACTTTTGTAATGTGGAGTTGATGTGAATCTGACGTTTCATCCCCGCATCTCTTCCCGAACGGGCCGGACATCTTGGGGTATGTGAGCAGGTTCTATATATACATACTCGACATCGAATATTCCTGAATATCCGAACAAATCTCCGAATTTCGGATATGCAACGCGCCGTTTTTTGCTGCCGACATCTCGATCTCCACAGCAAGATGCTGATGTGTGCCGATGAGGACCGAACGACGCAGCAAAGCCCCTGTCCAAGAAAGCCCCTGTCCGTCTTGGACAGGGGCAGTCTTAAATCAAGCGCCTGCAGTGCTCTTATGATTCGGTAATGACGATCTGATCCTTGCCGCCATACACCGTCCACCAAGGCTTCGCCGCTTGCTGCAGCACTCGATTCAAATGCTCCATGCGCTGCACGCCTTCATCCTTCAGCCATGCGCGCAGGCCAGTATCGCCATTCTCGCCATACACGGCAATGCCGTCTTGCCAAGTGGCGCGGCCACAGAGCACGCCTGAGAACGGAACGCCTGCTTCGCCAGCGAACTCCAGCGTCTCGATGAAGTCCTCGTTCGAGACGCCGCCGCTCAAATAAATAAACGGAACCGTCGCAATTGACGCCGTATCCCTGAAGTGCTGCAGCGCCTCTTCGCGCGTATATACCGCTTCCGCTTCATGGCCCCGGTTCGCTGCCGTGCCAGACACGTATGTCATGTTGACCGGCACTTCGACCTTGAGACAGTCGAGGTGATACTGCGGCTTCGTGAATTCGCGCATGCTTTTCTTCACTTTTTCCGGCTTCACCTTAGCGTATTCCGGACCCTTCGCATCGGCAATGTCGTCACAATACGTGACCGGTTCGAAGAAGAACGGAATATCGTTCGCCTTGCACTCGGCGCCGATACGCTCGATGAACGCGTGCTTCTGGTCGTTAATGTGCGCCGCATCGTCTGGGTCGTAGTACATCAATATTTTGATGGCGTCTACGCCTTTGTCCGCATAACGGCGAACAGACCACTCCGGCAGCAGGTCGGGGAGGCGCCCTTGGACGGTCGCGTCATAACCGGTCTTCTCGTAAGCGATGAGCAGTCCTGCCTGCTTATCACGCGCTTCCGCTGCGCTCCAGCCAAATTCCGGATCTAGCAGAATGGCCGTGCTGTATGGGGTCAATTCCTCGGTTACGGCCACCTTGAATTCTTCCACATGCTTCACGTCGGCTTCGTGGCCGAGCGCCTTGGTCAGCGACTTCTTCAACGAACCGCGCTGATCGAGCGCTGTTGCAATGACCAATCCGTGTTCGTCCGACAAGCGCGTTAACGCTTCGTATTTGCCTTTTGTCATCTGTACTTTCATACCAAGCACCCCAATCGTACATTTTTCCTTCACTACTTCATTACATCAATATTCCCATCATGAAACGTTTCATGAAGAAAAAATAACAAATACAGAACATTCATGAACGATTTTCAACAAAAATTCAAGTCTTTTCGTTGTGACTCTGCTTCCAGCTCCATTTGAAAACGGTGACGTTAGCTCTAGAAATGAATTGTCAGAATGTGCCACTGCGTGCTATATTCAACTGATATATCGGACAATAAGGGGGAAGGGATGTAGATGAGTCAAATGATAAACTATTATTCTTCGTTCGACGAATGGGGACGTCTCGAGCGGGAACCTTTGGAGTTCACGGTCAATTGTCATTATATTAAATCGCACCTCCCGGAAAAAGGACACATCTTGGATATCGGGGCAGGTCCCGGAAAATATGCGATAGAGCTAGCGAAATCCGGATATGACATCACATTGGCGGACATTACACCAAAGCTGGTCGAAAGCGCACGAGAGAAGGTACGGGAATACGGGCTTGAGCGCCAGTTTCAAGGCTTTGACGTTGCCGATGCGAGAAATTTGCAGTTGTATGCCGATGAGCAATTCGATGCTTCTTTGATGTTAGGCCCAATGTATCATTTGCAGCAGGAGGAAGACCGGGTTAGCGCCGCTCAGGAATTGCATCGTGTGACAAAGTCAGGCGGCCTTGTCTTCGTCGCATTCATGCCGAGAATGAGGCACGTGGCAACTTCGCTATTATATCCGCAGCATTGGAAGCCCAATGACACAATAGAAGGGCTGACCGAGTTTATGCGCACCGGAGTTTTCAATCATAGCGACGAAGGAAGGTTTACGGGAGCCTATTATTTTCCCATAGAAGAAATTGAGCCGTTTATGGAAGCGCATGGGTTCGAACAAGTTAAGCTCATCGGATCGGGCAGCATTGCGGGCTTGATGAAGCCGGAGCACTGGCAGTATTGGCGCGACCAAGGGGAAGCAGCGTTTCAATCGATCATGCAAATTGTTATGGATGCAGCAGACAGTCCATACATCCTAGGAACCTCGTCTCATTTGTTGTATATAGGGAAAAAAGTATAGGCTGAACTTCTTACATGGTTATATTTTCATAAAATAACATTAAATTTAAAATGAATCGAACGGGAATCCGTGTTACGATCTGGACGTACCAAAAATAAGGCCGAAGCTCATCTGAGCACGGGGGAACCACACATTGGGGTGAAGTCGCATAGATGCGGCAGGGGGAATCCTCTTTGACCCGAACCCGTCAGCTAACCTCGTAGGCTGCAAAGGGAGAGATAATCTGAATGAAAAATACGTTCAAGAAAGTCGTTATCACGGGAGCACTCGTTCTGGCACCAGTCGTGGCAGCAGGTTCGGCAATGGCCGCTCCGCTGAATGTTGCAGCTCAAGCACCTAATCAAAATCTGACGAACATCGATTGCTCCGGCTTCGATTTCAATACGATACTGCAAGGCAATGAGCAGAACAATCAGAACTTGACCGATATGTTGAACAAGCTGTTTCCTAATACGAAGCCTGTAGTCACACAACCAGATGCTGCGGTACCGGACAAGAGCAAGCCTGAACCGGCGACTCCGGCACCAAGCAAGCCAGCACCAACAACACCTGCAACAGGTACGGAAAATCCGAACCAAGGCGTGACGGCTAACTCCGATTTCGCTGCGCAAGTGGTTGATTTAGTGAACCAAGAGCGTGCCAAAGCAGGACTTGAGCCATTGAAATCGGACGCGGCGCTCACTAATGTCGCAATGGTGAAGGCGAAAGACATGTACGACAACAATTACTTTGATCATAATTCGCCGACCCTTGGCTCTCCGTTCGATCTGATGCAGTCCAAAGGGATCCAATATCGTACCGCTGGCGAGAACATTGCCAAAGGACAACGCACACCGGAAGAAGTAATGAATGCGTGGATGAACAGTGAAGGTCACCGTAAAAACATTCTGAACGCAAGCTATACTTCAATCGGCGTTGCATACTACAATGGTGAGTGGGTACAAGAATTTACAGGATAATGACGAACTTTGAAGCCGAAGCCTGCAGAGCAATCTGCAGGCTTTATTTTGCGCTCGTGAACGGAAAACGATGCAGTTACATAAGAATGGAACAGATGTCATCATAATTGTATTGAATATATAAGCAAATAACTATATGGTGATATTATATTTGATGAAGAAGACAGGAGGTGCAAGATGGAACATATGGATCATGCTGAACAGAAGCATACAGCAATTGAGAACGTATCCGCCTTTTTAAAATTACTTGGCGATCCGACTCGTATGACGATTGTGGCCATATTGTCCCGGCGCGAATGTTGCGTATGTGAGTTGCTTGAAGTATTCGACGTCAGCCAGCCTTCAATCAGCCAGCATCTGCGCAAGCTGAAGGATGCGAATCTCGTCAAGGAAGCTCGTAAAGGGCAGTGGATTTATTATTCGCTGCAGCCCGCGAATCCACACTACGCCCTGCTGCAGGAAATTGTTGGACGGCTGCCTGAACCATCCGTACAGCTGCGTACCATCGAGGCAAGCCAGGCGGCGAATCGGTGCGGCAATGGATGAAGATACGGAGCGCAAGGGAGTGTAAAGCAATGAACAGTACAAATTCGAAGCGATTGTCGGTGTTGGACCGCTACTTGACGTTATGGATCTTTCTCGCTATGGCGCTTGGCGTCGGGCTCGGTTCTATATTTCCGGGATGGGTCGACGGCTTGAATAGATTACAGGCGGGCACGACCTCCATTCCGCTTGCGATCGGCTTGATTCTGATGATGTATCCGCCGCAGGCAAAGGTTCGTTATGAAGAGATGGGGCGTGTATTCAAAGACGTTAAGGTGCTGATCTTATCACTCGTGCAGAACTGGATTATCGGCCCGCTTCTCATGTTCTTGCTGGCGATTCTTTTGCTGCCCGACCATCCTGAATATATGGTTGGTCTCATCTTGATTGGCCTCGCACGCTGCATCGCAATGGTCATCGTATGGAATGATCTGGCGCAGGGAGACACGGAATATGCTGCAGGGCTAGTTGCGTTCAACTCCGTATTTCAGATTTTGCCGCGGTCATCGGACCATTGGTCGAAGTCCCGGTCATGATCGGATTAGTTCGGATCGCTCTGCGGATGCAATCCTCCTTATTCCCAACCAAATCAAAACATCCACAGAGAGTGAGGAAATCGAAATGACAGCGAAAAAGACGATATATTTTCTATGCACGGGCAATTCCTGCAGAAGCCAGATGGCGGAGGGGTTCGGCAAACACTTCTTAGAAGAGGGATGGGACGTGTACTCTGCCGGCATTGAAGCGCATGGCGTCAATCCGAAAGCCGTTCAAGCGATGGCGGAAGTGGATATCGATATCTCTGGACAAACCTCGAACGTCATCGATATGGAGCTGTTGCGCCGCGCTGATGTGGTCGTGACCTTATGCGGTCACGCGAATGAGGTCTGTCCTGCGGTTCCGGCACACGTCCGACGGGAGCATTGGGGATTCGACGACCCGGCAGGGCAGGATTGGTCCGTGTTTCAGCGGGTCCGTGATGAGATAGGAGCACGTATTAAGCAGTTTGCAGAGCTTGGTTATTCGTCATAAATGCAGCACAGCAAGCCTCGACATGCGTCAGGTGTTGAGCCTGCCGAGAAACCCGCAATGAAGAGAAACGAAACCACATGCTATGACCGAGTAAGGTCGTGTGCCTGTGGTTTTTTTGATCTTGCAAACAAAAAGAAGCGCCCTAATTCGGGGTGCTCAGAGCGTTGCATTCTATTTCTACTTGGAAACGGCAGAAACGGACAAGTAATGGCAAGTTTCTGTGCTGATACCTAAAAATTGCGCATATGGTGAAGTATATCTCATTACAGTAAGAACGGAGGTTCTTCCCTTGCACAATAATCCTGCTCACCAGCAGTTGGTTTATCAGGCAGACCCCGCGATGGTTCAAGCCATGCATTCGGCCAGGGAAAAAGTTCACCATGTCTGCAACATGTATAAGGATCGGCATGTGCGAGTTCAGACGGTTGACGGTCAAGTATATGATGGGGTCATCTCAAATGTCGATAGAGATTATCTTTATTTGCATACCCAGCATCCCATGCCGCAACGCTCACTGTACGGTTCGTATTATTTTAATAACGACGTCATTTTGCCATTGGTGTTGTATAATTTGCTGGTCATTTCTTTGTTATAGTCATCAGACAGCGTCTGCTGCACGGTTGAAAAAAAAGAGTCCTTGCACCACTAAAGTGCAAGGACTTATTTGCGCGTCCGCAGCGTCCATATTAAAATCGGCCGCCCTCGCGCGCTCTTACCTCCTGATGCTTGATACAGGCAGACTTGCCGTATACAATAGGAAGGTACTTCATCTCGATACCAATAGAGAAGGAGTAAGTGAATATATTGCGTCATATATTAGTTAAAGGAGGGGTGACTGTGGCATTTGGCGCTAGAGTATTGAAGACGGGGATCGCGGTTACCCTGTCGCTATATATCAGTATGTTCCTGCAATTCAAGACACCGGTCATTGCCGCGGTAGCTGCGATCTTCGCGATGCAGCCGTCCATCTACCGTTCTTGGCGTTATTTTCTGGACCAGTTCCAGACTAATACGGTTGGAGCAGTAGTAGCATTATTGGCGGGGATGGCCTTTTCCAATGCACCGATTGCGGTAGGTATCGTCTGTATTCTGGTCATTATGATATGTTTGAAAATGAAAATGGAAGAGACCGTCGGTCTGACGCTCGTGACGGTCATTACGGTAATGGAAGCCTCGGGACAATGGGATTATGCATTGATTCGATTCGTGCAAATCCTGATTGGCATCGGTTCGGCGTTTCTCATTAACATTTTGTTCTTCCCGCCGAATCCGAAGGTTCAATTCATCGGGCAGATCCAGACCGTCTTCAACAAGATGTCGCTGCTTCTGCGCACGATTATTTCGGATGAGATCAAGGAAGCCGCGTTCCGAACAGAGAAGCAAGCTCTGGAAGACATTATGAAGTCGCTTGCGGATAAGTACAAGCTGTTCGAGGAAGAGACGAAGAAGTTAAAGCGCGCCAAGTACCGGGCTACGCGCCAATTGGTTGTGTACAAGCATCTCTTGAATACGCTGTGGAAGGGGATGGCGGTGCTGAATGCGATTGAAGAGCATTATTTTCAAACAACCCGGACGCCGGAGACGAATAAGTTCTTCGATCATCATCTGGAGATGCTTATCAAATGTCATGAACACGTGCTGCTCAAATTCGAGGACAAGGTAAAGCCAGACAGCACGGAAATTGAACTGATGGAAGCAGAGAACGAATTGTTTATGCAGAAGGCAATGCAGCATTGCGTACAAGAACAGGAAGGGATGCTGCGCCTCTCGATTGTGGCGGCGTCCATGTACGAATATGGTTTTCAGATTGCGCGCCTTGACCGGCTCGTCGGACACGTCGATAAGGAAGAGGACAAAGGACTATTAAACGGCTTGATATAATTGAATTGGAAATAAGCATGATGCCAATATTGGATATCGAGGAAATGGTTGACAAAGGTGGAGTTTAGGGATAGTATTCTCGGTAGTCTGATTATATATCCTCATTAGGTGAGGCTCCTATACAAACAAAGGCCACTGCCCGGAAATATCGAAAGATGCCTACGGGTAGAACAGGAACTGTCGAGCTAAGGCTTTTCTTAAGGTGGCTAAGAAATGATTGTATTTCTTTACGTTGTATAGTGCCAAAGCCCGGTTAAGGGGAGGCGTAAGTAAACACATTTGTTTCATTATGCACCCTCTAGCAGCTATGCTTGGAGGGTTTTATTATGTGCGCGGGAGGTGACTGTTCGAATGGACGGAAGCGGAAGTAGGATGTTTGACCAATTACGGCTTAGGTCTGCGATGCAGAAGCATTCCCTGATCATTTCCATTGATGGTTGCCAACGGGCATATGTACTTTGGTTATGAATCTCACTGGTTTTGCCACGGAACGCTTTTGATATCATTCGCATACATCCGAGAGCCGCTGCCAAGCAATTATGAAATAAAAGAGGTTATGGTATGCTGCGAAAATTAAAACGTGTGGATCCGTTGATGCTGTGGATTTTGCTGTGCTTTATGGCGGTTAGCACTATCGTTATTTACAGCGCAACGACAAATACGAGTTATGAAGGCTTGCACAAGAACAACATGATGCTCTATGCCGCATTTTTTATTCCGCTCCTCGTTACGGCTTGGTTCGATTATCGGGTTGTCGTGCGTTATTTATCCGTCATCCTCTATGTCACTGGCATTGCATTGTTGGCGCTTGTCATGTTCAAAGGGGTTGACATCAATGGTTCTGTACGCTGGATTGCCATCGGAGGACAGCAATTTCAGCCTTCCGAATTAATGAAGCTGTTCACCATATTGATGCTGGCCCGGTTTTTGGGGCGGCGTGAAGGGGAGGAGCTGCGGCTGGTTCGGGATATCGTCCCGCTCGGCCTCATTATCGCGATTCCGGTCTTTTTTGTTTTGAAGCAGCCTGATTTAGGAACGTCGATCGTGTTCGCGGCGATTTTTGTCGCTATGATATGGATGGCAAATGTGCGCATGTCACATATGATAATCGGTTTGTCTGCGACAGCCGCTGTTATCGTTTCCATTGTGGTTCTGTATTACACGAACAGCGATTTGCTGGCCCAATTCATTAAGCCTCATCAGATGGCGCGCATTGAAACATTTCTTGATCCGACCAGCGACTCGGATCAGGCGTGGCATGTGATGAATTCGATCCGTGCGATCGGCTCGGGCAGGCTGTCGGGAGACGGGTTCACTCAAGGCTTTTTTATTCATAGCGGGTACATTCCTTACAGTTATTCGGATTCGATATTCGTCGTCATTGGTGAGGAGTTCGGTTTTCTTGGATCCGCCATGCTCATTCTGTTATATTTTCTGCTTATCTACCGTATGGTTTTGATTGTGAAAGACAGCAATAATCTGGAGGGCGCCTATCTCGTTGTCGGCATTATTGCGATGTTCACGCTGCAAATCTTCGAAAATATCGCCATGCATATCGGGTTGATGCCGCTCACAGGGCTGTCCCTGCCATTTATAAGCTACGGCGGGAGCTCGCTTCTGACCAATATGATCTCGATCGGGCTTGCGCTAAGCGTCAAAATTCATCAGGAAGAACCCGATCTGCTAGAACCGCTCACAACGAAATCAGTCATGTTCCATTAATTGTGATGATGCTAATGCGGTCAGTCAAATCCGAATGTTGCGTGAACCAAGCCCTTGCCATTCAGGCAAGGGCTTGCGGTATTAAGCTTGAGCTTGCGCCTGTGGCTGCGCATGTGCCTGCGGGGGGATTCGCCTGGCCCTGCCGAGGAAAAAGTAACCGTCTAAGCCGATTCTGCCCGCGTTCCATCCGGCTACTGCAATGAAGCTGCAGATTAGGATAAACAAGGGATTCCAACTGATCGAACCTGAGAACAGAAAGGAAAAATTCATCATCATGCCCATAATAGAGGCCAGCCAAGTCATCAGCCCGAGAATGAGGCCAAGACCGACTAGAAGCTCGCCAAAGGCCACCAAGTAGCTGAAGAAGCCGGAGGTTGGCAGAGCGACGTTCTTGAGGAACCACGCCCACCAACCGGGAACGATTGGACGATCGCCAACCGATTTGGCGATCGCCGCTTCAAGAAAGCCGCTTGCATCGAATCCATTCGTAAGTTTCCCCCATCCTGCCGTCACCCATTTATACCCAACGTATAGACGGAGAACACACAGCAGCACGGCGGCGCTGAAATGGGATCGCAGCCAGTGCACAAACATAAGTAAACCACTCCTTTTGCTTTGAATTTAGGCAGCACGCTGTCTTATGATACCGGTTCTGGTATATTGTACAAAAGTTGAAGCGGTTTAACAAATAGTTATCGGTTACATTTTGAGGGGGAAATTTCTACAATTTTATCATTAATACATTGACTGATGAGTTATCAGGTATGAAAAAAGCAATTTCCAGTAACAAGGGGTAACTCTGCAAACGCTTAATGTCAAGTTGATTCAGATGGAAAGAAAACTGTCAAAAGTGAAAAGACGGCTTTAAGCAATAATAAATACAGAGCATAAGGGAAGAAGCAGGATGGGTACGCGCTGGCGGAGCTCATCTTTTTGCTGTGTATGCACAGTCGTATTTTGTGAGAAGGGGAGCGAATGGCCTTTGCATCCGGTGTCTTTTGACCATTCTCCCATTCACTCAGTCTCGTTGTGAGCACCGTGACGCTAGACGAGCACGAGTCACTTCCAAGCGGTGATTTCCATTTGCAGCGAAGGGGGTTGGGTGACGGAAGAAGTATTTTTCCTCGTAAAATCCTTCTTCTGATGTAAAGGGAGAGTGAGGCAAGAGGCGGATAGCAACAACGATGCGGTTGTGAGATTGAAGCTTTCTAGGAATTGAAGTAGCATTGATTCGTTGTTTTTCTCTTTCACGAGGAAGATGATGGATGCTTGACAAAAGGGGAATAGTATAGTTATATTTAAATCGTAATTATTACGAATAATAAAAAGGCGCTAATTATAGCCGCCGCATGAAGGAGGATAATCCATGCACGATCAGCGTATACCGGTAACCGTACTGAGCGGATATTTGGGTTCCGGGAAGACGACGATTTTAAATCATGTGTTAAACAATCGGGACGGACTTCGTGTAGCCGTTATCGTTAACGATTTAGGGGAAGTAAATATCGACGCGAATCTCATCAAAGACGGTGGCGGCTTATCCCGCACCGAAGAGAAGCTGGTGGAAATGTCGAACGGATGCATCTGCTGCACGCTGCGCGAGGATTTGTTGAAAGAGGTGGAGAAGCTCGTCAAAGAGGGCCGGTTCGATTACATTCTCATCGAGTCGACGGGGATAGGGGAACCGGTACCTGTGGCGCAGACCTTCTCGTATGTGGACGAAGAGCAAGGTATCGATTTATCGCAGTTATGCCGTCTGGATTGCATGGTGACGGTGGTGGATGCGTATCGTTTCTGGCACGATTTCTCGTCGGGCGACAGCTTGCTCGATCGGAATGAGGCGGCTGGTGAAGACGATACGCGGAGCGTCGTTGATTTGTTAATTGACCAGATAGAATTCTGCGATGTGCTCATCTTGAACAAATGCGACATGGTGAAGGAAGAGGATCTGCTGCAATTGGAAGGCGTGCTCCGCAAGCTGCAGCCGTACGCCAAGCTCATCCGCACATCTCATGGACGGATCGCTCCGCAGGATATTTTGAATACAGGGCGGTTCGACTTCGACGCAGCCAGTCAATCGGCGGGATGGATGCAAGAATTGCAGTTGGGGCATCACACACCGGAGACAGAGGAGTATGGTATCGCTTCGACTGTGTACCGCCGCAAGAAGCCATTCCATCCCGAACGTCTTACGTCATGGCTGGAGGATTTCCCGGACGACATCGTCCGCGCGAAAGGGTTGATGTGGTTGGCTTCGCGCAATGAAATGGCCACCAACTTCAGTCAAGCCGGTCCCTCCATTCAGATTGGTCCTGCCGGTTATTGGGTCGCTACATTGCCCGAACGGGAAAGGCAGGCCGTCTTAGAGGATCATCCGGAGATTGCGGCAGACTGGGACAACCGGTTCGGGGATCGCTGCACCGAGGTCGTGTTGATTGGCGTCGATATGGATAAGGAGCGTATGGTTCGTTCGTTGGATGCGTGCCTCTTGACCGATGAAGAGATGTCGGCGGACTGGTCGGCCTTTCATGATCCGCTTCCTAATCTCATTGTGGAAGAGATAGGCCAATAGTATAAAGATATAGCGGTAAAAGCAGGATGAGCCCGTGCTGGTGGAGCTCATCTTTTTATTTTGGTAATACAGCCGTTTGGGGAGAGTAGGAAGCCTGTACCATTATTCCCCCCATGTCTTTTGGTCATTCCCATTCACTCAGGCTCACAGCGGCGCTGTGCCGTTTGATGTGCAGCGTCACTTCCGAACGGACGATTTTCATTTGCAGCTACAGGAGTAGCGGGTGAAAGGCAGTGCCTATTTTCTCTAAGATCGGAACTTGAAGTGGGGGAAAACAAGCGACAACCTATGCAGCTTCTGCAGACGAGACGTCGGATTGAGTAGCTTGGAGACGAGAGAAATCCTTTTTTCTGATGGGAGGGGAGAGTGAGGCAAGAGGCGAATCAGAACAACAATATGGCCGTCCACCTTGCATATTTTGATATGGGGGATGGAACAAACGTTCTTGTAAGAGGCAGTTAAATTATGGTATAATTCAATCGGCTGGACGCAGTGAGCGATTCAGCGCAGGTGGTAATGTAATACTATAAGAGGATAAGGAATTCATATTTATGAATGAAGGAGCAGGTTGAATACATATGACGATACACAGAGCTGTCCCGGCCGAATTGGATGATGTGATGACGCTTGTTCGGGAATGTACGGAGCAGATGCATTCGCAAGGAATTAATCAGTGGGATGAGAATTATCCGAACGTTCATATTTTGATGGAGGACATCCGCTCGGGATGGCTGCACACCTACCGGGATGGCGAGGAGATTGTTGGGATGATGACCTTAGATGAAAATCAGGAGGAGGAGTTCGAAGCAATATCGTGGTGTGATCAGGGTGGAAGAGCGCTCATTGCCCATCGATTGGCTGTTAAGCCGAGCCATCAAGGGCAAGGGATTGCGAAGAAGCTGCTTGCTTTTGCAGATAACTATGCGCAGGAACAAGGTTACAGCAGCCTGCGCTTTGACAGCTACAGCAAGAACACAAAAGCCGTGGAGTTATATAAGCGGTTGGGATATGAAGTTCGAGGGGAGATTGTATACCCGTCCCTTGAATTTCCCTTCTATGTGTTCGAGAAGCATTGGACGGCTGTCAGCAATTAAGTTGGCGAAGGAGTAGCAATTAGACGATGATAAAATTATTTCAATACAATTGGATGGTACGTGAGGAATGGTTTGAGTGGTGCATGCAGCTTCCACATGAAAAATACATTCGCGAACGTGTAGGTGGAGTCAGAAGCTTCCATCGAACCCTGTTTCACATTATCGATGTCGAATCGAGTTGGATTCGAGCATTAGATGGCAAGCCAGACGAAATGCCATCATTGGAACAATATGATACGGTAGAACGACTTCATTCTCTATCCAAACATTACCGCTCTGACGTAGAATCATTCGCTGCCACGTGGACATCAGAGATGGAACTGAAGTCTTTCAGTGTACCTTGGGAGCCGGATGAGACGCATACTTATGGAGAAGTGATCCGACATGTCATTGCCCATGAGATTCATCATATCGGTCAGATCTCCGTCTGGGCACAAGAAATAGGGAGGAAGCCGGTGTCCGCCAATTTCATTGGCAGAGGACTGATCACATAACGACAGAGGATTGAACTGATAGCTCACATCGAAAGAAGCCAATCATTTCTATATAAAATCATTCATTAATTGAATTTTAATTGAATTATTATGTACGAACGAGACGATGCCTCCAAAAGGGCGCCGTCTCTTTGTATTTATAGGATATACGTTAAGGGAATGCATTTGACATATGGGATCTGCATACTGTAGAATGAACAAAAATACCAGTTAGTCAAAAAAAGAACTCTATGGTACGGAAATTGATAGAGGAGTGAGCAATGACAGTGAGTCGTCGCAGTAATTGAGATTGGTTTCGATTTTGGGGGAGGAACATGAATGTCCAGAAAAGAAAAATCTAGTGGTTCATTATTCATATTGATGTTGAATATGTTCATTGTCATGGTCGGAATGGGACTCATCATACCGATTATGCCGAAATTCATTACAGAGTTCGGGGCATCCGGACAAGCGATGGGATATCTCGTCTCGGCGTTTGGTCTAACGCAGTTTGTTTTTTCACCGTTTGCAGGAGAATGGTCGGATAAGTATGGGCGTAAAAAGATGATCGTCTTCGGAATTGCCATGTTTACGATTTCCCAGTTCATTTTCGCGGCAGCCACCGATATGTGGATGCTGTACGCATCCCGTTTCCTCGGAGGAATGGGTGCGGCATTCATGACGCCAGCCATGATGGCTTATGTCGCGGATATTACGACAGAAGATAATCGGGGTAAAGGACTTGGGTGGCTAATGGCTTCCATGAGTCTCGGGGTGGTCGTCGGACCGGGAATCGGAGGATTTCTTGCTGAGAGCGGAATTCGCATTCCATTCTACGCCGCAGCGATGATCGCGGCTATCTCAACTGTAATTTCGCTATTATTCTTACCGGAGACGGTGTCGATAGAAGCACGTATGAAATCGAAGCTCTCACAGACAAAGCGTGAAAACATTTTGAAGCAGTTCGCAAGATCATTCAAGGCACCTTATTTCATGCTGTTGGTGCTCATATTTACGATGACATTCGGTCTGATGGGCTTCGAATCAGTATTTGGACTGTATGTCGACAAGAAATATGGCTTCACACCTAAAGATATTTCGCTCATGATTACGGTTGGCGCCCTCTTGGGCGTAGTCATTCAAGCGGTTCTGATCGACAAGCTGTTGCGCCGATTCGGCGAGAAGAAATTGTTGAATGTCATGTTTGTCGTAGCTGGCGTGAGTATGATAATTATGGTGTTCGTCCAGGGCTACTTCCTCATATTTGCCGTATCGGGTCTGTTCTTCATTGCGACTTCTATTATCCGTCCGGCGATCAACACGTTATTGTCTAAGATGGCAGGAAATGAGCAGGGCTTCGTTGCTGGTATGAATAATGCCTATATGAGCTTAGGCAACATTATCGGTCCAGCAATTGCGGGTACATTGTTCGATGTAAACATTAACATTCCATATGTGGTAGGCGCAGTCATATTAGTTATGAGCTCCTTACTCTTAGCTGCATGGAGCCGAAGCAGCAGCGCGAGCAAAGCGGCCAAGTCTGAAGCGGTTCATGCATAATATTGGGTCAGCAGGAGTGCATCATGAGATGCACTCTTTTTTTTGTTGAAAAAGTTTCCATAGTCGGATACACTTGAACCAACTTTATGGAGTGCTCGACAACGAAATAGCAGGGCTTCAAATCGATATTGCAGCGTATTGTGTATGACATGAACATGTTCACTACAATAAACCCAAGGAGATTATTCGTATGAAAATCATGAATTTCTCGCATGCGGCTCCGTTCCTTGATGCCGCCCTGCCATTGTTAATGCAAGATGAAGCGGTGAACAATGTCATGATCGGGTTAGCAATGCAATTGCGCCAACAGCACAGCGATGTGTACTTCGCTCTGCTGTCAGACCATAAACCTGCATTGGCCGCACTCATGACTCCCTCAGGACCATTGCATCTGTACGGTAAAGATTGCACTGCCGGACATCTTAATCTGCTCGTGCACAACATCCGCCAGCAACTCAGGAGCGTATCCCAAGTTGTCGGACCTGCGGGGCTCACGAATCTGTTTGCAAGCGTGTGGTCCAATGCGACTGGCTTTAAAGCGGTGAATAGCAAGTTGTTGAGCGTATATTGTCTAGAGCGCGATATGCTGTTGCCCGATAAGAGAAGAGGTATGCTGCGCTCGGTAGAAACGAAAGATGAGCATCTTTTGACGCAATGGATGTATGAGATGTCCGTCGAGACTGGCATTCCCATTAGGGAAGAAGATGCTAGCTGGAGGACGAAGCAGAGCATTGCGGACGGAGATTTGTATTTGTGGGAAGTGGAAGGAAGGCCTGTATCTATGGCAGGGAAAGTAAGGTCGACCCCAAACGGTATTGCCATCCATTCCGTATATACGCCGCTGCCTCTGCGAAATATGGGGCACGCTGCCGCTTGTGTTGCAGCGTTGAGTGAACTTCTGCTTCACTCTGGTTATGACTTTTGCTGTATTTTTGCCGATGATACTCTTGCGGGGGCCGGACGATTGTACACGAACATGGGATATGAACAATTGGAACATGTAATTGAACACCACTTTATATTGGGTTGAGCGGAGGGCAGCATCGGGGGGGATAACAAGAAAAGAGCCTAAAGGCAGGCTCTTTGCGTTATGTCATTCATATGTGGAATGTGATTATGAAAGGAAACGGTGTAGCACGGGCACGAGTCACAATGGAAGGCCTACGCGATAGAAGTGGCTATACTTTGAACGGAGTGTGCCGTATTTATGCGCGCCGTTTCTTTTTTTTGTTTACTCGGCTAATGGTCGCTACCCCTTCTTCAATAGTATTGAACGTGAAAAAGTGCCGCGGTATCGGAACGCAATGATGACGGTTCACAATTTCAATGGGGTGAATGACGGGAAGGATTTGCGGATGAAAAAAATCGCGGATGATCGGAGCCGTCGGACAAATGATAGGTTCAGCTGGCGGGCAATGCGGTCTACAGGACATACGGTACAACTCCTTTCGTTTAGTTGGTTACATTATATTGGACTGACACCGATGAGGTATGTTCACTTGTACCGATGGCATTCGGTTTTGATGAAAATGTCCCTACTGGCATAAATATACGCAAGAAAGGGCATCTTTACCAAAGAGCAGAAGAGAGAGGTGACATGGATGCCGAAGAAAATGATTAACGGCGTGAACCTGCACTATCATGTTTACGGTAAAGGTGTTCCGATATTGTTTATTCATCCGCCATTGTTGACATCAGAGAACTTCAATTATCAAGTCGCTCAGCTATCGGCGCATTTCAAGGTAATCACGTTCGACATTCGCGGCCATGGATTAAGCGATGTCTCGAAAGAACCGATAACGTACCCGCTCATTGTACGGGACATGCTGCAGTTGATGAATAAGCTCGGAATTGACAAAGCTTATTTATGTGGCTACTCCACAGGGGGAACGATTGCTCTGCACGCGTTGTTATCATACCCTGACAGGTTCCAAGGCGGTATATTAGTCAGCACGATGTCTGAGACGAGCGATTATTGGCTGCGATGGAGAATCGCACTGGCAATCGCATTGACGAATGTGAAAGCCAAAAATCTGCTTGCATGGGCCATCACGCGGGGCAATGCCGACAGCCGGGAAACGTATAACAATTTAAAGCGGACGGCAAAGCTCGGGAGAACCGACAATTGGCGTCAGTATTACCGCTGCAGCTTAACTTATAACTGCACAAGTCAATTGAAAAAAATCAAGGCTCCGATCATGCTCATTTACGGGAAAAAGGATCTGGGGTTCTTCCGTTACGCGGGAAAGCTGCAAAGGAATTTACCGCACTATCAGCTCTACTGGATTAAGGGTGCCAAGCATCAGATTCCAACCAAAAACGCGTTGGAAATGAATGAGCTGATCCAGCAATGGATTCGGAGGCAGGAGAACGAAGTAAAGCGGGAAGAGAAGCAGCCTGAAGTCGAGCCTTATCTGGCAGCTAAGATACTTGAAGAATCGTCTGAGTCCATGCAACACCCGCTGGCATAAGGGGACGAAATATTTTTGCGGAAAGCGGTCATGAAAGTCCGGCAAGCGGTTGCCGGATTTTTTGTCATGCCGCTCATAGTAATGAAAGGATCGTGAACGGTATGCCGCTTGCTATCTTTATTTTTTTGGACGGGTTTCGCCACTTGTCGGACTCGTGATTGGTTGGTTTATTCCAGCGATTGCAAAGTGGGCGGTAACCTTGCCGTGGGTGCCTTTTAAAGGGCCACTTGTACTGATCGCCTCATTAAAAAGGCTCTTGTAACTAATGAACAAAGCCGGAGCCACTTGAAGCCTGTCCTCATATAATATTGAAACCTATCTTTATTCTGCGCCCTTTTGCTAGAAGATAGGTTTAGATTAAGCATTTTGAAAAGGAGGACAAGCCGATGAGTGCATTACCCGGCAATTATGTCATCGCCATCGAGCGAGCGATAAGAAGAGTCAGCTTTGTCGATATGGATACGCTTACAGTAGCCCAGCAAATCAGTATCGATGGCGATGTGGTGGATGTAGCTGTTACGGGCGATTTTAATAAAGCGGTCATCTGTTCTTTTAATGCGCAGAAGTTGTTTGAAATGAATTTGCGAACGAATCCTCCATCTGTCGTCCATACTTTCAACTCGCCTATCCCTTTAGAAGCTGTGGCGCTCACTGCCGATAACCGCTTTGCCGTCAGCGTGGTAGGGGGTTCCCCTTCGCAGATGGTGTCCTATAGTCTGGAGGACGCGTCAGGCAGCTGGATTCCTGCAGATGCGCAGGCGGTGGCCAGCTCTCCCGATTTGAGTGGACGCCTCTTGACGGCCCGATACAACGCAGGCCGTGTGCGGCTCTATTACATCGACAACGCAGGCATGATCACGGATAGCGGGAGCGAAGTGATGGCAGGCGACACGCCGCTCAACCTTGCCTATACGCCCGATGGCCGATTTTGCTTTGTAGCCAACTACTACGCGGATGAAATCGTCGTGCTGTATACCGGCAACTTGAATTATTTCGGAGAAACGAGCCGAACGCCGGTCATTGGGCACCCGCAGACGATCGTCGTATCCAAAAACGGACAGCGGGTTTACGTTCTGACCACGCGAGAGGTTGCCAGCTTCGAGTTCGATCCGGTAGCCCAAAGATTGAGCCTAACAGGGAGATTCAATCATAATCTGGATATTGTCAGTTATTTCGGCGTGGACAGAATGACGTTGGATGCGACGGAGACGAAGCTAATTATCTCTGGACAAAACCAGCTTGCCGCCTTCAATCTTACCGGGACTCTGCTCGGAATCGTCCCAGGCGTGCAGTCTGACGGAGGAGTGGCTGCCGGGCAATCAAGCTATCGTCTGCCTATCGACACCATATTGGTGCCTTCCCGCTCTGGTATTCTCCAATTTCTAGACGAAACTCTTAGACCTATCATCGGTGAGGTTTTTTTGAAGAATGCAGACAATGTTGTCATTACAAAAGATTGTACCAGAGCAATAGTCCCATCGTATGACAACGGCAGCAGGCTGATGGATATTGATCTCACGACGAGGCCGCCTTCGCTGAAGCATTCGGTTCAAACCCCGGTGTCCGTGCTCAGTCTCGGCATTACGCCGGATAGCCGGTATGCGGTCGGTGTACCTTCGCACGAGAACGGTCAAATGGTTTCCTACTCGTTATCCGATCAAACTGTCAAGTCTATTCCGACAGACGCGCAAGCCGTTGCCGTATCGCCGAACGGAAGCGGCCTTATCCTCGCTGCCTGTTATGTTAAAGGTCTCGTCAGATGCTACCGTATCAACGCGCAAGGCAGTGTGACGGATACCGGGATCGCTGTGGAGGCGGGCAACGATCCGATTAACCTCGCCTTTTCACCTGACGGCAATTTTGCTTTTGTCGCGAACTGGGAAGCGCAGGAAATTGTCGTGCTGGATACGAGCAGCCCTTATTATATCAGCGAAGCGAGCAGAACGGGATTGATCGGTAAGCCGCAAACGATATTGGTGTCTCGTGACGGCAGCAAAGTGTACGTGCTGACCTCGCCGCTGGAAGTACAAATCTTCAATTTCGACCCGGTATCCAAAAGATTGACGCTTTCGAGCAGCTTCAATCACAACCTGAGACCTTTATTCGAATTCGGCGTCGATATGATGGCGCTGAACTCGGACGAGACCAGATTGTACATCTATACTTTCGTAACCTTGACAGCCAGAACGATGTTAGCGTTTACTACAACCGGTGAAAGATTATATGGTCCATCTGGAGTCCTTACGCAGGGAGTCGCCATCTGTAAACCCATGTAATGGCTTGCTTCTGAACTGTTAAAGATTCTCCTGCTAAAAGAAAATAAAGTGTTTTCTTAGTGCTTAGTCCCGGTTTATTGGTTTATATGAAGAACTACATGCTACACGCGTATGTGCTTTAATTTGAAATTGGTAATGTGGAGGACGTAGCCTAAGCGAAGCGCGGGAGCGTTCTCTTTTTTGAACTAACGAGAAGTATAGTTCAATGAATAAGCAAAAGTATTTAATCATGCTCATACCATAACGATTCTGCCCTAGCTTCTCAAGGGTTGTGCCAGTTCTCATCGGTTCCGAAATAGCCAAGCAATATGTGATCGGTGATAAACTATCCACCTTAATGCGCCGACTGCTCTACAATATAGAATGACCATGAATGTTTCTTGCTGCTTTGATACGCAGGAAAAAAGAATTTGGGATCCGTTTTGCCGCCGGATCAACGATGAAACAGCTTATCATCCTCGTGTACGGGGAAATGCTTCTGCTCATTGCTACTGCGGCCCTAGCTGGCCTAATCGTCGTTACTCTCGCATCGAGTCTGATAGATATTAATCTGCGCATTGATGGGGTGACCGTACTCGTCATTCTCGGAATCATGACGGCATTAAGCGGTATTTGCTTGATTCCGTTAACGTTTCAAATGAAACGCTATATGCCAACGGATATGCTGAGAGGAGTGTATCCAGTGATTGAATTAAACAATGTTTGCAAATCTTACGGCCATGGGGAGAACGAAACGCAGGTACTCAAAAATGTGAATGTAATGATTCACAGAAGCGAATGTGTGGCTATTATGGGATCTTCCGGCGCTGGCAAGACTTCCTACATATATTGGGGCTTCTTGATCTTCCCAGTTCTGGAGAGTACGTGAATAAAGCGAAAAAGGCGCTCTATATGGTCGGTTTGGAATCCCATATATATAAACGTCCTGATCAATTATCAGGAGGACAGCAGCAGCGTGTGGCCATTGCAAGGGCGATCGTTGGGGAACCTTCGGTGCTATTGGCTGATGGGAGTCCCTACTGTGAATCGTCCACGCGTCTCAGCCGGCTTTTGCCTCGTTGCCAAGGAGAATACGGGTTAGCAAAATAGACGCCAAACGAGGAATATAAAGTTACTGGTAGGTGGGTGTACCGCTGGGATTGATTTTGACTCTCCTTCCCCGTCCCGGGTCTAGTAAAAATCCCGACGTTTGTACGTCCCCCCAAAATCTTTCCTCGAATACAATTATTTTATTAAGTACAGGTGGTGAACTGAAGTGAGTAAGAAAGTCTATATTCTTCTAACCGATACAGGAACATGGTTCTCAAAGATGATCGGATTATACACGAGAGCGCGGCTCAAACTGATCAAATGATCTTTTGCGTCATAGATTTCAATGCAGGACGATGTTATTCCATATTCATTCATACAAGACTAGGGAGATGAGACTATCAAAAAGGTAAGAAAAGCTCTGCTTTATTTGGGAGCAACTATTATTTCACTTGTTGGGTTAGCATTGATTTTTCCCACATGGACTCCCAAAATAGACGGCGTAAACAGCATAAGCGTACTCGAGCAAGTCGAAATTAATGGCACCGGTCATGAATTGATGATACGAGGTCAGGATAAGAACAATCCTATTGTAATCTTTATACACGGGGGTCCAGGTGTTTCGGAAATACCCTATGTAACCAAATACCAAGACCTATTGGAGAAGAATTTCACGATTGTCCATTACGACCAAAGAGCTAGTGGGAAATCTTATCAATTCGGGGAAGATTATTCCAACCTTTCGACCGATCTATTAGTGAAAGATTTATTGGCTTTGACGGATTACATATCCACTCGTTTCAACCAAAAGAAGGTCATACTAGTCGGCCATTCCTTTGGAACATATATTGGCATACAGGCTGCGCAACAAGCTCCTGAAAAATATGAGGCCTATATCGGCATTGGGCAGATGTCCAATACGTTAGAAAGCGAATTGGATGGTCTGAATTTCACGATTGATCAAGCAAAATTGAGCGGTAATACAACCGACGTCGAGTATTTGCAAGGGTTAACTGAAAAAGTGAAAAGCGGCGAAATGTTAACTCCACGCCAGTATGTTCGAAAATATGGCGGTGCTGCAAGACTGATCGATATGAATGCCGACATGGAAAATGGTTTATTGTTCGGACCGGAGTATAACTTATTAGATCGCATCCGTTATAACCGTGGCGTATCCTATGTACAAGAAACGCTAATAGGGCAGGCGATCAAAAAACCCCTGCCTTCGATCATCACAAAACTAGATTTACCGGTGTATTTTATAATGGGACATTACGACTACATGACTTCCACGAAAGCAGCCAAAACATACTTTGATCAGATTGATGCAAATAAAAAGGAATTTATAACGTACGACCAATCCGCTCATTATCCGCAATTTGAAGAAAAAGAAAAATTCTCAAAGTGGATGGTGGATTCGTTCGCAAAATGACGGATTGTCATATGAAGTGCGACAGTTACCATT
>NZ_ALKF01000166.1:0-63665 GCF_000283315.1 Paenibacillus sp. OSY-SE | reverse complement strand
TCAGTACGAACGTATGTACCTAGAAACTGCGTAATTCTCTCGGTTTTATGTGTCCAATCTATTGACAGAGGTCCATTGTGTATAATCGGGAAGGGAATAGGGTAGAGTTGACGGTTTGTTATAAATGAAGATTTATCTTATTTTTTTAACTGCTCTACACATGTGAAGTGCCTAATATTGATGGTACGAAATGAGATGTGACAGTACTGCTCAAGTTTTCTGAAAGCTGAATAGAATTATAATGGAGGAGACCTTTAGCTGATGTAAGGTCTCCTTTACTATTTTTCTAGTAAAATGGTATTAATTAATTGAGCAATCTGTTAAAATAATTGGAGGATATTGTAAGGTGTTTGAGGAATGTTATTGGCTGACAGAGACAACATGTCTCCAGCCAGAAGTGTTCCCGCAACTGTTCGTTGATTCTGTGGACTTGCTTCTAATTGGAGTCATGTCGCTAGTTCTATACTTCAGTCGTAAAGTAGTTGCTGTTCAACCTAAGGAGGAGATGCTGATGAATCTCAGGCTTCTGGTAGCGTCTTTTTTGGAGACCACGTGGGCTACAGCGATCAGCGCAACAGCAGGAACACTTCTGTCTCTGTGAGTCAATAACATCATTCATGTACTTGAATTAGAGAGATTGTTTATCATGCACGTATCTATTCAAATAGGTTGTTTAAACAAACCCAAGGAATGAAATGTTTGTGCTTTTGTCTTACATGGAAATGTTCAAGTTAAAGTGATGGCAGCAGGAGGGATGTTATTGAATAAAAAGATAGGTCGAAATGACCACTGTCCATGTGGAAGCGGAATCAAGTACAAAAAATGTTGTCTGGGTAAACATGACGATGAGGAATTTTCAAATCCAGTTAATTTTCTAAACAGTTTCAAGACTCTTAGAAAAGAATCGAAGATTAAGCAATGCCTACATCCAGATAGGCCAGCATGCTCCGAAAAAATAATTGGAGCTCATTCTATTCAAAACAACAAAATACTAAAACGACTCTCTAGTAATGGACATGTTTATATGCCATGCCCTAAGCCAGACAATCCATTTGCAGTTATGACTAAATGGGGACGCAAAGAAGCGACTGTGTTCACCGGTTTTTGTGGTCATCATGATAATAAGGTGTTCGAGCCTATTGAAGATGGTCTTTTCGATGGGAGTGAATTACATATCTTCTTGTACACTTATCGTTGTTTCGCTGTTGAATACCATAAGAAAATGGAAGTAGTTAATATGCAAAAAAATGCGTTTAGACGTAAGCCTTCGTTGATTGGAATTTCAGGAGATGAAGATCCGTTTGGTGGTATGCTTATGTCTATTGATGATTTCCAACCTGTTAAGAGCCTGTTCGATAAATCACTTCTTACTGCTCAGTATAATATTCTATCCAGTGTAGTTTGGGAAATGCCGTTCCCAATCAATTTTGCAGCTTCAGGTTTTGAAGCACCAACTACTGATTTACAAGGAAATAAATTGCAAAATTTACTAGATGTCAGGACGTTAGCTAAGCATACTTTTGTGATTGTCTTTTCTGAAGAAAATAAGACCTATTGTATTATTTCATGGCTCAAAGATAATGATGAACTCTTTTTTGGATATCGCCAGCAACTAGAAGCGTTAGATCAACAGCAGAGACAGAATTATATAAATAATACCCTGCCGATTATAAGCGAGAACATCGCATTAAATCCTGAATCATGGGATAGGATGGAACAGTCAAAGAAAGATGAATTTGGCATGCTTTTATGGGGGATGGCAGAGCTATCTGAACTCAGTGGACATTCTTACAATCGCTTAGAAACTCCTACATTCGACTTGTTCTCGCTATGATAGCTATTAAAGGGATTGCTAACCTTTATAATTAGGTATCTGCAGCCCAGCCCAGCGCTGCAGATGCCTTTTTTATGCCAATAATCACAACTAAAACGATAAGAATAACTTCAAATAACGACAAAAGAAGCTACTATATAACAAACTTCCAAGGAGGCGTTCCCCATGTCCAAGCCCATCCACTTGTACCAACTCGATATCAATCCCGCCATCGAGCAACACCTGCTCTCGCTCACTCAGCGTCATTTGAAGCTAGCAGTCGAACACAGTCGCTGCCAGACATCACATGTGGTGGCCGTAGTAGGAATGCAACGAATAGAACTTAGAAATCCTTTGTTTCCAAGACTTTAAGGGGTTTAAAACCTTCACGAAGGATGGTGTTAATTTCAAAAACAAGGTGCTGAAGGACAAAATCGAGGTTTCGGTCATACTGGACCTTGGTTTTAATATAGAGTGTGTAGACATGTGGAAATGATTGGAATTAATCTTAAGGAACGTGGAACTATACCTACCGTTCCTTTTTTGTTTTTCTGAATACTATGTCGAAACTGTTTCAAATATATGGTACTATTGGATTGGATACTATTATGGTAATAGCCACCTACTCGATGATTTTGACTCCTTTTGTCATGGCTTTTTCTAGGTTAAAAGGCTTGATTGTTAGTTATGAGAGGATGGTCGAAATATGATTAAAAAGATTATCGAACTGAAGAATATTGGTGTGTTTAGAAATCTAAGGTTTGATGATAGTAGATGGAATAAAGAGTTTAAAAAAGTGAATCTTATTTTTTCAAGAAATGGACAAGGAAAAACAACGTTGACTGAAATTATGAATTCATTAAAAAATAGTGATACAGATTTAATTAAAGCTAGACAGACATTAGGACAGTCAGAAAATCCAAAGCTTAAATTGTTAATTGACGGAAACGTGGTTACATTTGAAAACAATAGCTGGTCAAGTTCATATGAGAAAATTGAAATCTTTAATTCAAAATTTATATATGATAATTTATATACAGGAGAGAGTGTTGAAACCGGACATCAAAAGAATCTACATTCCTTCATAATTGGTTCAACAGGTGTGGAATTAACAAGAGATATTATAGATATTGATTCATTGATAAAAAATATTGGTACTCAAATTACAAATCAAAAAAATGAAATTGCTTCAAAAATTAATGGCTACGATTTTGACGAATTTATTGCACTCATTAATTCTGAAAATATTGATAGTATTATAAAACAAATTGAAAAAGACATTGAGATTCAAAGTCGAAAAGATCAAATTGCCAAGAAACAAGAGCTAGATTTAATTCAAATTACTTTACCTAAATTTGAGGTTTTGGGTGAACTACTGGGTCAAAGCTATGCTAATATTTCGAAACTTGCTGAAGAAAAAATTCGTGTACATGCATCAGAGAACTGCAATGGGAAAATACATAAATTTATTCAAGAAGGTCTAAAAGTCTACAACGGGAAAACCTGCCCATTTTGTGGACAAAATGCTACGGCGAATGAGTTATTAAAATATTACCAAGATTATTTCAACTTGGCTTATCAAGAATATCGTGAGAGAATTAACAGTTCTTTGAAAGATATTGCTGGCTCGATTGAAAATCAGAGATTTGCTGGGATTAACTTGACTGATTCGAAAAATCAACAGTTACATGAGTATTGGCAGGAGATTATTTCTGAGTTACCTCATTTAGAAAAAAATGTACAGTTTATTCATGATAATTTGCAAAAAGTTGAAGCTTATATAATTGCTGATATTTCACTAAAAAAAGAAAATATACTCGATTCTTTACAAGCAAACAAGGAAATTGAGTTTTTTTTAGATCAGGTTGTAGAGGAGTTGGCTAAGTATAACTTAGCAGTGAAGAAAATTAATGAACAAATTAAGATTCAAAAAGAGAACGCCAAACAGGGAAATCTTTCTGTACTGACACAAAAAAAGAAAGAGTCGGAACTAACTAAATTAAGGCATAATGATGAAACCGTAATCGCAATGTGTATAAATTATAAATATCTTAATGAAGAAAAAAAAAGATTGGCTAATGAAAAAATCCTTAAACGAAAAGCACTTGACCAATATTGTGATGCTTTTATGAGTGAATTTAAGGATGAGCTAAATAAACAATTAGAAAGGTTTGGGGCGGGATATCGTATCATGAGTTCTGTATTAGATTACAAAGGGGGACAACCTAAAGTAGACTATAAGCTAGAAATTAATAGATGTGAAGTACCACTTAGAGCATCAAAAAGTTATGTTCCAAGTTTTAAAAATACTTTAAGCGAAGGGGATAAGACAACCCTCGCATTTGCATTCTTTGTTTGTAAATTGAAAAAATCACCAGATATTTCCGAGAAAATCATCGTAGTTGACGATCCTATAACCAGCCTTGATTTTTTCAGAATTACCCAGACTGTAGCAGAATTAAATAGGTTGGCGGTTAAGGCAAGACAAACATTTTTGTTTACACATAACGAAATCTTAGCGAAAAAATTTTACGATGTAGCTATAAAAAATAACTATGATTTTTATGAGCTTGAAATAAAAGCAAGCTGCCTGAGAAGACTAGATATTGACAGTATCACTAGTATTGATTATTTTAAAAACTATTCAATATTGGATAATTATTTAAATGGTTCCTATGATGGTGAGGAAATATCTGTAGCCAGGTGCGTAAGACCTTTATTGGAGGGATACTTGCGGGTAAGGTTTCCTAAAGATTTCAAGTCTGATAAATGGCTGGGGGATTTTATAGGAATCATTAGACAGTCAAACAACGTCACACTATCGAACTTGTTTACTGAATTAGATGATTTAAATGAATACTCAAAAAGGTTTCATCATGAAGATGGTGGAGTGGAGCCAATAGATTCCAATGAGTTAAGAGGTTTTGTATCAAGAACCTTAAATTTCTTAAGCATCTAACAGAATAAATGGTATTCAAGAGAGTGTCCTTCAACGGATGCTCTCTCTTGATATAGATATCTGTAAGAGCTGATTCCCTGAACTCAGTGCAGCCGGGTATTTTACGTTGAAGGGAGGAAATACGATGATCAAGGTAACCGAACTAGCCAATCAAAAGGGCGGTGTCGGTAAGGCGGCAACAGTAGTGGATTTGGGTCTTGGTTTAGCTCAGGAAGACAAGTGAGTGCTGTTAGTGGACGCAGATGCGTAAGGGAATTTGACTAATTCCTAGGCTATCGAGAGCGGATAGTATTCCTGTTTCATAGGCTACGCTGCCTGTAAAAACGATGATGGAGGAAGTCTACAAGACACAGGAAGGGATTTCCCCCACCATTTTTGTTAAACTAACCCTAAGCAATACTTTTACACAAATACGCAACGAGCTGATGCCCCATGACAACTCACAAAGGAATCAATAGATTTGCGAAGTAGAAGTCGGCGTATTGCTGTAACATGAACTTAACCCGTTGAATTGTCCTTATTCGAAGTAGCTTTCGACAGAGCTAAGTGGAAAGAATAAACTTGTCTCCCTTTCTATTGAATACAGCTAATTATAGACCCACACGTACCTCTCATTGATGGGATGTTTGTGTGAATCAATTATTATGGCTTAAGCTTGAATATGCCAAGATAACGGCTATTGCATGGAACTCTTTTCTTAGGAAGCGAGTGGATATAAGGGGGAGGTGCGAATATCTGTTTGCCACTCTCACGAAAATGATGTTCTAAAATAGATATTTATCGTAAGCTAGACTAATGCTAAAATCCATATTTTGTCGGGAACTTTTGCGGCTCTTGTTTACGTTGATTTTGATTACCGATGCCTAAATGAATGCTAATATTAGCTGAATTCTAACCAATGGGGTATCGTGGTATGAGTAAGATTATATTGACCAAAGGAGATATAAAAGCCTTATGAATCTATTCGTCGTCGGGGATGTACATGGCTGTCTTCATACGTTTACAGGGCTTCTTGACCGACATTGGAATCCTGATAAGGAGCGACTCGTCCAACTAGGGGATTTAATCGACCGTGGAAACGATACGCCGGGAACGCTACTTTTGGCTAAGGAACTGAGAAAGCGGTATGGCGCGAACGCGGTTTTTCTCAAGGGCAACCATGAATACGAGTTTTCACAGCATATAGAGAATGGCCCTAACGAATATTGGCTTCCGCAATGTGGCTTTGAAACGCTGGATCAGCTTAGGTCCGCTAACATGGAGCTGCAGGAGGTATCAGAATGGATTAATGAGCTTCCGCTCGTTTGGGAGAACGAGCATGTACTGATAAGTCATGCTGGTATTGCAGATCAGGCAGAGTTCCCATTCGAAGAAGGAAATGAGTTAGGCGTGCTTTGGAATCGCACACCGTTGAGAAATATTGGCAGACTTCAAATTATCGGTCACACCCCATGCAAGTCTGGCCGTCCTGAGTATGAGGAGGCGTCTCATTCGTGGAATATTGATACCGGAGCTTACCGGAAAGTCGCAATGAGTGCTATTCGAGTCACCTCGCTAGGTGAAGTGCTCGAGATTGTTCAGTTTAATGTCGATCCTAGAGATGTGAGTGAAAAGGATTAAGATCGCGTAATGACTATGCTTACTGCACTAACGCTTCAAAGTCGACACGAAAAGACACCAAAGTTGGTTCAACCGGGTGATCAGAGCGTAAATCATATTGCCGATGTACGTCCTCTTTAAGCTGTAATCTGAAGACAGCAATCAATAGTCGTGCGGAGCGTCTTTTTGACCCTAAGACCCGATTCATGGTTGTAAACGAGGCAGATTGCCGACATTGAATATTATACATGGGTGGAGTTCTATAATAAGATTATTCATTCTGCTCAAGCAAAAAATTTAAATATTTTAAATTAATTTCAAAAAGAACAAGATTTTCGAGGTATTCGCTTCATCCTTCAAAGCTGACTTAAGTTCCTGAATCGTCTCCGTGAACAGCCTGAGTCGTGACCAGCTTATTCTCCTTGATGAATGCTCGTAGTTGCTCTTTTGTCCATAGTACCGTTTTCCCCAACCTTTCCTACTACTTTCATTTTAGTAGGTTTTGGAGTATACACTAACTATTTTACAGACTCATTTTTTATTTCTTGGGATTTCCTCACCCTTTTGGGTAAAATAACGCTAAGCTTTATTTTACCTAAATTTCTACAACGAAAAGAGGTGATGCCCCATGACAACGAACCGCAAGCCCAATAGATTAATCGCCGTGAAATCGCCCTATTTGCTTCAACATGCTTATAATCCAGTGAACTGGTACGCGTGGAGTGAAGAAGCGTTTGATGAAGCGAGACGAGAAAATAAGCCTATTTTCTTATCTGTTGGGTATAGCTGACGTTGGTGACCTACACGTACCTGTCATTGGTGCCATGTTATGGCTCATGAGTCGTTCGAAGATGAAGAGGTCGCTGCCATTCTGAATGAGCATTATGTGTCCGTCAAAGTGGACCGCGAGGAGCGACCTGACGTCGACCATATTTATATGGCGGTATGTCAGGCGATGAGCGGTCAGGGAGGGTGGCCGCTCACTATTATAATGACGCCGGATAAGAAGCCTTTCTTTGCAGGCACCTATTATCCGAAGCAGCGCAAATACGGCCGTTACGGCTTGATGGACATCCTGCCGCAGATTGCCAAGCAATGGGAGGAGGACGACGAGCGGGTAGCGGACATTGGCGAACAGATTGTCAAGGAAGTCGAGAAGCAGATGCTTTCCAACCTGTCAGGTGAGGTGTCGGAGGCAACACTTGACAAAGCTTACGCTCATTATGAACAGACGTTTGATGCGGAAAATGGCGGGTTCGGTGGCGCTCCTAAGTTTCCGACATCGCACAATTTGTCTTTCCTGCTACGCTACTATTACCGTACAGGGAAGGAAAGAGCGCTCCAAATGGTGGAGAAGTCGCTTCAATCCATGTATCGCGGCGGGATGTATGATCATGTAGGATTCGGTTTTTGCAGATACTCGGTTGATGAGAAATGGCTCGTTCCTCATTTTGAGAAAATGCTGTACGATAATGCGTTGCTGTCATGGAGCTATCTCGAGGCCTTCCAGCTGACAGGAAAGCCGGAGTATGCCCAGGCCGCCGAGCAAATTTTCACGTATGTAATGAGGGATATGACGCATCCGGACGGAGGCTTCTATTCCGCGGAAGATGCCGATTCGGAAGGGATTGAGGGCAAATTCTATGTGTGGGAGCCTGATGAAGTCATCGAAGTATTAGGTGCTGAAGACGGAGAGCTATACTGCGATCTGTATGATATCACCATAGAAGGAAACTTCGAAGGTCACAGTATTCCGAATTTGATCGGGCAAGATCTTGAAGCCTTTGCTAAAGCAAGAGACTTGAACCCTGACCAGCTGCGTGAACGGATGGAAGTGTGCCGTGCCAAGCTATTTGATTATCGGGAGCATAGAGTGCATCCTGGGAAAGACGACAAAATTTTGACGTCCTGGAACGGGCTGATGATTATGGCGATGGCGAAAGGGTACCGAACGCTGGGGCGGGAGGAGTACTTGCAGGCGGCTCGCAAAGCCGCGGATTTCATCATAGTCAACCTGAGGCAAGCGGATGGGCGGCTGCTAGCCCGGTATCGGGACGGCGAAGCTGCTTTCTCTGGTTACGTGGATGATTATGCTTTCCTTGTATGGGGTTTCATTGATTTGTATGAGGCGTCCTTCGAACTAGATTACTTGCAACTTGCACTTGAACTGAATCAGCAGATGCTTGATCTGTTCTGGGACGAGGGCAACGGTGGACTTTACTTTTATGGCCATGACAGCGAGGAGTTATTTACACGCAATAAAGAGATTTACGACGGTGCGCAGCCTTCAGGCAACTCGGTAGCGGCGATGAACTTGCTGAAGTTGGCGAAGCTGACCGGTGATGCGCGTCTGGCACAGATAGCAGAACGGCAGCTGGAAGCATTTGCAGGCGCTGTGGATCAGTATCCGACAGGTCATTCCATGTTTCTCATCGCTTTGGATTATGCTTACAGTCCTCCGTGTGAAATTGTTATTTGCGGCGATCCGAATGATGAAGCAACCGCACAAATGATTGCTGTGGCAAGCAACGGCTTTCAGCCTCATGCTACAGTACTGTTGGTACCGGACGGGGAGGAAGGGGATCGAGTCAGGGAAATGATTCCGCTCGTTCAGGAGAAAGTTCAGCTTGGCGGAAAGCCAACGGCTTATGTATGCGAGAACTTCTCATGTCAGTCGCCGACCAATGAGGTTGGGGAGCTGCAGGATAAGCTGCAGTCTTTGTAGTTAAGTCGGTGTCGGCTGAAACATGCGAAATAGTCCCTGTTCTGATGCTAATGCACCAGAGCAGGGACTTGTCCGTTAGAGGCGGTTTGTCTATATTGTTTACGGTTACGTTTTGATAATTATCTTCCCAATCCCGAGTTATTTCTCGTAGATACATTCCGAGATTGCGATCTACAACCGTCTCCCGGATCATCACCGGATTGTACTATAACAACCAAGAGGATGAACAGAACAAGGGTAGTGGTCGTGTTATCATTTTATGTGGAAATTAGTCCGTTCTGAGTGAACAGTTCCAGAATAGCTTGGAGATTCTTATTGCAACTCTCTCCTTTCTATTTTCAGAGATTCATAGAGAGACATCCTCTCTACAATTCTATTCTATGAAAATAATAAGGAATTGCCTCAGCTATGCATCACTGTCCGCAAGAAAATGGTATTTCATATGATAGTCTTCTATGATGCTAATAAAAATTGCTATATAAGTGGAACTAAAGAAAGATCACATTTCCAGCTAATAACGATACGCTGTCAAGTACTTCTCTCCATTCTTCCTCTCGTTCAGAAGGGGCATCCCACCATAGGGTGAAGTTGACTTTGGTGCACATGTCTCTCCAGTAACATTGCTTCTCGGACGATGCAGCAACATCACCCTTAGATCACACCGCCTAGCGCCTGAGATATATGGGAATCGTTGTTACTTAGCGAAGGGGAGAGTGAGCGGAAGCGCCGAACGGAGAGAGTATCGCCCCTCCAGCATTTGAGATAAGCAGCGAAGCTGTATCAAACTTTAATGAAGAAGCTCAATAGTTCAACTTATATAGAATAAGAATTTACATAGCAGAATCTCGTTTAAAAATCGAACGATTATTCAAAAATGAACCAATATATAACATACAGGGGGAAGAGGTGATGAAATGAATGAGGAGATCACACCATACTTTCCTCATCCCTATAAAAAACCTTCAAATGCAACTCAAACAGGCATTGCTGTATTTTACGGATTCGAGCCATTAGAGCAAGCCGAGATGGAGGAGATGGTTAAGGAAGCAGAACATACCGGGCAAAGTGTCATCGTCAGAGATTTAAGAAAGAGCAATCAAGCAGTTGGAATCAAAGTAGAATATGTGTGGCATAACATTGAACTTGAAATAACGATACTAACGACGACGAAGAGCCGCATTCACGTCCCGGATATGGAGCAGCATCTCATTGAAGCGCAAAAAAAGCACGAATCCGATAATGCCGGATTCGTACTTTTGGTTTTGTAAAGGTCAAACCCATCCGAAAGCCCGAACGAGCTGGGCCGTAACGAACGTAACTGCAATGGCAATACCCAATGGGATGACCGCGGACAGAATGGTCCATTTCGTACTTTTCGTTTCTTTATAAATGTTGTATAAGGTCGTTCCGCAAGGGTAATGGAGTAAGGAGAACAACATCATATTTAATGCCGTTAACCAAGTCCATCCATGCTGCAGGAAGATTTCCTTAATGTTATCCAATCCGTCAGCATCGACCATTGCACCGGAAGACATATAGCCCATCAATAATATCGGCAGCACGACTTCATTGGCGGGAAGACCGAGAATAAAGGCCATAATGATAAATCCGTCGAGTCCGATCGCATGGGCGAACGGATCGAAGAAAGCAGCCATATGATTAAGAATACTGTCTCCGCCGACGAACACATTGCCTAAAATCCAGGTGATTACCCCGGCTGGAGCGGCGACGATAATGGCGCGCATCAAGACGTTTAACGATTTTTCTTTCGAAGAAAGCAGAATCGTCTTCCAAATTTGTGGACGTCGGTATGGGGGCAGTTCCAATGTGTAATGCGTCGGAACGCCGCGTAATGCCGTTTTAGATAATACCCATGACACAGTGAGGGTAACGACGATGCCGATCATCACCATGCCCATTACGACAGACGCAGTGGCTAAGGTTTGCAAGCCGCTGGCTACTCCGGCAGCCATGAACAACGACGATAGCAAAATTAAGGTCGGCCACCGGCCGTTGCATGGAACGAAATTGTTCGTCAGTATAGCGAGCATGCGCTCACGCGGTGACTCGATAATGCGTGTCGACAGAATTGCAGCGGCATTGCAGCCGAAGCCCATCGACATCGTTAATGCTTGTTTGCCGTGACCGCCAGATTTCTTGAACAACCGATCCATATTGAAGGCTACCCGCGGCAAATATCCGAAATTCTCGAGCAGCGCGAAGACCGGAAAGAAGATAGCCATCGGTGGCAGCATGACGCTGACGACCCAGGAGGTCCCACGAAAGAATCCGAGAACGAGCACACCGTGCAGCCAATCTGGAGCATGCAGCGCTTGGAATCCAGCAGTAATATATCCCTCCACTATAGCAAAAAATCTGAATATCATCTGAGAGGGAACGTTGGCGCCTGCAATCGTAATCCAGAATACGGCACCTAATATCGCCAACATAATCGGGAAGCCCCAAATCGGTGAAGTCACAACCTTATCCAACTGATAAGTGCTCTGCAGCTTTTTCTTGTCTTCATAATGAACGGATTCAGCACAAATGTCCCGTGTCGTCCGGTAAATATCGCTTACGATCCCGTCACGGACAGTCTCTCCATCAGCAAGGGTTCTGGCCTTGCTCAGAAGCGTGTCTAACGGATCTGACGCATTAGTGGCAAGCGGTTCTGCCATAACTTGCAACCTCCCTCACAGAATCCGGAGTCACCTTATTCATCCGTTTCTTTAACGAGGATAACAAGCTCTCATCTCCATCCAACAAGCGAAGCGCAATCCATCTCGTTGGATATTGACTGCCGAGATTCTCTCGAATGGACGGTTCTAGCTCTGCAAGCTTCCGTTCGATCTCATCGCTATATTGGATATGGATCGGATGCGGATTGATTTGTCCCGAGGCGACCAGCTTCACTTGCTTCAGGAGCTTATCGATTCCGATTCGGTTGCGGGCGGAAATCGCCACGGTCGGAACGCCGAGACGCTGCTCGATCTTCTGCAGGTCAATGCGAACGCCCAGCCGCTTCGCTTCATCGATCAAGTTGATGCAGACCACAGCGCGATTAGTCATTTCCAGAACTTGAAGTGCCAAGTTTAGATTCCGTTCGAGAGAGGTGGCATCAAGAACGACAATGGTGACATCAGGTTTTTCAAAAATAATGTAGTCCCTGGCCACTTCTTCATCAGTAGAGTTGGAATATAAGGAATAAGTGCCTGGCAAATCGATCATCCGGAAGGTCGTCTTATCATAACTGAATTCACCTTCGGCCATCATTACCGTCTTGCCGGCCCAGTTCCCGGTATGCTGCCTTAGTCCGGTCAATGTGTTGAATAACGTACTCTTTCCCGTATTCGGGTTGCCCGCCAAGGCAACGGTGTATCGACTCATGATGTTTCACCTCCGATTATGTCTCCGAAAATGAGCGAGCTTTCCTCTTTACGAAGTGCAATCGTTGTATTATTAACCCGAAATGCGATGGGGTCGCCAAGCGGACTTTTTTGCAACACTTCCACGACATTTCCGGGAACAAATCCGAGATCCAGCAATCTTCTGCGCAGCACGCCCTGAACTTCAATCCGATTCAGCCGTATATGGGTTCCTGACTTGGCATTCGACAAAGGCACGCTTGTTGTAGGCATAGTGATGTCTCTCCTTTTTCTATGCAGCGAATGTTTCCTAAGGACAAATTCATTGTTACAACATAATAAGGTTTGTTATATATATGCTACATAATTAGTATAGGTCAACAATATTTCTATGACAACAAAAATTTTCCCCAGGGCAAAAAGACCGTTTTACCGCCGCTGGATGGTCTTTGCTAGACTTACGCTGCCTTCGTAAAGTACGGCCAGATGGGCAGTAGGAAAGAAGGAATTTAAGGAAGGGATGTTGAATTTAACATCGTTATTGGATAGGAGGCGTAGTCTGCATGTATACAATGTGCAAATGCTACGGGCGGGAAAGGAGCCGATAGGGCATGAATGAATTTAAGAATGTTTTTGCTGAACTGAAGCTGTTGTTGCAGGCTTACGAGGAATCGCTTGTGGTCAAGCAAGACACGTTCAGTACTTATTATGTAAACACGAAAAAGCATCCGTTAAAGCCTAGTGAAGAGGGATTCTTTGGCTCCGCCCAAATCAAGAAAAATTATGTAAGCTTTCATTTGTTTCCTATATATGTGTTTCCTGAATTGTTGAATGACCATGATGTAATGAAAGGAGGTGTTACATTTGAATGGATATAACACGTTAACGGAACGGTTGCAGATACGATTTCCCGTCATTCAAGCAGGAATGGCGGGCGGGGCAACGACGCCGGCTCTTGTGGCGGCAGTATCCAATGCGGGCGGGCTCGGAACGCTCGGGGCCGGGTACATGTCTCCGCAGTATATTAAGGAAGCGATTCAGAAAATAAAGTCGCTAACAGACAAGCCGTTCGCCGTAAATTTGTTTGTTCCAGAAGCGCAGGTGGATGTTCCTTGCGTGCAGGAGCCAATTCAGACACAGCTCGCTTCCATTCGGAAACGGCTGCATATGGCAGGGGGGCAAGAGGCAGGGGCTAGTGAAGCCGTCTTTGATTACGATGCCTACCAGCGGTCTTTTGAAGAGCAGCTGTCGGTCGTAATTCAAGAGAAAGTACCGGTGTTCAGCTTTACGTTCGGCGTTCCTTCGCCGGAAATAATGCATCAGTTGAAAAGTAATGGAATCGTCGTCATCGGCACAGCCACCCATGTTAAGGAAGCACAAATTCTGGTAGCGGCTGGCGTTGATCTCGTCGTCGCTCAGGGGAGCGAAGCAGGCGGACACCGGGGCACCTTCCACGGAGCCTGTGAAGATTCATTAGTCGGCACAATTGCTCTCGTACCGCTCATTGCGGATCATGTATCTGTGCCCGTCATTGCAGCCGGCGGCATTATGGACGGGCGGGGCATGGCTGCTGCCATGGCATTGGGCGCGCAGGGTGTCCAATTGGGCACCGCGTTTCTTGCCTGTGAAGAAAGCGGTGCTCATGAGGCCTATAAAGCAGCGGTACTGTCTTCTAATGAACGAAGTACTATCGTTACACGAACGTTTTCGGGAAAGCTGGCAAGAGGCATCGTGAACGACTTCATCCGTCAGCTGCAGCCTCATGCCGAGCATGTGCCGCCCTATCCAATAATGAATCAGTTGACCAGAGATATTCGGCAGGAGGCAGCGAGACAATCCAATCCCGAATATTTGTCGCTGTGGGCAGGACAGGCAGCGAGACTCGGCCGGCGGACAACTGCACATGATGTTGTTGAGAAGCTGATTCATCGCTGGCAAGAGGTTGTGCATCAGATGAAATAAGGGAGATTTGTGAAAATAATTGATCGATTGTTGTAATCTTTGCAAAATCAGCCCATATCCTTCATAATGACAAAAGAGATATTTTATTAACAACGATGAATCGTGAAGGAGCAAGAGAATGAGTGCTTACATTGGGGAAAGATATGAACTTTGCAAGGTCATTCTACATTTAGCAGACGGAGTCTTATATGAAGCGATAGATCTATCCTTGAAGAGAGATGTGTTTATTTATCTTGTCGAAAATACGGGAACGGGGAAAGCCGAAGAAAGCAAGCGCGCTTTCGGTAAGGTGTCTCATTTTTCAAATAATCGTTTCTTCCATATGCTTAATGCAGGAACATCAGGGCAAAATTTCTTTGTCGTATTCTCTGCCTATACAGGAATGCCGCTCGTGCGATATATTCAGCACCATGCTTTAAGCTCACAGAAGATGCTGTCGATGGTGTACGAACTGGGTAAGAGCATCCAGGACGCCATGGAGGAACAGATTAGCCGGTTCCCGATTACTGTAGAGAACTTATGGATTACTGAAGACAATCAGATTATGATAATGAACTATTGGACGGAAGCAGAGCCGGGGCAATTCGGAACGATGGGCTTATGCTATTTAATGTATCAATTAAGTACGCTGCATTTGAACGTTCCGGCGAACTACGACACGTATGAGAGCCGTTTGACAGCCGCCTTGAAGGATTTGGCGCCTACTCAGAAGGAAGCGGTTCTAGGTCTCGTTCGACGCGTATATTCAGGGGATTCGTCCATGTTCTCTTTCATGGTGACCTTGCGCGAGATTATGGATCAGCCGAATGGTCCTGTCCTGTCGCGGATGCAGCCGACTTCAGCGGCTGCGGCACCTGTCTCGAATCTACAAGATGATGACGAGTCAGATGATGAAGATTACGACGACTATGAGACGGAAGAAGAAGCTAATAGTCCATTTGCGAATGCAGAATCGGGATCGGACAAAGTCGGGCGCAGTAAAATGCTGCTCGTTGTTGCCTGTGCCGCGGTCTTCGTCTGTGTTCTCGGCGGCGCCGTGCTCTGGGCCAACTCCATATCGAAGTCGAATGAGACGGCAGCTATAACGGATAACAATTCTCCTGCAGAGACGAGCGAGAATACGGATTCCACTCCGGCGGCGAACGGGGACGATGCAACGGAAACACCGTCCGATGAAGGCCAAGCAACTAATAACGAAAATAGCGATAGCTCGAATCAGCCTGAAGCATCGACTGACGACAGAACATCGACGGATAACAGCGGGTCGAAGAATGGCGGACAATCTACTGATTCATCTTCCGGAACGGGCTCTGGCGACAAGACAACCGGCACGAAGCCGGACAATTCAGGCGCTGC
Organism: Paenibacillus sp. OSY-SE; assembly: GCF_000283315.1. Lineage (NCBI taxonomy): Bacteria > Bacillati > Bacillota > Bacilli > Caryophanales > Paenibacillaceae > Paenibacillus > Paenibacillus sp. OSY-SE. The sequence continues at coordinate 47,886 of NZ_ALKF01000166.1, read as the reverse complement.
TGCGAATCCGGATGCCGGTTCAGGCACGGATACAGGCACGGATGCCAATCCAGACACGACTCCTGAGACTACTCCGGGTACGACACCAGATACGACGACGCCAGGAACAACGCCTGATGGAGGCGAGACGGGTACAGCGACGGATTCCTCGGGAGAGCCGGTTATGGAGGGTCAGGTGCCGAGTTTGGTCGGTCTGACGAAGGAAGAAGCGGAGAAGGCGGTGCTCGCGGCCGGCCTTCGGTATAGCTTCGTCCTCGAGAACAATGAGGAGCAAGCACCAGGTCAGGTGTTCAAGCAAGAGCCTGAAGCAGGTGCTGCAGCGAAGAAAGGCGACCGTGTCAATTTCTATATCAGCCGTGAGAAAAAATAATAAGGCATGGTGAAGAGGGACTGACTTTGCAAGACGATGGATTGCAAGCCAGTTCCTTTTTTTGTCTTGTTTTAGCGTTGTTGCAATGCTTCATGCTGCCTCCCATTGCGTCCATTGGATAACGTGCAGTAGAATCTACTCATTTCAACACAATAGCGCCACTTGATTGGAAATCTTCCAATCAAATGATGCTGAATCATAGCCTCAATACGAATTGAACGAAAATCTGTTGGACTCATTCCAATGAAACAGCTTGTCACCGCATCTCATACCTCAAACTAATGGATGAAATCCAACAGAACTAAAGTACGTCATCTACAATTTGAAAAGGAAAGGATAGGTTGAAATGATTACGATTCGTCCTGGCGGCAATGCTGCCGAGTTGGTTGAATTTATTGCAGATCTCAATAAGGAAGAGACACATCATGTAGGGTATTGCGGGACGGAGAAGGAAGAAATCGAATCCGCCTTGCATGATACTTTTGACAGCATTGGCAAAACATTCTGGACAGCTTATCGAGCTGGAGAAATAATCGGGACGATCGGCTTCGACATCGATGAGGAGGAACGGGCAGCTGAGATGTGGGGGCCGTTCATACGAGCGGAAGATTGGTTGGATGTGGCTAAAGAGCTGTGGCATCAATCTGTAGCTGTGGTGAAGGAGCAGGTGAACGCGATATCGGGATTTTATGATGCGAATCATCGGCATGCCGCCGAATTCATGAGCCGTGTCGGGGGGCAGAACAGAGGAGAGCACCTCATTCTTCTCGCCACGCCATCTCTATTATCTGAACATTCCGCAGCCGGGGTGGATATTCAAGAGATTCAAGCAGACATGTACGAGCCATTTGTCCATCTCCACCAGGCTTGCTTCCCATCGGCTTATTATGACGGACGCACTATCCTGAACAGATGCAACTCCGATCATAGAGTGTTCGTCTCTACGACAGCGGATCGAAAGCTGCAAGGGTACGTTTATGTGGAAGCCAATCTGGAATTCCAGGAAGGGAATATCGAATTTATTGCGGTCTCGCCGGAATACCGTCACCATGGCATGGGGGAAGCACTGTTGAGACACGCCCTACAATTTCTTTTTAAGGACAAGGGGATTCAAGAAATCTCGTTATGTGTCGATATGCATAATGAGAAGGCGATTCATCTGTATAAAAAAGCCGGGTTTACTGAGAGACGTGTACTCTCTCATTACCGTATCGAGCTGCACTCATAACCATTGAAGAAGAGGCTGCTCCTCAACGGTTGTAGAATCTTGAAGTATACTAGAATCCTTGTCTCGCCCGATTGTGAACAGAGTCTTCTCACAACCAAGTAACGATTGCATGGCTGGGCGGGTAGGGTCAAGGATGTTCCCTGGCCAGAATGCAGACCGATACTATTCAAGTAAAGAGGGTGATGCGGATGGATAATCATTCCATCGCAACCGAAGCATTGTCGTCTTATGCAGTACAATCGCCAATCATTGAGTTTATTCGTCACAATGAGAATTTGACGTATAAGATCACTGACGGAGTCAGTGGGTTGTCCTATCTGCTGCGGATTCATAAGCCTGTCCATGACGAGCTTCATGGACTGCAGCATTCCGAGGCTGGACTGAATGGGGAGATGCAGCTGCTGCAAGCGCTGGGAGAGAACTCCGCATTGAACGTTCAGGAGCCTGTCCGTAATCGAGAGGGAGAATTTGTTACCCGGGTTGCTTGCGGGGACACCTATATCCAGTGCACGGTATTGCAGTGGCTGGAGGGACGGGATTCTCAGCTGGACGATTTCTCGTCGAGGGATAATGTCCTTCAGTACGGACAGCAGGTCGGCATGCTGCACCGCTATACGAGCGGCTATGCATCAGATCTCGCTTGTGATAGACCTGCCTACGCCAGCATCGGTGAGAACAGAGCCATGCTGGAGCGGCTGAAGTTCGGCCGCGAGCACGGTATATTTACTTCAGCGGATTACGACACGGTGAGCGAAGCATTCGCAATGATTAATTCCCGTCTCCAGACCTATGAGCGCAGTCCCGACACATGGGGGATTATCCATGCCGATATCAACAGAGGCAACGTCATTGTGACTGAACGGGGATTCACCATCATTGATTATTGCCTGTACGGACAAGGCTATTTTTTGTATGATGGGGCCGCCGGCGCACTGAGTGTTCCTTCCCGGGCACGGGATGACTTCATGGAGGGGTATGCATCGGAGTATTCTGCCCCCCGAAGCGGTACGCTGGAACTGCTCGAAGGGTTCATGCTGCTGCACATCCTCGGCTACTATTCGTTTCATATGATGAACAGCGCGGTTCATCCAAAGATGCGGGAGAAGATGCCGGTATTTTGCCAAAACACCCTGACTCCATTTTTAAGGGAGCGGCCGATATTTTATGAATTGTAATGGAGTTAGTCGCTTCCGATTCACAGAAAGAACCTTGACCGCAGAGGTCAAGGTTTCTTTTTTTTATTCCATATAACTAGATATGTGATTATTTATCGTGTTGGATGGGATGAACGGTGTTCTTATTGGAGGTATGGCGAATACGTTCAAGTTGCTGGCGGACTAGACCCTGCTGACGATAACAATGGACGTTTTCAAAAGAAACTAAGCAACCTTAGCCCGGCACAATACCGAACTAAGGTTGTTTAATCGAGGCTTTTTTAGTGCTGTCCGCTTGACAGGGAAAGTTCACATTCCAATCAAAGGTGCAGCCTCTTATTTATTAATTACATGCGCAATTCAAGACCGGCTTGCGTGCAGCTTGCGTCTCGTCAAGTCTTCTAACGTCTGTATTGTGTGGCGCATTGAGCAGCAGCTCCGGATTCTGTTCTGCCTCCTGCGCGATTTGAATCATCGTGTCGATGAACGAGTCGAGAGTTTCTTTGCTTTCCGTCTCAGTTGGCTCGATCATCATACATTCCTCGACGTTCAACGGGAAGTAGATGGTTGGCGGATGGAAGCCGAAGTCGAGAAGACGTTTGGCGACATCCAGCGTGCGGACACCGTATTGCTTCAGCCCTCTGCCTGACATGACGAATTCGTGCTTGCACACGCCAGGGTAAGGGATTTCGTAATAAGGCGCCAGTCTATGCATCATATAGTTCGCATTAAGCACGGCACATTCAGACACTTGGCGCAACCCTTCCGGCCCATATGTGCGGATATACGCGTAGGCGCGAACGAGAATGCCGAAGTTGCCGTAATATGCTTTAACGCGGCCGATGGATTCGGGCCTGTCGTAGTTTAATCCATACGTTCCATCCTCTTTCTTGGCCACGATTGGCTTCGGCAGGAACGGAATGAGCTTGCTCTTCACGCCGACAGGTCCTGCACCCGGACCGCCGCCGCCATGCGGAGTGCTCATCGTCTTGTGCAGGTTCAAGTGCACGACGTCGAAGCCCATGTCTCCCGGGCGGGTAATGCCCATAATCGCGTTCGAGTTCGCGCCGTCGTAGTAAATAAGGCCGCCTGCTTCATGGACGATCTCGGCAATCTCGACAATATGCTCTTCGAATAAGCCGAGCGTGCTCGGATTCGTCAGCATAAGCGCGGCTGTATCGGGACCGACGACAGCACGGAGCGCATCAAGGTCAACCAGTCCTTTGTCGTCGGACTGAATCGTAATCGTCTCGAGGCCGGCAACCGTTGCGCTGGCTGGGTTCGTACCATGCGAGGAATCTGGCACGATGACCTTCGTCCGGGTCTCGCCACGGCTCTCGTGGTAGGCGCGAATCATCATCAAGCCCGTCCATTCGCCATGGGCGCCTGCCGCAGGCTGAAGCGTCACTTGGTCCATGCCTGTTAACGCGGCGAGATCGTTCTGAAGCGTATATAACAGCTCCAATGCTCCCTGGATGCTCTGTTCCGGCTGATACGGGTGAATCTTCGCGAAGCCGGTGAAGCGGGCTACATCTTCGTTAATCTTCGGATTGTACTTCATCGTGCAGGAACCAAGCGGATAAAAGCCATTATCGATGCCGAAATTACGGCGCGAAAGCTCCGTATAATGGCGGATTACATCAACCTCGTACACTTCAGGCAGCTCGGCAGGTTGACTGCGGAGCATAGATTCGGGAATCAGTTCTCCGAGATTGACCTCGGGAACATCGAGCTCAGGCAAAGAATAGGCGACACGTCCGGGTTTGCTGAGTTCGAAGATGAGCTTTTTGTCCGGTTTCATAGACATGCCTCCAATCGGTTCACAAATTGATCGATTTCGGATTTCGTTCTTCGCTCGGTAACGGCGACGAGCATATGACCTTGCAGTTCAGGATAGGCTATGCCCAGGTCGTATCCACCGATATAACCGTTATCCAGCAGTTTTGCTTGAACGTCATCTATATTTGCGCCATCAGGCAGCTTAACGACAAACTCATTGAAGAAAGGCGCGTCAAAAGCGAGCGCGAGCTCGGATTGTTGTGCGAATACGCCAGCGGCGTAATGAGCCTTCTGCACATTCAGGTTCGCGACTTGCTGAACTCCTGTCTTGCCCATTGTCGACAAATAAACGGATGCGCACAGCGCAAGCAGCGCCTGATTGGAGCAAATGTTGGACGTTGCCTTCTCGCGCCGGATGTGCTGCTCTCGGGCTTGCAGCGTCAAGACGAATCCGCGTTTGCCATCGATATCCTTCGTCTGTCCGACGATCCGTCCCGGCATCCGTCGCATGAGCGGTTCTGCCACTGCGAAGAAGCCGCATGTCGGGCCGCCAAGTGAAGCGGAAATGCCGAACGGCTGCGCATCGCCGACCACGACGTCCGCGCCCAGCTTGCCCGGCGTTTCCAGCAGCCCCAAGGTGATCGGGTTGGTGCTGACGACGAGCAATCCTTTCTTGCTGTGAATGATCGGCTCGATAGCACGCAAATCCTCAATGCAGCCGAAGAAGTTCGGCGATTGAACGATGACGGCTGCGGTGTCCTCCGACACAAGAGCTTGCAGCTCCTCCAGATCGGTGACGCCGTCCTTGTAATCGACTTCCACGACATCGAGATTCAGACCGCGCGCAGTCGTGCGCACGATTTGGCGGGCTTCCGGATGGACAGCGCGCGAGATGATGAGTTCCTTGCGCTTCGTCGCTCCGCTGGCCAGTGCGCCTGCTTCTGCCAGAGCAGTAGCACCGTCGTACATGCTGGCATTGGCCACAGCCATACCAGTCAATTCACAAATGTACGATTGAAACTCGAAGATGGCCTGCAGTTCACCTTGGCTAATTTCAGGCTGATACGGGGTGTACGCCGTGTAGAATTCAGAACGGGACACCACGTGATTGATAACGACAGGCACATGATGATCATAGAGACCGGCGCCCAAGAAGCTGGTATATCGTTCAAAGTCGGCGTTCTTATCCGCCAATTCCTTCATATGCTTCAGCAGGGCTGCTTCGTCAAGCGCCTCGGACATCGGCAGAACGCCCGGATAGCGAACGGAAGCAGGGATATCTTGAAATAGTTCCTCAATGGAGGAGATGCCGATGACCTTCATCATGTCCGCTTGGTCCTGTGCCGTCATCGGGATATAGCGATGCTTCATAGTTGGATTCGCTCCTTCTGTTTAGTTCGTCGCTCTTTTGTAGAATGGGGCTTTGATGACACGGGCCTTCAGCTGCTTCCCGCGAATTTCGACCATTACTTCCGTATCCAGCTCACTGTAAGCGGCATCAATTAAGGCAAGGCCTAGATTGCGCTTGAGTGTAGGGGACTGCGTTCCCGTCGTTACCTCGCCAACAGGATTCTCGTTGATTAATACAGGATAGTGGGAGCGTGGAATGCCCTTGTCTATCATTTCAATTCCGACAAGCTTGCGGCGAGGCCCATCAGCCTTCTGGCTGGCGAGTGCTTCCCGTCCGATGAAGTCTCCCTTATCCAGCTTGACGAAGAAACCAAGTCCTGCTTCAAGCGGCGAAATGTCGGCCGATATTTCTTGCCCATATAGCGGAAGCTTCGCTTCGAACCGCAGCGTATCACGCGCTCCCAACCCAGCAGGTACAAGCCCGTGCGCTTCGCCTGCTCTCATTAGCTCTGTCCATACCTGAGGCGCGTCTTCTGCTGCTACATACAGCTCAAATCCGTCTTCCCCGGTATACCCGGTACGGGAAATCAAGGCGCGCACGCCGCAGACGGCAGCGTCCGTCACAAATTGAAAAGGCTTCAGCTCAGCCAGCGGCGCGTCCGTAACATGAGCCGCGATCGCTTGCGCATTAGGACCTTGCAGCGCGAGCAATGCCGTGCTGTCAGACTTATTCTCTAGGACGACGTCGGCAGGGAGATGTTCTTGAAGCCATGCGAAGTCCTTGTCAATGTTGGAAGCATTGACCACCAGCATGTAATGATTTGCAGCCAGCCGATAAATGAGAATATCGTCGACGACGCCTCCGTTCGGATTGCATAAGAGGGAATACTGTGCTCTCCCGTCGACGAGACGGGTGACATCGTTCGTCGTCACGTGCTGCAGAAAGGCTTCTGCCGAAGAACCGCTTACCATAAATTCGCCCATATGGGAGACGTCGAACAAGCCTGCCTGAGTGCGGACGGCTTCGTGTTCCTTCTGAATGCCGCTGAATTGCACCGGCAGTTCCCATCCGCCGAAGTCGATGCAGCGAGCGCCGGGATAGTCGGCGTATAACGGGAATATCGGTGTTCTTTTTAACTGTGACATGACTTCACCTCGATCGTCTTATTAGTTAGGTATTGATAAAATAAAAAGACAGGCAGAAGAAAGCCAGCATGCCTGCGCCTACTGTATTCCTTCCGCTCTGTCCTTTGTACCTGAGAGTTACCTCGCGCATTCGCATACGCGAACGTTCCGAGTTTCCCCTTGGGTGACTCTAGTGAAAGAGTTCTCTCCAGAGATGCGTCCGGTAAAAGTCCTTTTGCCTGAGAGATTCACCCGTATGGGCTTACTCCTTCGGCGTTACCTGAGTGCGGTAATCTCTCCCCTTACCATCATTCGCGTGTGCAGTTGTTATACCTACATTATTACTTGATGCTTCCACACATTGTCAATCCATTTTTTGCGGATTGAAAAAAATGTTGTCCGAAATATTGACATATATCGAAGGCTGAACTACGCTATAGATGCGTGTTTTTGAACAACCTAGATTGATGTAAAATGCAACCTTGTTAAATTCATACAACGCGGATGAAGATGATTGGGAGAGACCGACACGGGGTTCCTTGTGCCGGCACCGAAGGAGCAAGCTGCCAACCTGCCGATTGGCAATTAATCTCTCAGGTACATGTACCGTCATCTGACGCAGCTCTGGAGAGCGCATTAGCCACCCAAGGGGTAAATTCGATCGTGTCCATATCGGCAGGATCGAGCACAAACTCTCAGGTACCGAGGACAGAGAAGAGGGCGAATAAGGCCTTTTCTTGTCTTTTTTTTACATGCGTATCTACACTACCAACTACAATTATGATGAAGAAATGAGGCGTTAGCATGAGTGAAGTGAAAGAGAATTTATTGTACAGCGAAGAACATGAGTGGGCTTTCGTCGTCGATGAACGCACCGTACGCATCGGAATTTCCGATCATGCACAGGCTCAATTGGGAGATATCGTATTTATTGAATTTCCTGAAATCGGTTCCACGCTTTCTGCGGGTGACAGCATGGGTTCAATTGAATCGGTAAAGACGGTATCGGAGCTGTATTGTCCTGTCAGCGGAAAGATTACGAAGGTGAACACCGGGCTGGAGGATGCGCCGGAACAGGTGAACAGCGCGCCTTACGACGGTGGTTGGCTTGCCGAACTCGAGATCGAAGGCAGCATGGAGGAAGCGCTCAAGCATTTGTTAAGCGCGGAGAAATATCAGGAGCTTATCGATTAAGCACAAGCAGCGAGATAGCAAGCGACACCTCCCAGTAATCGCGTTATGCGATCAGTGGGGGGTGTTTTTGCATTCGCAAGAAAGGATATAGAGCGTGGTGTCTGGAATCATATATAAGAACTACTACGGTCGAAGCAAGCCCCATTGGAAAATATAGAGCAGGGTGTACGGATTGGGCGGCTAACGGCATATAGACTGTATTCTGTACAGTGAATTTGGCTACATCTCTGACCAAAAATTCGAAGTTAGTAAAGAAGAAATACTGAACAAGGTTACGATTAACATAAGCTTAAAAAACTTAGAAATACCATATATTAAGAAAGAAATGAACGAGGAAGACGATCACGAACGATACAGTGATTTGAGATTGAAGGAATTGACTTATCATTTTACACTAATAATGATGTTGATGAAGTTGCTCTATTTATGAAAAAAATTGTTATAATTGAAAAGAGGACATACTGTGTTAAGACAGCTGGTAAACTTTGCGACCTAATTAACAGACGGAAAGAGCTAAAAGACAGATCTCCTTAAAAATTACTAGAATGGATGTAAGGTGTATGAACTACAAACTAACAAGCAAAGCAGAAGAAATAAGCAAGTCTGAGGAATTACTATATGAGGTCTTGTTTAAACCGATTGGCTTAGACCAATCAGCGAGACAGCTGCTTAAAATTCCGGGAGACGAGTATCATTTTGTGGCGATGGAAGAGGATGAAGTACCCGGAGTGATGCTTGAGGAGAATTCGATTGAACAGACAAACTAGACTGCATTCAAGCATCTTTGGCATCATTATTTTAATATTGCTATTCACTGTATCTCTCAACACCGATGATAGTGAAGCGGTCATAAAAACGCAATACGAGCCTGACCAATATACAAGCGACGACCTTCAAATTATAGACACCAAAACGGGAGACTTGTTACATATAGGCATGACTAAACAAGAAATTACGGAGCTGTACGGCAAAGAGGACAAAATCCAGTTTAACCTGTACCAATATGGCGGATTGCGCATCGCTTATCGAGATGATGTCGTGGTCCAATTTTTCCTATCCATTAATGATAATCAATCGAATCGATTTCAAACGTACAGAGAAATTGGTTTAGGAGATTCATTAGAACAACTTCTGGCTAATTATGGTGAGAAGCATGCTAATCTTTCTGATTCTTATGGTGCTACAAGAATAACGTATATCGTAAAGAAGAACGGAAATGAATTAGAAACGGTAGATTTCAATGATCCCGCTTTGAAGACGGGGGATAAGAAAAGTCTATACTTTATCGATTTTGCCTGTGACGATGAGATAACGGTAATTAATATAGGTGATTTAGAGAGTATACAGAATATGCAATGATGAACCAGAGAATTATAGGGATGTTATTGTGGACGATTTGCAATTAGTCAGTCCGACATTACAATGGTATTCGACCGTCTGAGCGGCGCAAAGGCTATGCCACAAAGCTGTTAGCGCTATCTATGGAAAAGGCTCTGTATTGAAGACTAATCACCGGGCAGGAACATCGCAACATCAGTTTTTTGCGGCGGAGGGTAATGGATGGAATATAAATAAGAAAACGAAAAGCAGCGAGGACTGAGGCAGCGAGGTCTTAGTGAACTTGAATTCCAGCTAAGGAGAGGTCAAATAAATATGTACAAGTTTGAACAAAAAATGAATGAGTTTATTGCTGCGAATCAACTGAAAGCCGAGCATTTGGTGTTGGAGCAGTCTTGCCACTCGGTGAAAGACGCGGCTATTGCTGTAAACGGATCGGAAGATCAATTCGTCAAAAACATTTGCATGATAGATAACGCAGGCAGATTAATTGTTGCGATCGTGCATGGAAAGGACCGGGCAAGCACTTCGAGAGTAAGCAAAGCGCTCGACATCGATCGACCGAGGCTGGCTGAAGAAGCGGAGGTGCTGGAGAGAACAGGCTATCCTGCAGGTGGAGTGCCCTCCTTTGGATATGATGCATTGTTTTTGATCGACCCTAAAGTAACCGAATTGGAATGTATCTATACAGGCGGTGGATCGCCTAACTCATTAGTTCGCATCGAAGTCGAAGAAATGTTGAACATGAATGCTGGAAAGATTGCTAGAATAAGAAAATAAAGGGGTAGGCTGCTGTGAAGGGACCAATGACGTTAGTGGATCAGGATTTTGTCATCGAGCAAGTACAAGAGAAGTTCAATTGTACCGTATTGAAGTGCGAAGGGCGCCCGGTTTTGGAATATGGAACGGATGCAGAATTGGACCAGATAGGTGAGTATGTGAGAGCAGAGTTCGATAAAGAGCTTTTGGACGTTTTCTTCGCGGCTATTGAAAGCGTAAAGCCAGAATAATGCATATCGTGTTTAAAGTGGCCGTTTTTTAACATCATCTATGAGGGGGGAATTGTAATGTCGGATGTGCCGAGGCACATCGTAGCCGTCTCCGCTTTGATTCAGAACGAAGCGGGACATACGTTGCTCGTGCAAACCCATAATCGATCTAATACGTGGGAGATGCCAGGGGGACAAGTGGAGGAAGGTGAACCTCTGCATGAAGCAGTATGTCGGGAAGTCGAGGAGGAGACGGGCATCATCATTGAACCGCTCGGGATTACAGGGGTTTATTTCAATCAGACGAGTGACATTGTGTCCGTCGTCTTCCGTGCACACCATGTCCGCGGCGATATCGTCAAGCAGGACAGTGAAATAAAGGCAGCGCGCTTTATCGAATTATCCGAAGCGAATATTGATGATTTTGTGAAGCGGCCCCATTTTAAATCACGAATCTTGGACGCCATGCAGGGCCGCTACATTCCATACGAAGTATGGGAGACGAAGCCGTATACCCTGCTTGAGAGAATCGAACCTGGAAAGACATTATAGCAACTTACGTGGCGTTAGAATGCTCAATTGTATTGAAACTTTGAATAAACAGGAGGAAGGGTCTAATGTGGGCCACAAATGCAGCGTGGGTATGGGCGTTGAGCTACACAATTTTAGGCATCAGTTTAGCGGCAAGCGTGTATAGTATATGCAGAAGGCGATTAACGCTGATGTCGTGGATTCATGTCGCCGTTCTCATCAGCGGCTTCATTGTTTTTTTCTTGAATTCGCTCGGAAGAAGCGAAGGCATGACAGAACTGGAATACTTGGTTAACCAGTTGTTCCTAGGCTCATTATGGGCAATTTATGTAGTGTGTGGCTATTTGTACACCATCGTGTGGTGGTGTTGCTTCGTCTCCTCGTATAGCAGGAAATGATAGTATTCGAATCTTGTATCTATGTCCAAGTTCATTTTTTTAACTTGGAGCGGGGACAGGGAGTTGGAACCGATCTGGCCAAGAACAAGCCTTTTTCATAGCCTTGAGGAATGGCTCATGGATGTTATGCAATCGGATGTGGAAGCATATAATGATTAAATATAACTCCTCCATTTCGCAAGCCTTCCCTTTAAAGGGGAGGCCTTTTCGTTATGACGTCTTGATGCTTGGTGAAGCGGTAACCTTCGACGATCGAGCAAGCCCCATTGGAATATATACAGCAGAATGTACGGATTGGGCGGCTAAATGGCAATTGACTGTACTTTGTGCAGTGGATTTGGACATGCCTCAGCAAATGCTGCTGAATGAGTGCCAAAGCATTGGATAAACTCCAATGCAACCCGTTGTAAAGAGGTGTACGCTGCTGTTCTACTGTACGAAATCCAATGCAGGATGCAGCGAGGGATATGGTCACGCCAGCGTCGTGTTTATAGGAACAGTGGTGAGCAAAGACGACATCCAATGATCAAATTTTACTGCGTGGTTATGAAGGGGACGAATATTGTTGGGATCGAATAATCAGAATTATTACATCACTGCGGCTCGGGAAAAAAACGGCATGCTCCTTTATTTGAGCTGATTCTGTCATTCAGGCGGCTTTCAGCTTGCGCTCAGGTTTTTTTCATATCGGTGTTGTATAATGGTGCCACTAGACATCGGGGGCGGAGGATACTTATGCAGCAGTTGAAGGGAATTAAAGTATTGCTTGTGGATGACGAACCGAATATATTGCAATTTCTGGAGCTTGGGCTTGTGAACGAAGGGTTCGAGGTAAGGACGAGTCAAGATGGAATCGCGGCCATTACGCTGATGAAAGAATTTCAACCCCATGTCGTCATTCTGGACGTCATGATGCCAGGGATGGACGGCTTTGAAGTATGCGGTATGCTCAAAAAGATGGATCAAGTGGCAGTCATTATGCTGACAGCCAGAGATGAAGTCGACGATCGCATCAGAGGTCTTACGCTCGGAGCGGACGATTACATGGTGAAGCCGTTCAGCTTCGCAGAGCTGTTGGCCCGCATCCATGCAAGAATCCGGAACCAATTTCCGCATCTTGTAGGTGAGGTCAACCTCGGGCCATTTCGCATCGATGATCGACGCAAGGAAATCAGCATGGACAACCGTGTGTTGGAGCTATCGCCAACCGAGTATGAGCTGTTAAAGTTTATGCTGAGCAATCACGGGCTTGTGGTGAGCAAGTTGGTTATTTTGGACAAGGTGTGGGGGTACGACTTCGGTGGTGACGAGAATATCGTGGAAGTCTATATCCGTTCGCTGCGGGAGAAATTGCACGATCGCGAGCATCGCTTGATTCGAACGCTACGGGGCGTCGGGTATCGGGTGGATCTTACATGATCCGGTTAAGCAAGGATGGGAGCAAGAGACGCCAACTGTTCGGCTCATTGCGTTGGCAGCTACTGTCGAGATCGCTGCTCATTTTGGCCGTTCTGCTCGTTCTGATCGGATTGTTCCAATATGTGTTCATGCGTCAATTTACGTATCAAAACAAGGCGGAAAGTCTGCGGAATCAGGCTATGTCCATTCCTCCGGAAACGTGGCGGCAGGCCGGCGTGCCTGTTCCTAATAAAGGGTATCGGGGAGGCTGGAAGGCAGGCCGCGGATGGAGTCAGGATGGAGGAACGCCTCCCGTTGTATTTATGCCGGGAGTCTCGATCGCGTTCATCGATAAGAACGGCAGCTACTCCGTTCTGTCAGAATGGAAGAGCGCGGGAGCGGCTCCGCGTCTATCAGATGAGGAATATAACAGTTTGCTGCAATCGAATCCTGCCCCGCGAAGGGAAGGGCTGGGGTATCAAGTGGTCCGCAATGCTGAAGGTGAGGAGCAAATCGTGGTGCTGCACCCCATTCAGATAAGTGGGATGGTGAAAGGAATCGTACAGATTAGTGCGGGTACGGGCCCGATGAAAGACGAGCTGGGACGACAGCTGCTCATTTTTATCGTGCTTGCAGTGTTCGCGCTGCTAGCTGGATTATTGACCTTTTTGCCTGTGCTAAAAAGAACGCTGCATCCGTTGTCGAACATGGTACATGCCGTGGAGAACGTCAATGCGGGCAATCTGGATGAACGGTTCAATACGATTCAGGGTCAACAAGAAATCGATCGGCTAGCGATATCGTTCAATCGCATGCTGGAGCGGCTGCGGGCGTCATTTGAAGCGGAGAAGGAAGCGAAAGAACAGATGCGTCAATTCGTAGCAGATGCGTCTCATGAGCTTCGGACTCCGCTGACCTCGATCCATGGGTTCTTGGAGGTGTTGCTGCGCGGCGCATCCCAACAGCCCGAGCAGCTTGAAAAAGCATTGCACAGCATGTATGGCGAATCAGAGCGTCTTAATCATCTGGTACGGGATTTGCTGCTGCTCGCCAAGCTTGATCGGACACCTGACATTGCACTGACGGAAGGCGCGTTGGATAAGTTGATTCAAGACATGGAGCCACAGCTGCGTTTATTAGCTGGCAGCCGACATGTTGAATTCGAACTATCCGATCATGTGATGTGCCGGTTCGATACCGATAAGATGAAGCAGGTTATTCTCAATCTGTTCTACAATGCCGTACAGCATACAGAGCCAGAATCGGGGATCATTACGCTGGCGCTAACACGAACAAGTGATACGGTACAGCTCACGGTGAAGGATAACGGGATCGGCATCGACGACAAGCATATCTCATATGTGTTCGATCGTTTCTATCGGAAAGATTATTCCCGTACGCGGAAGAACGGAGGAGCAGGACTAGGGCTGTCCATCTCCAAATCGATTGTAGAGTCACATGGCGGGATCATACACGTGGAGAGCGAGGCAGGCAAAGGGGCTGCGTTTATGATTATGCTTCCTTTATCCCCCAATTAACATAAGAAAAACATCTATACAAATGGTGTGGCTTGTATTAATCTATTGGTGACTGGAGGATAAATCAACCATTTAGGGAGGAAGAATCATTGGAATCTTCAACCGGTACACAGCTCCATATTAATAATGCCGTGCAACAAATTGTAGCTGACAACGCATGCGTGTCTGGGTCCAGCTTCACGAATGTCGCAGCGGAGAATCTTACCCTTGACAACGTGACATTGGCAGGCACCAAAATTATGGATGCCAATTTAAGCGACTTGGAAATTGACGGCGCGCAAATCGGGGGAGCTTACATTCACAACATCGGCATGCCTCGAGAAGGACACCCCGCTTATGAACCTGGTGCCGAGCAGCGGCCAGTTCGATTTGAGATGTGTCATCTGAACAATAGCACCTTTGACAACTGCCAACTAGTGAATGTCGAGCTTCGGAACTGCAACATTTCGGGCTTGAAGATTAACGGGATTGACATTGAAGCACTACTGAATATGCATAGCAATCCATCATAATGCCCTTTTTGTTCACCACCTAACAATAGGTGGTGATTTTTGATTTTTAACTTGTAGTCGATGCGGACTAGGTGTGTCCCGTTTGCGATATAGATGGTCTTTTGAGGAGGGGAGCAGCGTTGACGAATGAAACATCCCCAAGCGAAGATTATTTTGGGAGAATGAACAGACAAGCGCAACGCGGGAAGAGCGTATTGAGAACGATCATCTTTTCGAATTGTCTCCTGTTGACTATCTTTATTTATCTGAGCTTCAAGTATGGAGCTTCGCCGCAATCCGTCATCGGTTCGATTAATACGATTGTCATTTGTGTATTGCTATATATGGGAAAAGAATGGGCAAAGTGGCTATTTGTATGTATGAGCTTTTTCCAAGCAGGGATGATGGCCTATCTATTTTTTACGTATCAAATAAGTATTCGCATGAACATTCCATCTATGTATTGGATTGTTCTCACACTGACGCTTATCTTGAGCGTCATCAGTTCATTGATCATGCTGATCTCAAAAGGTGTCGGCGAATATTTATATATTCAAAGCACGAAATATTGAAACATTCCTTGTTCAGGTTAAAATAATCCGTCCAGGGGCAGACACTCCTCATTGATAATGATAATATTTCTCAATGAGGAGGGGTAGAAATGAGTCAACGTTTACCGGGATTCCCTTCAATGATTCATTCCGTGTTCGTCTATTACGGAATGAATGGCGCAAGCAGAAGGAGCAGCCAGCAGGTCAAGCATACCCTTATACAAGAAGCATATAACCTTGGTTGTATACATGAGGTACGGATACAAGAAATCCCTTGTTCGCGAACTAATATTCAAGGATGCGCCGTCAGAATAGAGCCTGAAGGGACGTTCTATCATCAGGTGACGCCGGAGATGGCAATCGATATTATGCAGCGGCTCATGGCGGGACGTAGCAGTGAACGAGCGGAGGATGACGAGGACGAATTCCCGTGTCCGCCGGTCATTTTAGATTTTTGGGATTTCAGCAGCACGCTTTCGCTATTATTGAAATATTGGAATAAATGAGCAAGTCGTAAGATGGGTGGAGAATTGACCGTTTCCTAATCAAGAAGGGCGGTCTTTTTGCCTTCTTCACCTATCGGACTAGAAAGCGCGGACACGCCAATTGAAAAAGGATTGGAACATTAAAATAAACAAAAAAATTACCCATAAATGGAATGGTATGTTACACCTTGTGTGAATTGTTTCACAAAAAAGGAGGGGATTAGTCAATGAAAGCCGTAATTATATATTCAAGGGGTAAAGCGTGGATAGATCGTAAACCTCATTGGGAGCAAGAATTAGTTCCACATCGTCACTATTTGGTCGATACCCTAAAAGATAGGTTAGTTTCTGCTGGACCGTTTATGGACCATACGGGTGGTTTAGTGATTGTTGAAGTTGAAAGTATAGAGGAGGCAGAAGAAGTTGCTAAAAATGACCCTGCTGTGTTAGAAGAAAAGTTTGAGTATGAAGTACATCCTTGGGAACCATTAGAAGGATTGTTTATAAAATGTTAGTGATTTTTGTTGAAATAGGTGTTATTAGTTGAAGAAGTAAACAAAAAGGGCCAGCAGACGGGTCCGTTTTTCTTTTGATGAATTATCAACATTATTGTTTAACAGAGCCTTGCAATAAAAAAATGACTACTTAATCGAAAAAATCAAAGGTCAGGTTCTGTGTTGGGATATAATAACAATTTCGGATGTTTTATGATACAATCAAGAAAAAGATAACGGAGGGAGAGGCAATGAGCATTGGTATTGTTGGAACATCATTAATTATGCTGTCCTTTCTACTGGTTTACAGTCTAATCATTGTATTTGGGGTTGCGTTCTTATTTAGGAAAAGCCCCGCAGTAAGGAATTATGTTCTCTTAGGAATAGCGTCCATTGGACTTCTGATGTCATATTATTATTCTTTATTTGGCTCTGTGGATACAAGCACTCAGTCAATACTTTTAACGGTTGCATTTATTGTGCTTATCTATAGGCAAAGAAAACTAAAAAGAACGAACAAATAGAAGAACCGCTATAATCACCGCTCTCTGGGCGCGGCGCATCCTCATTCAGAGCTTGATAATTTCATACCGATTACATGCTGATGGTATCCGCCCTTGCCATATTGGCCACCCGAACTTGAATGGGGATGATGACAGCGGCAGCACATTAGAGCTCCTGTATAAATCGTATTGACAAAGCGGCAAGGCAGGAGTATTATTTAAGCATGTTCAATTTGAACAATCGTTCAAAACAAATGTTCAAAACAATCGTTCAAAACAATTGTTCAAAAAATATACTCCTATGCTGCTTGGATCTAAGAGAAGATAAGGACAGGAGGGCTTCAATGAAACAGGATGAAAAAGATGTAAAAATGAAGATTTTGGATGCAGCGAAGGTGTTGTTTGCCCGCAAAGGCTTCGAGGGAACGACCGTGCGGCAAATTTGCGACGAGGCTGGAGTGGCGTTGGCGCTGGTGTCGTATCATTTCGGGGGCAAAGAGAATGTATTCTATGCCTTGTTTGATGCATTCGCACCAGACTTTTTGAATACCGAATACGAATTGGAAAATCCCGAGAAGGATTTGCGCGCGTTTATCCGCGAGTTCGTGCGCTTGCGTATGGCGGAGCCGGAGCTTATCAACTTGCTGCAGCAGGAAATCATCATGCAGAGTCCCAGAATGGAAAAGCTGCAGCGATACTTGTTCGCGCTATGGATGCAGCTTCGCCGTATTTTGGAAGCAGGAAGGGAAAAAGGTTGCTTTGACTTTGAATCAATGAAACATACGTTGCACTTTATCATCGGTTCGTTGATTTTTACTAGAATAGCTCCATCTATAGATGACATATTCGAGTCGGCGGATATGCAAGGCAAAGAGGAAAGTGTAGAGGCTGTAGCCGCTTATACGACCCGCTTTATAGTGAACGGCTTGAAGTGAGGGAACGAATGGTTACAACAAGATATATTGAAATGGGGGACAAAAAATGAGCAGCTCTATTCTTATTTTGTTTCTGTTTGCAATTACTATACATAATTTAGAAGAAGCCGTTTGGTTAATACGACAGTCATTAAAAGCAACTAAAGTAAAAATGCATGCCCCTGTTAAACAGGATCAGTTTTTATTCGGATTATTTGTAGTTACTGCATTAGCGTATTTGATAACCGTTTTATATATTTTTTATCCTTCGAATGTGATATTGAAGTATGCTTACTTCGGGTTTTTGGGTTCAATGATATTTAATATTATTTTCCCTCATTTGATTTCGACGATTATTGAACGGTGTTATTCACCTGGATTGTTGACAGGAATAGGTGTCATTATTCCTACGAATCTATTAATTTTAAAAGCTGGTTTTGATACAAATACGATAACAGTAACAAATTTTATAGTGGGTACGATATGTGTTGGAGTGATTTTATTATCAACCATCCCTTTATATTTTAAAATAGGAAAAAAACTGATAACGTATTAAAGTATTTGAATAAAATTAATGTAGTTAAATATAAGTGCGTGTTCAAAAAGGTCGGTTTTCAGCACCGAGAAGGTTGCAGGAACTCGAAGCGTATGCTTTCGAAGTGAGTTTTGCTTTGCAAAACTTGTAAGGAGCAGCGCAGTGTAGACGGGACTACATGAGCAGCGGACTTCGAGAGTGAATGCAAAATTCGATGCCGAGTTACTTCCTGAGTGACTTCGTGATCAAAAGCGGACTTTTTGAACAACCTCTATAAGTGCGATTAAATAAAAATCAGTTTACATTTGGGCAGTCCCATGTATAATCGGAAACAAAGAAGCGGCGTTTACGGTGTTGTCGACCGGAAATAACACCGCTTTTTTTGTTGATGATTGGGGGCAGGTGCAAATGGCATGAAAGTATGGCGCAAACGAACTCCTATGTATGTGTATCAAAAGATGATCATCGTGTTTCTCATCCTCGTCATGCCCATCTACGGTATAAGTCTCGTCTTTAATTGGACAAGCATGAACCATCTTCGCGATGAAGCCGAGCGTTCTTTGGCGAAAAATGTTTCCTTTTATACGAACCAATTGAATGAAGAAATCTCTTTTATCCGCAATTTGCAATTGCAGCTCATCCACAACTCCGATCTGCAAAGTCTTGCATTCTATGCAGGCAATATATCAGGCTACGAAGAAGTCGCTTTAGTCAACCGCATCCATGAGAGTCTGACGACGATACAAAATGCAAGCGATTATATGGTGAATGCGGGCACTTACATCAAGTCCTACAAGCATACCCTTTCCACCGAAATGGGGACGAGCAAGCTGCCGAACCCGGAACACAACATGGTTCAAGCCTTAATCGAGCAAGCTGGAGAGCAGCCAATCTATGCGTGGAACGATCGCATCTTGTTCATCATGACAGGGAACCGAGGCAGCATCGTTTCATATTTGGAGCTGTCAAAAGAGAAGCTGGCGGAGACGATATCGCAAATTACAGGCTCGTATCAAAGAGCAGGTGTATTTATGATTGATGATGCATCGCGAATCGTCGTGCAATCACAGTCTGATCTGGCGGATGTGACGGCGCTCATGAAGGGACTTCCCAAGCTGGAAGAAGCTTGGCGGGGAGCAAATTACAGCTGAAATCAACAAATGGGTGGAGAACAACTCCACACCGTAACCGAGTAATACGAGCAATCGTGACCGTATATGAGGCATCATAGGATGAAATCATCGTTATATAGTATGAAAGAGATGCGGCGAGAATGGCCTGTGCACCTGATGCTCATTCCTGGGGTCATCGTAACGCTCATATACAGCTATGGACCGATGTTCGGTCTCGTCATGGCATTTCAGAAATTCGAGCCGATACTCGGCTTTTTCAAGTCGAAGTTCGTAGGCTGGGACAACTTCACGTACGTATTCAATCTCCCTGATTTCTATCAAGTGCTGTGGAATACACTCGTTATTGCCATATTGAAGATCGTGTTCGGTCTTATTATCCCGCTCATTTTGGCGCTGCTGTTGAACGAGCTGCGGCTTAAATGGTTTATGAAGACGGTGCAGACGAGTATCTTTCTTCCTTTCTTTCTCTCGTGGACGGTGCTTGGCGGGGTTATCTTTGAACTGTTCTCGTTGCAGGGGTCGGTGAATGCCATTCTGGAAACGTTCGGGATCGAGCCGATTATGTTCATGGGGAACGGACCGTGGTTCGTGTCCATTCTCGTCGGTTCCGAAGTGTGGAAGGGAATGGGCTACAACATGATTATTTTTTTGGCGGCCATAACGGGCATCAATCAAAACTTATATGAAGCTGCCGAAGTGGACGGAGCCGGAAAATGGAAGCAAATGTGCAATATAACGCTGCCAGGCATGGCACCGATAATTATTTTGCTCGCGACGTTAAGCATCGGCGGCATCCTGAATGCCGGCTTCGATCAGATTCTCATTCTGTACAATCCGACGGTGTACAAATATGCGGATGTCATCGACACGTTCGTGTACCGTCTCGGTCTGTTCGATATGCAATTCTCGCCTGCGGCGGCCATGGGCCTATTCAAATCGGCCATCTCGCTCCTTCTGGTCTCGGTGTCCTATTATATGGCATATCGGTTCAGCAACTATCGGATTTTCTAATCGGGAAGAGGGGAGTGACCGCGAATGCACTACAAACCATCCCTGGGACGCAAGACCTTTATCATTTTCAACGCCGTAATTCTTAGCTTTGTTACGCTTATCGGCGTGTTGCCGTTTATTCATTTACTGGCTATCTCGTTAAGCTCCAATTCGGCGGCGATGGCAGCGGAAGTGAAGCTGTGGCCCGTTGGGTTCACGACGGAAGCGTATCAATATTTATCGCAAAAGGCAGAATTTCTGAATTCAATCTGGGTATCGGTGAAGCGGGTGACGATCGTGACGCTGTTGAATATGCTGCTTGTCTTCTTAACTGCCTATCCGCTGTCGAAAGAGAACCGTCAATTTAAGTTCCGCACCGTATATGTCTGGTTCTTCGCCATTACGATGTTCTTCGGAGGCGGTCTTATCCCGACCTATATGGTCGTGAAAGATACCGGGCTCATCGATACGATCTGGGCGCTCATTCTCCCGGGAGCGCTGAACGTCTGGAATGCCGTCATGATGCTGAACTTCTTTCGCGGTGTGCCACACGATCTGGAAGAGGCGGCTTTTATCGATGGCGCTAGCCATTGGGATTCACTGTGGCGCATCTATTTGCCGGTGTCTTTGCCGGCAATTGCTACCATCGGATTGTTCACGGTCGTCGGACATTGGAATTCGTGGTTTGACGGAATTCTGTACATGAATTCACCGGATAATTATCCGCTGCAAAGTTATCTATCTACGTTAATTACCGAGATTAATAAGCAGGCGATATCGATCGAAGACTTGCAGACGCTGCAATATGTAAGCGAAAAGACGCTTCGAACGGCCCAGATCTTCTTGGGGGCGCTGCCGATTATGCTGGTCCATCCGTTCTTGCAGCGCTTTTTCGTGAAAGGGATTACAGTCGGCAGTGTCAAAGAATAGGCTTCATGATAAGAGGCATAATTAAAAACGCTTCGGTCCCAGACCGGAGCGTTTTGTTGTAATAGAGGCTATCAGGCAAGCGTGTTAAGCCCCATTTCCATTCGTTCCATTACCCGTAGTGCGTACTTGTAATAATCGAGTCGTTGATGCTCCCCTTCGGCGTGCAGTCCGGTGTGAAGCAGGGACCAGGCTGCTTCCCGCAGCATGTTCAACCATTTCATATCCTGTAAAATACGGGATTGCTCTTCATCATAGTCACCGAAGTAGGAAGCCAGCCACTGCTTCTCTTCCTCGTGGGTAAATGACACAGAGAACGGAATGGAGGCCAGGTCGAAAAAAACATCTCCGCAACCGGACAGCTTCCAATCGATGATATATACGTTTTTGCCGTCATAAAGCGTATTGACCAGAAACAAATCGTTATGACAATATTTGCGGGTGTAGATGCGATCTTGGCTCCGGTATCGTTCGATGTCGTACATCCGGTTAAGCATCGCTTTGAAGTCGATAGGGGCTTTCACCCCAAGCGTATCCATGCCGGCGACATAGCTTTCGATCAGATGGTATGGCGTGCAGGTGCGCTCGATGCCTTCGAGACTGTGAATGAGCTTGAGCTTGGAAATGAGCTGAGAGGCAATCTCCGGATCCTTCAATTGTGACTCCTTCAGCATAGATCCGTCAATGTATGCGGTAATGACGCAGTCGGTTGCGTTCTCTGTCATCATCACTTCCGGTGTTATTCCGAAGCGATTCGCCTCTGACAACGCTTTCAATTCCATGGGGCGGTCCAACTGCAAGTATGTGTTTTGTTGGTCGTTCATCCGCAGCACATAGCTGACTTCATCCGCTGTCACTTTGTACGTATCGTTCTTGCAGCCTCCTTGTAAAGGCTCGTAACGGATATGGTACGCATCCTTCCAGAGGTCGATCTCGTTAATCAGCTGTTTGACAGACTTGGGCATAGGGAACCCTCCATCGGTTAAATAAGTATGGATCGCGGTGTTCTATTCTTATGCTGCAGGAGTTTGCATCATGAATGTACTATAGCTTAGGACAGACCAGTAAATTAATTAGTGTGTTCCTTTGTCATAATATATATTATGTAAACTATTATTACGATTACTGACCCGGTAATAGAAAATAATTGTTCTAAGTGAAATTGAAAAGTACATTTTTGTAGTGTGTTCGTATTTCCCGCATCGTGTGTAGATTGCTGTTTGTTCCGTTTTTTCCTGGAATTACTCAAAAATCAACTTTAATAGAGTTCAAAATACCTATTTAGATAATTTAATATAAGACTATAGTAGTATAAAAGAAGATTATGTTATATACTGGGTTTGTAATTACATATTATAACTTTCGTTTTATATTCTAGGAGGAGATAAGATGAGGTTAAACAAATTCGGTTGGTTGTGCTTATTGTTGACGTTGATCGCAAGCTTGATGCACGCCGCGCCCGCGAACGCCGCGGCAAGCAAATATTCGGGCGGACTGCTGGACGGAGTCGCGCTGCCAACGGGAAGCGCCATAGGACAGCCGGCAGGCAATGCGGTGACGCAGCTGACAGACAACAATCCAGCGACTTTATATGAGGTGAATCGAAGCAAGCTCGTCTGGCACACGTTCTCCACGCCGACGGAAATTTCAGCCGTCATTGTTAATAAGTATACCGGCCACGAAGCAATAATCGAGTTTTACGATGCAAACCACAATTTACTGCTTACCTACAAGCCTGTGGTCAATGACGGCGTAGAATCGCTGCCAGATCCGGTCAGTAATGTGACGACGGTGGTACTGAAGACGTCAGGCTCCTTCTCCACTGTTGCAGAGTGGAACGTATTCACTACACCTTCGGTCGCGCCTTCTGTACCAACCATCAATTGGATCCAAGCCGGCGATAAGACGGTAACGCTCGAATGGGGCTCGACGGGGGCGAAAGCGTATCATGTCAAGCGGGCAACGTCACCCGGCGGACCGTACGCTTTGCTAGCTTCCAATATGAAGGGCACGGCTTATACGGACAAGGCCGTAAGCAACGGCGTTATGTATTACTATGTTGTAAGCGCCGTCAACGAAGCAGGAGAGAGCAGCCATTCTGGCGAGAGGAGCATTAAGCCGGATGCCACCAAATATACGGGCGGACTGCTGGACGGGCTTACGTTGAAAGCGGGAGCGTCTTTAGCTAATCCGACGGAAAACGTGCGGCTGCTGACAGACAACAATCCGTCGACTGCATATGAGGTGAATCGAAGCAAGTTCGTCTGGCACACGTTCTCCGCGCCGACGGAAATTTCAGCCGTCATTGTTAATAAGTACACCGGCCATGAAGCAATGATCGAGTTTTACGATGCGAACCACAATTTGCTGCTTACCCACAAGCCTGTGGTCAATGACGGCGTAGAATCGCTGCCCGATCCGGTCAGTAATGTGACGACGGTGGTACTGAAGACGTCAGGCTCCTTCTCCATGGTTGCAGAGTGGAACGTATTCACTACACCTTCGGTCGCGCCTTCTGTACCAACGATCAATTGGATCCAAGCCGGCGATAAGACGGTAACGCTCGAATGGGGCTCGACGGGGGCGAAAGCGTACCATGTCAAGCGGGCAACGTCACCCGGCGGACCGTACGCTTTGCTGGCTCCCAATGTGAAGGGCACGGCTTATACGGACAAGGCCGTAAGCAACGGCGTTATGTATTACTATGTCGTAAGTGCAGTCAACGAAGCAGGAGAGAGCGGCCATTCCGGCGAGAGGAGCATTAAGCCGGATGCCACCAAATATACGGGCGGGTTGCTGGACGGGCTTACGTTGAAAGCGGGAGCGTCTTTGGCTAATCCGACGGAAAATGTGCGGCTGCTGACAGACAACAATCCGTCGACTGCATATGAGGTGAATAGAAATAAGATCGTCTGGCACACGTTCTCCGCACCGGCAGAAATATCAGGCGTCATTGTCAATAAATATACCGGCCATGATGCAGTAGTCGAATTTTACGACGCGAACCACAATTTACTGCTTTCCTATAAGCCAGTCACCAACGACAGTGTCGAATCGCTGCCTGCACCTATTGCAGACGTGGCAACGGTGGTACTGAAGACGACAGGCTCCTTTTCGACGGTGGCGGAGTGGAACGTATTTGGCAAAGTAACTGCTGAGCCGCCTGCAGAGAACATTCTTTTGACTGGAACTGCCGGGGATGCGAGAGCGATGTTGAGTTGGAATATGGTACATGCTGCAACCGGATACAATGTGAAACGTTCTGATACCACAGGCGGTTCCTATACGACAATTGCGACCGTTACTTCGAGCACTTATTCATATATCGATACCAATGTCGTTAACGGGAAGATTTATTATTATGTCGTGACGGCTTTGCACGAAGCAGGGGAGAGCGCGAATTCGAACGAAGTTGCCGTCATGCCGAAGGCCGGAGACAATCCGGGCCCGGAACCTGGTGAACCGGGAACACCGGGAGAACGGGCTCTGCTCCGGATTACGCTGGTAAACGGGGCGGAGAAAGAATACGACTTGTCCATGACGGAAGTGAACGCATTCATAAGCTGGTATGAAGGCCGGGCTGGCGGAACGGGACCAATCACGTTCTCTATCGATAAGCACGGCAACAATAAAGGTCCGTTCAAGCAACGCAAAGATGTCATTATCTACGATAAAATTATTACCTTTGAAATTAACTCGTACGATAAAGGCGCCAACGGCAGCCTAAATCCTGCCGAATCGCATTAATGAACGAAGCCGCGGCTGAAAATGCCGCGGCTTTCCTTTTGTTGTTTCGAAACACCTTCATAATACTATTCATAAAGAATCGACATTTCAAAAATCCAATGCAGGAAACGCCTCCAATTGACTTGATATTGTTAGTTGCTCCTTCTTTATACTTCTCCATCGTTAAATCATCTTTTATTTTCAGTCATTTCTCAGAATATGCTCAGCTAACATTCAGTTTATTCTAATGTGCAATTCAGGTAAGGAGCCTAAACTTGGTGTTGCAAGCAGGAAACAAAAATAAACCGAAAAGGTGGAAACAAACGATGAAACCAATTAGTAAAAAAATTGCTACAGGCACAATGATCGCGGCTTTTGTTCTCGGAGTCGGAGCTGTTCAAAATTATGCGCTCGCCGAGTCAGCAGCATCGGATGCAACCAACAGCACCTCCGTTCAACAACTGAAAGCAGACCGGAATGCGCAGGATGGCAAAGGACGCGGCGGCTTCGGCGAAAAAGGCGGGCGTCATGGCAATGTGGTAAAAGAAACGGCTACGATACTCAATGTCGATGAAGCTTCCATCACGGCTAGTCTCAAAGAAGGCAAAACGTTAGTGGAAGTTGCCGAAGCGAGCGGGTTAAGCAAAGAGGACTACCTGCAAAAGCTTATTGCTGCCGAGACTGAAGCCATTAACGCCGAGGTGACCGGAGGCAAGGTGACACAGGAACAAGCGGATAAAATTTTGTCTAGTCTTTCGGAGCGGCTGACGAAGCAAATTGAAGGTACGGGTCCTATTGGCGGAGGTGAAGGAAGACGTGGCGGTCATGGCGGTATGGGATTCGGCAACCCTGAAGTGTTGACACAAATTCTGGGTATTACTCAAGAAGAACTGAGAACTGAACTGGAAGCTGATAAATCGATTCTTGATATTGCAACAGCCAAAGATATCAGCGAGGATGACCTTATCAGCAGACTCAAGGATGGTATGACCGATTCAATCAAGAAATTCGTGGAAAGCAAAGGTGGTGTTAAGCATAAGGGCCCAGGTGGAGATACCTCTGCAAATGCGGCTGCTTCAGCTGCGAATTAATGAAGAGACGCTGCCCGTTGCCGGGCGGCGTTTTCATTTTATTGACAAATGAATGAGCGATAGTTAAGTTTAAATGGACGATATAGTGACAAGTAGAGAGACCGTAAAGGAAGAACTGTATATAATCGATCAAGTGGAACAAACGAACAATTTGTTGAAAACAGCTTTAGGTTGTGGCCATCATTAGCGTTGTCATTAAGAAAACTATTTTAGGAGCAAG
This sequence comes from Paenibacillus sp. OSY-SE, assembly GCF_000283315.1. Lineage (NCBI taxonomy): Bacteria > Bacillati > Bacillota > Bacilli > Caryophanales > Paenibacillaceae > Paenibacillus > Paenibacillus sp. OSY-SE. Next base: position 21,434 of record NZ_ALKF01000166.1, on the reverse strand, counting down.
AGAAGTAGTGTTCTATGTCAGAGAAGGCTCCATTGGAAAATATGCAGTAAAACATATGAATTAGGCATCTAAACGGCCTGTAGACTGTATTTTGTCCAGTGGAATGGCTGTTTTTCGGCGATTGGTGCTACATGAGTGTCAAAGCACTGCATAGATGACTGCGCCGTTTAAAGTATCGTGAATTCCAAAGATACGGCGAGGATGTGTTGCCCGGAGGAAGTAAACACGAAGATTCTGCAACATTTTTAAATTGGGCAGCTTTGTACGATGAGGCTGGCACAGAAGTTAGAAGCAAAGTTCTTCATGAAAAGTGGATGTCAGAATTGAATTGTCCTATCTTAAGATTAGAGGGAGATTTCTCGGTAAATGAGCGTGTGGATATGGTCATGGACTATATGAGAGAGCATTTTGCGAAAATGTAAGATCTTGAGCCACAAGGTTTTGTGAGCATGTCACATAACGTCAAAAACAAAGGATGATGAGCGATGGAAATTTGTAAACTTAAAGTTGCAAACGAAGCTCGGCATTTCATGGTCTGATGAAGATTCTGTACAATTAAAGGAACGAGGAATTAACTTCATTGAGGATTAAAACGAAGGGGGAAATCAGCAAGCTGAATTTTTCCAATGGAGGTTGTATTATTGATGAAGCAAACAGTTATATGGAAGCGGTTGAACGGCTTTGGGATGGAGTACTGCAATATTTCCTTTGAAACGTCATTATCTATAGAAGGCAAAGTAATAAGTGGCGAAAACAATGAAAAGTCTTTTATTGACTATACAGTCAAGTGCGATCAAGAGGGAAACACCAGTGAAGTGATTCTGAGCGTCCAGAATGAAAACAGCAGTCAAACGCTGCAAGTGCTGCGGGACAATAACAACCGCTGGACTTTGAACGGGAACGAGATACAAGAGCTATCTGGACTTAAAGATATTGATATCGGCGTAACGCCTTCAACTAATGTATTGCCAATTAAGCGCCTAAATTTAGCGGTAGGAGAGTCGGCTACGATTACGGCAGCTTGGATTCGTTTTCCGCACTTAGAAATTCAGCCTCTTGAGCAATCATACGAACGAATTAATAATAACACGTATATTTATAAGTCAATCAAAAGCGGATATACAGCTCGCCTAGAAGTGGATTCGAATGGAGTAGTAGTAGAATATGAAAAAGAATGGTTGAGAATTTAAATAAAAGCCGCTCAATCCCTTTCATTTGGGATGTGCGGCTTTTTGCATATTTGGGACTTCCCTAGAAGGGATATGCACAAAGGATCGAATCCTGCGCATTTTTTACAAAAATGAAGGCGATTTGTTCAATCCGCGAAGACCGAAGGATGGCGCTTCAGCCACTTCGCCGAGCCTTGCAAAATTGCTGGAGTCGGAATCTAAGCAGGATGTTCGTGCAAAGGCAGCCTTTATGGCGGACGAGTCTGCCGGGATTTTTCTACAAGTATTCCAGCAAATAAAAACAAATATCTGGGAGGAAGATGGATAATGATGAGTGAGTTCAAAATGAAACGCATATATGATCATCCCGAAGTCATCGACGGTGTCCGCGTGTTGGTGGATCGAGTATGGCTAGGGGAATAGACGCGGGTAAATAATCAGCTGCACTAATAATATACAAGTCTTTTCTTTGTTTACAAAAAAAACTAGTTAGAGTATGATATCCCTGTTTAATCGATTTCATTTTTTGGTCGTGTTTTGTTCACTTAGAAAGGGAGTGAGGCAATAAGTTCAAATTAAGCTATCATATAATGTGAACAGATTGCATACCTCTGGTATTTCTTTGACTATGAATCCTGATCAACAACGCGCCAGTCCACAACATTCAAATCCACTACTATAACAGACTCTCTTAAACGCGAAATTATAGTTTATGTAAACGGGCAAGGCATAACATTAAAATGTGCTACCATCTTCTTGGTAAAGATTTTCATTTTACTTTGTGAGGAAAGAGGGAATGGAATGCAGGTTAATCGCGCTTTGCAAAAGAAGTGTTATCGAACGCTCCCCATGTTATTAGCGTTTATGCTGTTATTCTCCAATATGGCCTTTGCAAGCGAGACGAAAGAACAGGCAGTGGCGGCTAGCACAGAGATTGTGGCGAAATGGGAATTCAAGAACATGAAGAACGATCCCGGCGTGTTCTACGCTGCATCTGGACTGTATAAAGATTCCTCTACGCTTGTTCAAGAGGTTGGGGGGAACTCCAGAAAGGGCTTTACGTTTGAAGAAAGCGAGAAAAGCATCCGTTACCAAGGCTGGGACAATGGAAAAGACAAAAAAGCTTGGGTTGCCACTCTCTCGACAAAGGGCTTGGAGCATATTACTTTAGCTTCGCAACAGAAGTCGTCAAGCACAGGGCCTCGTGATTTTAAGGTTCAAATCAGCACAGACTTGGCCAATTGGAAGGATGTTAACAACAGCGCGCTGGTGCTTGGCACGGACTACAAAGCTGCCGGCTCATTGTCGGATGCTGCGCTCCCAAGCGATGCCAATGACCAGGAACGGCTATATATCCGCTGGGTCGTGAACTCAAATGCAAGAGTATCAGGAAGTGGCTCGATAGGCGAGACAGGTTCAAGCAGAATAAAGGATGTCATTGTCAAAGGCATGCAAAAAACGAACACTTCCCAGAAAGCGCCCCAATTATTAAATATGACGCTCAATGGAAATCCCAAAACAAGCACGGCATTTGCATGGTACACGCCGAAAGACATCACAGGCACGAAGCTGCAGGTTGTTGAAGCGTCCGAGGTGGTGAACGGTATATTTCCTGAAGCCAAAGCGGTTACATATACCGGGAGTGCCACGATTATCGAGACTTTCATGGTAAAAAGCGATCGGGCTTCAAAGAAAAAGACAAAGTTTGCGAGCCATAAGGTCATAGCCAATAATCTCAGGCCGGGTACGGCATACAAATACCGTGCAGGCAATGGGGATGCGGATGGATGGAGCCCTATCGGTTCGTTCACCACCGATCAAGCGGGCAATGAGGGTTTCCATTTTATTGTAGGCTCGGATTCGCAAGCCTCCAGCAAATCCACATTCGAGCTGTGGCAAGACACGTTCCGCAGAGCGATCGATCATATTGGCGATCCGAAGTTCTTTATTTTAACCGGGGACTTGGTGGATAATGGCGATTTGGAGTCCCAATGGCAGTGGTTTCTAGGCATTCCGCAAAATGAATTTGCCCATGTTCCTTTCGTGCCCGTACTTGGCGGTCATGAAGTGAAAGATTTCGACGGTGATGAGACGACAGAAAATAACAATTTTTACAACCACTTTAACTTGCCCAAAGACGTAGTTCAAGGCACTCATGATGGATCCGTGTATGCTTTTGAATATGGAGACGCGCTCTTTATGCAATTTAACTCCCAGTTCGAGGGCGGACTCAATAAGAAAGGTGAATTAGAGTGGGCGGATCCTGAATTCAATGCCCAATTGGACTGGATGAGGAATCAAGTTGCGAAGACTGACAAAAAGTGGAAAATTGTGTCATTCCACAAAGGGCCTTACTCCGCAGGCGACAATGCAGGGAAGTGGGAAGACGGCCGCATCCAATTTTACAAAAAATATTTTGTGCCTGTATTCGATGAAATGGGCATAGATATGGTGTTCGAAGCGCATGACCATATGTACATGAGATCCTATCAAATGCTGAACGATAAGCCCATCAAAAATGTTGTAAAAGATAAAGATGGCCATGTTGTTGATCCGAAAGGCACCGTGTATCTGATGACTAACTCCGTGGGCGGAAAGTTCTACGAGAAATATCCAGGGTATGATGATTATTTTGCGGCCATTAACGCTCAACCTTTCAAAAAAATGTTCACGGACGTTTCTATCTCCAAAGACGTTCTGAAATTTACCTCTTATACCGCGGCCAAGGGCGAGGGCTTAAAGAAATACGACGAGTACAGCATCAAGAGAACGGACGATAAGCCTGCCAAGGTCGAGCAGGTTAAAATCAAAGTCGAGAACGGAAAAGCGGTTATTTCCTGGAACGCTCCTTCCGGCGCCTCGGAGCCTGTCAGGGGATTCAGAATTTATGAGCAAGATGATAAGGCGGGAAAAAATTGGAGCCTGTATATCCCGGCAGTCGCAGGTCAAACCGAGTATAAATATACATTGAAGAACGTTGATTCAAGCAAAAGCTATCATTTTGTCATTAAAGCGGCCGGAGTGAGAAATAATTCGGAGCCTGTTCATGTCAGCAATGCCGCCATGGGACCAGCGCATATAGAGACACCGGCAGAAATCCCTCACGCGCAATAAGGAGCGTCTCCAGCAACACAGCAAACAACCTTAGCCGCCTGTAAGGCGCTAAGGTTGTTTGCCATTGAATGCTATTTTTTTTCTAACTGCATATTCTCCAGGCCAAAATCTTCGATGTCAATCGAGACGTCCACCGTTATGGGAGCTTCGGCGAAAGTGCGTTTCCAATTCGACTTGACCTTGGTCCATACTTGCGGATAACGAATGCGCAGCTCGTTGCCGCAGCCGATGATGTCGGTCTGGTACTTGCGCTGAATCAGGTCCAGCGTTTTTTGCGTCATCAGGCGGATTTCGCGTTCGACGTCTCGGCGGGAATCCTGCAGCAGCCGTTCGATATCCAGCTTGTTCTCCGTTGTCTGCAAGGGACGCCAGTCCTCCGAGATTCGTCCGCGGGATCTGATCTGAACCCGGAAGGAAATCTGATCGCCGTTCACGACCGGGATGATGCGGGAAGTCATCTTTTTGACTTCGTATACGAAAGATGGTTTGCCCTCGAACTCCGGAATCCGTACGAGTCCGCCGGTTTTTTTACCGTGCAGCCAAGCAAGCCCCTGCATTTCCAATGCTCCCATATAACCAGTAAACCGTTTGGTGGCGCCGTCTATGACGGCACCGCTATGGAACATTAGCTTGCCGTTGTATACATTCAGGCTTTGAAGCACGAAGCTCGTGCCGTTCGTCAATTTCTCCATCGTCTTCTGCAGCGTCAATAGCGGAAGCACCCGCGTGGAGCGGAATTGATTGTCCGCGATGCTCATAATGGTGTCCGTAGGGATGTCGTTCCCTTTTACCGAGAACACGGATTTCGCATCGCTTTCCGTAAGGAAAATAACGCAGCTCTCCCGGTAACCTTCGTCACGGTAGAACATATTGAGCAGCCTGGTTAAATCGACTTTTTCAGCCAGCTGGCGGCTAATTAAGATGACTTTGGCGTGCTCTGCGAAGATGGGATTCGTCTCGAGGGCGATGCGCCGCGTCAATTCGTGCACGGTGTCCCCAGTCACTGTAATGTTTGTGAACGGCTTCGCCGTGGACGAGCCGGACGGCATGCCGGACGCAATCTTCGGAATAATGATTTCGAAGGTCACCTGCAGGCGGTTCGGGTTCTGGGGCAGATTGCCGTTGTTCCTTCCGACTGCTCCTTCCTCGGTCATCTGCTCCGGAGGAGCTTGATCCAGAGCGACCCCGCTCGTGATGGACAATTGGTTGATCATGCGGGCATCCCAGCAACCGGGCAGCACGAGCGAGGCGAGCAGCAGACATGACCAGCGTGCGAGGTGCCGACGCAGCTTAAGCTTGCAATTAGGCTTCATGCTGCGATCGCCTCCGAATCCAATTCATTACCATGCAGAGCGCAGGCACGACCCCGATAGTGAAGAGAAATAAATATTCAACATACCGGAACAAAGACAGAATGGCGAACGTGCTGCGAGGCAGCATGGCCAGCATATAGATGACGGGCAGCACAGCAAACGCGCCTCCATATGGCCGCCGCACCCCGAACACCTTCAGCGAGGAGACGAGTAAATAGTGAAACAGCAAGAACGCTGTATAAATTTGCATAATCCATATCGCCATCAGGAACGAATCGAACCGTTCGAACAAGATGCCGGTATACTCAAACGAACGAATAAGCGAAATCATCGGCCAGGTGACCGTCTTCGTCGCTTCGGTCGACAGTCCTCCGATGACGGCGATATAACTGAAGAAGTAGACCGCGGTCGTGATGCCGATACCATACCACACCGCCTTATAAGCTTTTTCGGGATGTTTCATGCGGGCCGGAAGGATATACATAATCTCAAACCCCAGAAAATTCATGGCGGACGGCCAGATGCCCTTCAAGACGGGGTATACACCTTCCCCGAGCACCGGACGTAAATTGTTGGCATCGAAGCTCTTCATACTCAGCGCAAAACAGAAGAACAGCACCAGCACCGTCAGCGGCAGCAGCAGACCGCACATGCGGGAAATGGCTCCGATCCCTCCGAAGACAAGGTAAGCCGACACGCACATCATCGTAATGATGATGACGGATTTGGGCGTTTGCTCCAGCAAGAACATATCGACCACTTCCGCGAGCACGCGAACTTCGTAAGCAGCAATGCAGACGAAGTACACGATCATGACACCGACAATCAGCCGGCTCAACCAGACGCCGAACAGCGTTGGGCTGTAGTCGAAAAACGTTTGTCCCGGATACCGGGACCCAATCTTCACCAACCACGACGCGAAGGCAATTACGATGAGGCCCCCGATCATGATCGGAACCCAACCGTCTGGCGTATCCATCGCGACGGCGAGGAGGCGTGGCAGCGTAAGAATACCCGTGCCGAGTATGGCATTCGCCAGAATGACGGCGACTTGGGTTGGCGATAGGTCATCAGGATTGAGATTGGCGGCCGGACCCATCCCTATCTCCTCCTTTCTTCGCGATGTCAGTTTCCCGCTGCTGGTCTTGCGGCTTCAGCATGCGCGGCCGAAGCACCAGCTTGAACAATGGCAGCCTTAACAGAAAGTCCTGCCAGTCGTTAGACCGGAACGGCACGGCCGGCGAGACGTAAGGCAAGCCGAAGCTCTTCAGCTTGACGACATGCGTCAGCAGCATGAGGATGAAAAGGATGATGCCGTACAGCCCCAGGGTGGCTGCGCAGAACATCACGATGAAACGCAGCATCCGAATGGCAACGCCCGCCTCATACTGTGGAATGGCGAAGGACGTAATCGCCGTCAAGGCAACGACGATGACCATAAGCGGGCTGACAAGGTGGGCTTCCACCGCCGCCGTCCCGATGACGAGTCCGCCGACCAGCCCGACGGCTTGCCCGACTGGTTTTGGCAGGCGCAGGCCCGCCTCGCGCAAAATTTCGATCGCTATTTCCATCATCAGCGCTTCGACCAAGGGCGGGAACGGTACCCCTTCGCGCGTGCCTGACATCGAGATGGCAAGCTTCGTCGGGATAAGACCTTGATGGAACGAGATGAAGGCGATGTACAGCGCAGGCCCGAACAAGGATACGAAGGCTGATACATAACGCAGCACGCGGAGAAGCGATCCCGGGATCCAGCGGGTGTAGTAATCCTCTGGCGTCTGCAGCAGCATGTTGAAGGTGACGGGCGCGATGAGCGCGAACGGCGACCCGTCCAGCATGATGGCGACCCGTCCTTCCAATAGTCCGGCAATGACCCGGTCGGGTCGTTCCGTAGTTTGCAGCTGTGGGAAAGGGGACATATAGTTGTCCTCGATCAACTGCTCGATATAGCCCGATTCGGGCAAGTCGTCAACGTCAATCTGGCTGATTCTCCGCTTCACTTCTTCGACGAGTTCGGGTTGAGCGATGTCCTGAACGTAGAAGAGGGACACTTTCTTCCGGTTGCGCTGGCCGAGCTCGAAGCCGATTACTTTGAAGTTCGGATCGTTCGTCCGGTCGCGGAGGATAACGGTGTTGGCGCGCAGCGACTCGATGAAGCCAAGGCGCGGACCGCGTACGAGCGCCTCGGTCGAGGGTTCGTCGATAGCGCGCAGCAGCTTCGTCTTAGCGCCGATAAGAATGGCGTGGTCGGATCCGTCTACGAGCAAGACGGCGGAACCAACCAGCATTGCCGAGATGGACCGAGTCAGGCTGGCCGTGTCTTCGAGCTCGCTCATCGGAATCCATTCGAGACGGAGTCGACGGACGAACCGATTCGGATCCATCCGGTCTGTAACTCCATCAGAAGACAGTCTCATGAGCGGTTTCAAAACAAATTCGTCCAGCAGCTGCTTGTCGGTCGCGCAGTCCATGTACAGCAGCATGGCTTTCATGTGCTGTCCGAATTGAAATGGACGCAGGTACAAGTCTGTATTGTCCCCGATCTGCTTGCAGATTGCATCCACATTTTGGTTCAGCGATCGGTGCAGCATTGCTTCATCCTCTGTCTTCTCCGGCGGCTGCCGCAGCTGAGAGCACAGTGTCGGCTGGGCCGAGGCTTTCGGTTTGGATTTTAACGATTTCCACCGTTTCATGAATTGCTCGTTCGTGCCGAGCCAGTGGAATAGCCTGTAGACAAGATAGGGAGCTAGGAAGCTGAACCCAGCCGCCAGCCATATGTCCCATGTTGGAATTTTCAATAACGATAGATCTCTCATTATCATCACCATATTGTGTAGGATGCGCATTCCAGTATGGAATATACAGCGAGTCTCACTGTGTTTATCCTTAATTGGAAGCTCATGTATCGATCCGCTCAAGATAATGCTGCCGACTAGATGTCATCATTCTGGAAAATTGTACAGGTTTTTTGAACTATAATTATAATTTGTCGAATTTCTCCGATCTATAATAAAGTAACAACATGAGCCTCATCTCAGACGATGGTTCCTGTTGCCACTTTAACAAGGGGAAGGAGACCAGTTAATGAATAAGATGAAGAAATGGGCCTCTTTGTTGCTTGCCGCGGTCTTGATGTTGTCAACCATGCAAGTATCATATGCCGAAGGAGGTGAGGCTCAAGAGATGAAAAACTTAGCGCCGCACAGCACATATTCGTATTCCGAAGCGCCGCACCAAGAGCATCAAGATAACGGGAACAGATTGACAGATGGAAAGTTTGGAGATTTGAACGCGTTCTGGGATTCCGCTTGGGTCGCATTCTTAGGTGGAAAAACGCGTGAGATTACGTTTGATCTGGGTGAGAACAAATCGGTAGGACGCATTAAAACGCATTTTTTGTATGAAGGCCCTGCTGCAATTTACAGTCCGAATATACTCTCTTACTATGTGTCGGAAGACGGACAGAACTGGGCGCCTGTGAAGCATATGGCTTCTCCGGAACCGATCTGGGCAGATAAGACTGCTACTGGCGTTGATTACGTATGGGATGGTAAAGTGGACGGTGTTCCTCATCCTTCCCGCAACGCGAGTAAAGCGTATGCTCGTTACGTGAAAGTAGCAATAACGACTACGGTGTGGGTATTCTTAGACGAAGTTGAGATCTATGGCGTTGATGGGAAGACAAATGATGCTTTTAATTTGAAACCGGTTGCATCTGATTATTTGAAGCCAGGTCGTGATACGGCGGACATTCGTGATTTGTTGTTATTGTACAACGGCAAATATGAAAATGACCGCGGCGACTGGAAGAAAGACAATATCATCCCATACGTCAGCTATGTCGACGAGCAGGGAATTTCGACGGACTGGATGTATGACGGGGTGCTGTATTTGGGGCTGAAAACAGATGATGATCAGCGTGACTTCGGCAGCACTGCCTTATTAAGCGATTGGAACTGGTACTTAGATAAGACGTTCAAAGCGGATGGTGACATGGCTAACTTAAACGAAGCAGTTAAAGAAGCCGGAGCCAAGCTCAATGATTCCAATCATAAAGTTAAAGTCGTATTGATGATTCCGTATGCAGGCGAAAAGATTTCTGACTTTGGCGATGTGGACGGCGACGGCGTGTCCGAAAATTTCAATGCTGCCGAAGTTGGCGAAGAAGCTGCTTTTGCTAACCGTACGAAGGCGATTCAATGGTATATGAATCAAGTGAAAGAACGTTGGTTGCAAGGTCACTATGATCGACTGGATTTGGTTGGCATGTACTGGTTGGCCGAAGGCGTAGAGCATGGAAGAGAATCCGTTGATATGAATCTGCTTAGCTATTCACGTGACTTGGTGCACCAAGCAGGCAAGAAATTTTTCTGGATTCCGTTCTTCTCTGCGAACATGAACTTTGCAGGAAGAGCTCTCGGATTCGATGCAACCGTACTGCAACCGAACCACTATTTCGACGGAACGCAGGCAGCACGAGTTGATGATGCTGCTTACTTGGCGAGACATCACGGACTTGGGGTTGAAATGGAAACAGATGAACGGATGAATCATGATCCGGAATTCCGTAAGCGGTATCTTGAATATCTGAACAGCGGTGTGGATAACGGATTCATGACAGGGGCCTTCAAGGCATACTATCAGGGCGTGGACGGACTCTTGGAAAGCGCCCGCAGCACCGATCCGCGCGCACGCGAATTGTACGATTGGATGTACCAATTCATTAAAGGAACCTATCAGAAGCAACCTGTCACGTAGTGCTCTACTAGGCGCCAGCCGACAATTTAAACCGAGCGAAGTGGACGGATCCTCCGTCCGCTTCGCTCGGTTTCTTTATACGAATCAATCTCTCCTGTGGGCACATTGTAATTGCCTCATACCGAAATATACATAACAGTGAAGATAGATTAGGCGTGCCATCATTAGTTCTGCTGAATACTAAGCTTTGCGTGCCAAGATGAGCTCATGTAAGTAACATTTTCTCACTTTACCATCATAATCGTTATCAATAAGAGTCCCTATGCATTCAAAAAGACGCTGTCGAGTCAATGGTTCAAGAGTTCGGTGATCGGAATACGTTGCTAATAAATCGAGATATTGTTGACGATTATAGGTTTCCTCCGTGACATACCTTCGTATGACAGGCTGCTCATACAATCCGCACTGTACAAGCTCTTCTGTATCGGGATACATATCCTCCATGCGGGGAAGTTGGAGCTGTTCTGAGTGTGGCTTATATTGTTCATAGCATAACTGCACTTGGTCAAAGAAGGACTGATCGCCACCCGCGATATGATGATATTTTACGATTGCCAGATGCCCTCTGTCTTTCAGTACAGAAGCTGTCTTCTGGAACCGGATGTCCGGATCAAGCCAATGAAATGCAGTTGCGGAAAGGACCAGATCGAACGGCTCTGCCGGAGGCTGCCAATCTTCGAAGGAGGCAAGCTGAATATCGACATTGGAGAAAGCGGCCAGCTTATGCCGTGCAACTGCTGCCATATCGTGTCCAAGTTCGACTCCGATGATGCGATAGCCTCGTTCTGCAAGCGGAAGCGTGGCGATTCCCGTGCCCGAACCGATTTCCAAAATACGTGCAGCGGAAGGCAGTTGCGTAAGCTTGTGCAATTCGTCAAATAGGGAGTCTGGATAATGATTCCGGGCTTTATCGTATAGCTCCGCGACTTCATTGAAAGTTGCTCGTTTTTCGGTAACCATGTGAACCTCCTCGAAGAAACCACTTGATATGTTCATATCAATTTTAAGTCTTGCTCTCTATAAATGGAAGCAAGCACGATTAACTTTTAATCATTGTCTTCCGATATTTAGTTAAGAGCTATATTATTTAGAGTAATTATCATGTGCAAAAAGGAAGTGTAAGTATGCGTATTCATTCTGGTGGAAGCTATACGTTTACCGCTCAACGAGCGAATTCCAATGCGAATAAAGAGTTGTTTAGTTCTGTGCTTATGGAAAAAGAGGCTGAGAAGGCAGAGGATAAGCAAGGTGAGGAGAAAAAAGGGAAGTTAGTTACTTGTAGGGAAGGGGCTTATGTGCGGCAATATATCGTTAGGCCGGACGGCACCAAAATTTTGTTAAGTGAAGCAAAGCAAGCCGAGGACGAATCCATAAGTGACGGTAACGATCTGCACAGTCTTTCCGGTAAACAATATGCAAATGAAGATGGAATGACTCAGAATACGAAGGATGTCATCAACTTGCTGAATATGCAGGCAGGGGCAGGAATGCAGATGCAATTCAAGGTTTTATCGAGTATTGAAGAAGAAAAAGCATAAATATTGCAATTTTTTACATGCGGCCTTCGAGATGTATAATCTTGAGGGCTTATTCTTTGTATATAATAGTATGTAATACCACAGGTTAAGGGAGATAGTTTAGGATGAGTTTCATTTTAGAAACAGAAAGACTCTATTTAAGACATTTCGAAGCAGAAGATGCTTCCGCTTTACATAAAATATTTTCTGATGCGGAAACGATGAAGTTTTATCCAGCTCCATTTACAATGGAACAAACACATGCTTGGATTTCCCGCAATCAAGAGAGGTATATAGCGGATGGCTTTGGATTATGGGCGGTGTGTTTAAAAGATACGGATGAAGTGATAGGAGATTGTGGACTTATAACACAAATCATTAACGGGGCAGCTGAAGTGGAAATTGGATATCATATCAATAAAAGATACTGGTCGCAAGGATTTGCTGCCGAAGCAGCGTTAAAATGTAAAGAATACGGGTTCCAACAATTAAAGAAAAACAAACTGGTAAGCATTATTGCTCCAAACAATATTCAATCCATCAGAGTAGCAGAAAAAATAGGATTTACATTTGAAAGAGAAGAACATATTTTTAATAAGAAGCATTTGATTTATTCAGGAATAGGGTGCCAGTCTTGAGCTGGGCTTGACTAAATGTCTTGAGAAAATAAAGTATTAGACTGAAAATAAAGTATTAGACCGTATTAATTATAGTATCGTAAATAGAGGAACGGTTAGTTAATGCTGATGGATCTGTGTCGTTTCGCAAAGTTGAGAATCCCTATTTCTTGACTGAAAACGTTTGGAGTGTAGATGTGATAGGTTCTATAACTAATTTTCATGATCAGCGAAAAAAATATAATCGATCTAATAAAAACATTCGGTTCGAGTTTTATAGCCCATTTGTTACTCTAAAAATGAAGTATGTTGTGTTCCATAAGTTATTTAATGAGGATTGGTCTTTTTCAAGCTTATTCGGAACTAATTTCACGAACATAAACCAGCTCACAAGATTCTTAATGAAAAACACCCTCGACTAGGATCACTACTTGATTTGGACATTGGTAAGTCAGATCGGGAATGGTTATTCTGGTTGGAGAAACAGAACATCCGCACACATACAATAAGGGAACATGATGTGTACGGAGAACAAATAATCAAATGTTCAATTTTTAAGACATATGCGCTTTTCTATATCACAACTAATCGATGCTCGCGAGGAATGGGACAAAGACCGTTGGGACATTCGAATTTTGTATGATACATATAAGATAAATTATAATATGTCGAAATCTCAATATTTTATTGACTTCTCGAAAATTAAGAACAGCGGCTTTAATTAAAAATTCAATTGAGAACAGTAATGAAGACAACAATCCAGAAAGATATATTTTCATAAGAATTCGTGGTCCAAGGAAAGGTAGACCTTATTCTCAATTATGGGTTGGAGAGAAATTGAACAGCTTGGTAAAGAATTTGAATATCACAGATGAATGCGGTAACGTATTCTACTTTAAAACTCATCAATTTCGTCACACCTATGCAATTAAGATGCTAAACGGCGGTGCAGATATATTAACCGTCCAGGAGTTATTGGCCCATGCATCTCCAGAGATGACAATGAGCTATGCAAAACTTCTGGACAACACTAAACGCAAGGCGTTTGAAGCCGTTGTCAAACAAGGCGTCGCGCAGGGCACGAAAGCAGTATTTTTTGTATGAAGCAGCCACCAAAGTATTAAAGGCAGCGCAGATCGGCGGCAGGCTCCCGAACATCGCCGCCCTGCAAGCGGAATACAAAAGGCTTCAAGAGGAAAAGCTGTATACCGACTATGGGAAACTGAAAAAGCAGGTAAAGGAATACGACGTTATCAAGCGGAACATTGATGGGATTTTGCGACAGCCAAGAGAAGCCGAACGGCAAAAGGAAACTGAACCATAAGCACAAAAAAAGAACGGGGCGCGGTGGTCATTCATAGACCAACCGCACCCCGTTTTTACTATGGGTGTGTCACGCAGCAGAACGATGATTTTGAGGGAAAAGGTATAAAACCCTTGCTCCTCTCAAAACGCGCCCGGAAACCAGCACTATACAAGGGCATATGCGCCCCTATTGCGTAACATCCCGCTGTTTCTGCTTGCGCTCGGCGGTTGTTGATACTGAATTTCTTTCAAATATCTCTCATTGAATAAAAAAATCTGATATACTATTGATAATTGAGGTACTGTGTTGTACGATGTATATGCAGGAGGTGGGTGTGAAAGGCGGAACAGATATGACGAATATATGAAAAACAAACCAGTTAACAGAGTATTTTAAGGAAAAGAATTAATTTCTGGGATGCGAAAAAAAGAGGAATTTACCGCTTGTTAGGACAGAATGGCGTTGGTAAAACAACAATTATGAAGATGATTACAAACTTACAATATTAATAGAGAAGAGGAATGCCTTATGAAAATACGTAGTCAAATTACATTTGCAAGTCTGGCCCTTTTAATAACTGGAAGTTCCCTGCTATACACATCGCCAACCTCAATTGTAAAAGCAGAGCCCACTCAAGATGTATCTAGTTCGTTACAAACAACCACTCAACGAGATCATAATTCCGTCAAGCAAGCAATGCGGGATACATTGCAACTTGGATTCCCGGGGATACTTGCTAAAACTTCTGAGGGTGGAAAAACGTGGGGTTATGCCGCTGGGGTAGCGAATCTGAGCACCAAGAAACCAATGGAAACAGATTTTCGATTTCGCATTGGCAGCGTGACGAAGACGTTCACCGCAACGGTTGTACTTCAATTAGCTGGAGAGAACCGCTTAAATCTAGACGACTCCATCGAAAAATGGTTGCCTGGTGTCATTCAAGGAAACGGATATAATGGTAAACAGATTACCATCCGGCAGATATTGAACCATACAAGTGGTATCGCTGAATACTCAAGGTCAAAAGACGCTGATTTTATGGATACAAAAAAATCGTATACGGCTGATGAAATAGTGAAGATGGGGATTTCTCTGCCCCCAGACTTTGTCCCAGGAAAGGGCTGGTCTTATTCAAACACGGGATACGTATTACTGGGTATTCTTATTGAAAAAGTAACCGGAAACAGCTACGCAGAAGAGATTGAAAATCGGATTATTGAACCGCTTGAATTGTCGGATACATTCCTACCTGGCAATTCAAGCGTTATTCCAGGCACCAAGCATGCTCGGGGATATTCCCAACCAGACGAAGCAAGTGAGATAAAAGACGTTACTTATTATAATCCAAGTGCAGGTAGCTCGGCTGGAGATATGATTTCTACTGCTGATAACTTAAATAAATTCTTCTCTTCCTTGCTCGGTGGCAAATTACTGAAGGAACAGCAACTAAAACAAATGCTTACTACAGTTCCTACAGGAAGAGCAGGAATCGATGGATATGGTCTTGGAATCTTTGAAACTAAGCTTCCAAACGGTGTCTCGATATGGGGACACACAGGTGGCATTCTAGGGTTTTCTACTATTGCTGGAGGTACACTTGGAGGCAAGCATACGTTGGTCGTCAGTTTGAACAGTTTGGGTAGAGATAACAGTCCTAATCCTTTTAAAAATATTTTACTTGCTGAATTTAGCAAATAGGAAAAAAGGAAAACGGAAAATACGGATAAATTTTGTCATAGTTTTTATAGTTAAAAATATACCTTTCTGGTTCAAAAGCCCCAACTTACTTTTAAAAATAAATTTGGGGCTTTTTGGAATTATGGCGGCAACTTTTTAAACCTTACCCCTCTCAAAACGCGCCCGGAAAACCCGCGCAATACAAGGGGTTTTTGCGCCCCTATTGCGTAACATTGCCCGCTGTTTCTGCTTGCGTTCGGCGGTTGTTGGTACTGAATTTACTATTGATAAATATAGTACTGTGTTGTACGATATATATGCAGGAGGTACAATACATGAATGTAGATGATTGGAAATCACAAATTAAGCGAGGAACACTCGATTTTTGTATTCTATTGCTAATAAAGCAACGACCATATTATGGGTATGAAATCATAAGTAAGTTAGAGCAGTATCCTATTGTTGCTGCAAAAGAAAATACAATTTATCCACTGCTTAGAAGATTATTGAAAGAAGAATATATTTCTTCATCTTGGCAAGAAAGTACAGAAGGCTTGCCACCGAGAAAATATTATACCCTTACAGAAAAAGGAAACGAGTACTTAAACGCGATGTCCTTAGAATGGGATAATTTATTAACAGCTATATCAGAAATTAAAGGAGAGTTAAACTTTGGATAAAATTATGAATGACTATCTTGTAAAAATTGAAAAGTATTTGAAATCTATGTCCGATTCCGAGCGTATTGACATTGTAAAAGAAATCAAAAGCGTAATGCTTGAATTGCAAAATAATGGTGTATCTTCTGAGAAAATCATCGAACGGTTAGGAAACCCAAAAGAATTAGCGAAAGCATACTTAGGTGAAGCCATTTCAAAGAACAGTAAATTTAGTTGGCGTAAATTCGGCGAAATATTTGCATTTTGTAGCAGCTTTGCAGGCGTCAGCGGTATGTTACTTTTGCCGTTCATCAGTACTCTTTCCATTGCTTTAATGATTGGCGGAGTTATTACGCCGATAGGCGGAATTGTTAAATTTTTCGGGTATCTTATGGGATATGATATTGCCGGAATAACAATCGAAATGGGAGCATTTACACCAAGCCCAATGCAGTTCTTGCCAATTTCTATTGTGATTGGTGTGTTAATGTTTTGGCTCGGGAAAGTCTTATGGAAGCTTACTATTAAATATATACACACAATTAGTCAGAAAAAGAAAACAGTGTAATAATATAAAGAACGGGGCGCGGGGTCATTCATAGACCAACCGTACCCCGTTTTTACTATGGGTGTGTCACGCAGTAAAGCCCTTACCCCTCACAAAACGAGAGCGGAAACCTGCGCTATACAGGGGCTTATGCACCCCTATCGCGTAACAATGCCCGTTGTTGTCCTTGAGGCAACCGGACATTCCATCGAAATCTGGTAGGGTATCTTAAACGCAGTGGATGGATTCATTACATCGTCAACCCCCTGCAAGTGAAACGATCGAAAGGCACACAGCTTCGTAAGGTGAAAACAGATGCAGCAGATGCTTGGCATTTGGCTGAGATGAATTACCGAGGGGACGTTAAAGCACACCGTAGCCATCGGAGTTCGCGACTGGAGATGAGCCGGGTTACCGGGTCGTGCGGCTATCACAATTGGGCAAAAGAGCATTTCAAAATGGAGATTAGCTTTGTGTTTATGTATATTTAGTGGTCAAACTGTACTCTGTACTTTGTGTTTAGGTTATGTTCTCGATGAACCAGTAGAAGTCCGGATCATTGAGCTAACGGGACACGATAGTTGAATTACACACATTGATGAGCAGGCTGCGGCAGCCTGCTCATTTTATGTGCGCCCAGCATGGGCGCTATCTCTAGGGTTCAAGTCCCGAACGGTGAAGGCAGTAGTAGCCGTAGCTTAAGACAAGGGTGTCGACCGCAAGGTCGAATCTGAAGGAAGTCGGCGGCAAATCTCCGGTCTGAGGAACACGAACTTCATATAAGGCTAGCGTATGTTGGATGAGGTTGCATAACAAACCAAAGTCCTTACTGCCAAAGGCATACGAGAGTAAATGAAGCAGATAGATGGAGAGGAAGATAGCGCTCTTACCTGGGGAGATCTGTATGAATGCAGAGTAACTCTGTAAATCTGCTTGTGAAAGCAGACTGAACATACAGAAGTCAGCAGAGGTCATAGTACGACAGTTGTGACGACAATGGTCGGAAGGGCCGAACATGTTATAGGAATTGAACGACTTGGATTTCGAATGTAAGTGATAAAGGCAGACAATCTCCTGTTTTTTTTCGGAGACCTATCTGGAGAAAGTAGCGGTGAATACGCGAGGGTATTCAGAAGGGCTGAGCTTACAGCGGCATGAACAGAAGAACAATTCACGCAAGGAGTATATCAACGAATGATAGAACTACTATTGTCACGGGAGAACTTGCTGACAGCGCTAAAACGCGTTGAGGCGAACAAAGGGAGCCATGGCGTAGATGGAATGACCGTAAAGGAGTTACGAGTCCACATTCTACAAAATTGGCGAACCATTCGTCAAAGCTTGAAACAGGGAACCTATGAGCCAAGTCCAGTCCGTCGGGTCGAAATCCCGAAACCGAACGGCGGAACTCTGTTATTAGGTATACCAACCGTGACAGACCGATTTATTCAACAAGCGATTATGCAGGTATTGACTCCTGTATTCGACCCTACGTTTTCCGAACATAGCTATGGATTTCGTCCACAAAGGCGAGGGCATGGCGCAGTAAGGAAGGCGAAACAATTCATGCAAGAAGGATACCGGATCGTGGTAGACATTGATCTGGAGAAATTCTTTGACCTGGTTCACCATGACCGACTGATGGCGAGACTGGCAGAGCGAATAACGGATAAGATGCTGTTAAAGCTAGTTCGAAAGTACCTACAATCGGGGATACTCCAAGATGGACTCGTACAACTGAGCCGAGAAGGAACCCCGCAAGGAGGCCCGCTGAGTCCGCTACTGTCCAATATTGTACTAGACGAGTTGGATAAGGAATTGGAACAGAGAAGCTTAAAATTTGTGAGGTACGCAGATGACTGCAATATCTACGTAAAGACATGGAAGGCAGGAAACCGAGTAAAGCATTCGATAACGCAGTTCATTGAGAAGAAGCTAAAGCTAAAGGTGAACCAGGCGAAAAGTGCGGTAGACCGTCCATGGAAACGAAAGTTTCTCGGATTCAGTTATAGTGCGGATAAAGAAAACCCGAAGGTAAGGATATCCCAGACCTCTTTGCAGCGAGTAAAAGCAAAGATAAAGGAACTCATCGCGCGGAAAAGCCCAATCTCAATGAAAGAGCGGATAAGAGAACTGAATCAGTATCTGACGGGGTGGTGCGGATACTACGCCTTAGCTGATACACCATCAATCTTTAGTGCACTCGATTCATGGATACGTAGAAGATTGCGAATGTACATCTGGAAACAGTGGAAACTGCCAAGGACTAGGGTGAGGAACCTGATAGCATTAGGTATTCCGAAAGGGAAAGCATGGGAATGGGGGAATACACGGAAGAAATATTGGCGTAGTGCGTACAGTCCAATTCTCAGTCGTGCATGGAGTAACGAATACTGGTTAAAGCAAGGGCTGAGAAGTCTAATGTACAGATATAATCTTCTGCGGAATATAACATGAACCGCCGTATACCGAACGGTACGTATGGTGGTGTGAGAGGACGGGGGTTAGGCACCCCCTCCTACTCGATTTTGCATAACCTTTGCGCAAAATCGTTAATTTGTTGATAAATGTATATATTTTGTATCAAACATGGTAAAATATAGGTGGTCAATTATTGAAATAGGGAGAAGGTGCGTATAGGGTGGCACAAGTATTGTCCATTGGGGAATTAATACAACGCTACAGACAGAATAGGGACATGACTTTATCGCAATTAGCTGAATTGACAGGCTTACATAAAGGTACGATATCAAAAATCGAAAACGGGGACGTTAAAAGGCCGGAATATATGACCATCCGTCCGCTTGTAGACACCTTGGAAATACCCCTAGAGACTTTGGTCGAACTGCACATAACCGTTGACAAAAGGGCAGACACCCTCCTTTTCGTATTGCAGGATGTGATTCAGCATTCGGGTAATGCTGATCTGGTGAAAAAAGTAGGTAGGAAATTTTTGGAATCACCTAGTGGCGATAGTCACGCCTTGGTTGAACGGCTCTATACCTTCACGGACAGCGTGGAAAATAAGGAGATTAAATTAGCCTTGTATCAACTCATCGTTGACTATTCTCGCGACCATGGAATCATGCCTTTTTTGGCTAAGGGGTTATTCCGGGTGTATCTTATCGATCGAGACGACTTTTCCCGGCTCCGGGACGTTTACGACAGTGGTAAACATATCGTTCAATTCGTTGATTTTTTAACCAGTGAAGAGAGAATCACTTTGTATTACAAATTGGCTGTACATGCATTCAATTTATTCTTGTACCCGCAAAGCATTGATCTCTGTCTCCGTGTTCTTGGGGAAGCGGCTCCGAATAACTGGTATTACATCAATGCGCTCGGGATATTGCGAGATTCTTATTTTCGCATTGAGGACTACGATAAGTCGGAATACTACTCACGCCTCTATATTCAATATGACTACCCTCACATCAGGGCTAACTCCGTACTAATGGAGGCAGCGCTCGATGCGAAAAAGGGGAGCACCGATGGCGCTGTCGCAAAACTTACATCATTTCTAAAAACGTGTACCCAGGATGCCGCTCTACCGGCAAGCAATCAGTTAATACAAATCTATTTGCAAGAAAACCGATTAGATGAGGCCAGACAGTTGATTGCCTACCCTATATACACGGAGTCCATCAGCACTAATAATCCTATCACCATTTCACAGTTAGCTGAATATTATTATCATCGAGCTGCATACTTTGTTATCGTGGGCGAACTCGATAAGGGAGTAACCGAATACCTAGAAGGCGCGTTTCATTTCTCAAGAGTGAATGATACGGTTCAGGAAAAAGAATGCATCAACCAAATCGTGTGCAGCCATCTGCAACAAAGCACTGCCATGGCCGTACCCACACTGGAAAAACTGAAGGCGTATTATGAACGCAGTGCAGCTAAAGAAAATAAATTGGAGGGATTGGTGTGAAGCGCTTCATAGCAAAGCTATACAGCAGTATCGTTTTTTCGGCAGTCGTTGTGGTAACTTCGAGCGTAGCGTTTTTGGGAAATAATGAAGGGATTCATCCATGGTAAGAGTACCGATTAGGTACTCTTTTTTTTTGTTATTTTTGTTTCCTTCGTTCCCTTCGTTCCCTTCGTTTCCTGTAATTGAATTTAATGGGATTTCTACGACTTATATTATACTGATTTTAGAGAGTGGGTGCCCACCATTTAAGCTGTTATAAAATACGAAAGGGTGTTCCAACAATAGAACCATTTTATTTTTGCTATGTAAAACATGATTATTTACTTGAAAGAATCGAAAGTATCCGACACCAATTAATAAAAAAAGCCAATGAAAAAAAGAGCTTTACAGACGAAACTGTTGTTAGATTGAGTCAAGAGCTAGACATTTATCTTTTTGAGTTTCAGAGGCAAAGACAAGATAATTTTTAAAAAAATCAATGATCTTGATAAATATAACCATATAAGGTTAATTATTACTTATTAAAATGCTCTTTATATCATCAATAGATAGAGATAATGTATCATTACATATTGATTTCCTCCGCATAAACATGATGCAATGTCTACTTTCAATTTTGAAGAGAAATCTTTACCTCCACAGCCTTGCTCAAGTCCAAGCGTGCGATACAGCGGATAGACAAAGAACTTGGGGTTTCGTGACGAGTTGAGGGAGAGAGGAATGAATAAAGGAATGAATGCAATACATGTGAGCTGGCTGTTTCTTGTTTCCTATATATCGGGAAATGTGCTGTCTACCTTCATATTTCCAGATAAACAGCAGC